>CAMPJI010000015.1 GCA_946886865.1 uncultured Lysobacterales bacterium | reverse complement strand
CGCTGGATGCGCGCTTCCGCGACTTCATCGCCATCCCCAAGGCCAACGGCTACCAATCGCTGCACACCGTGCTGTTCGGGCCCTACGGCTCGCCCGTGGAAGTGCAGATCCGCACCGAGGAAATGGACCTGATCGCCGAGCGCGGCATCGCGGCGCACTGGTCGTACAAGGACGGCGGCGAAGGCCCCAACAGTGCGCAGAGCCGCGCGCACAACTGGATCACCGGGCTGGTGGAGTCGCAGCATGCGACCGGCTCGTCGCTGGAGTTTTTGGAGAACGTCAAGGTCGACCTGTTCCCGGACGAGGTCTACCTGTTCACGCCGCAGGGCGACATCCTGTCGCTGCCGCGGAATGCCACCGCGCTCGACTTCGCCTACGCGGTGCATACCGATGTCGGCAACACGGCCGTGGCCGCGCGTGTGGACGGCAAGCTGTCGCCGTTGCGCACCAAGCTGGCCAGCGGCCAGCGCATCGAGGTGATCACCGCCAGGTCGTCCACGCCCAAGCCGCAGTGGCTGGAGTTCGTGGTGTCGGGCAAGGCGCGCACCGCGATCCGCCAGCAGCTCAAGCAGATCGGCCACGAGGACGCGGTGCAGCTCGGCCACCGCATGCTCGACCGGGCGTTGGAGGCGCTTGAAACCTCGCTCGACCGGGTGCCGTCCGAACGGGTCGATGCGTACCTCGCCGAGCACCGTTATCCGCGCCTGGAGGCGCTGCTGGCCGACATCGCGCTGGGCAACCGCATGCCCAGCCAGGTGGCGCTGTCGCTGGCCCGCGCGGCCAAGGGCAAGGCGCAACGCCGTGTTGCCGACCCGGTCGCGCTGCCCGAGGACAAGATCCTGATCACCGGCGCCGAGCGCGGTGTCATCAGTTTCGCCAACTGCTGCCTGCCGGTGCCGGGCGACGAGATCATGGGCTACCACACCGCAGGCAAGGGCCTGGTGGTGCACCGCCTGGACTGTTCGAACGTGGCCGAGTACCGCAAGTCGCCCGACCGCTGGGTGGCGGTGGGCTGGGACCGCGAGGTCAGCGGCGACTTCGCCGCCGCGCTCAAGATCGAGGTCGACAACCGCCCCGGCGCGCTGGCGCAGGTGGCCGCGGCCATCGCGGAGGTCGAGTCCAACATCGACCGCGTGGAGTACATCGACCGCGACGCCAACATGGCGGTGCTCCGTTTTGCCATCGAGGTCAGCGACCGTCGCCACCTGGCCGACGTGATCCGCAAGGTGCGCCGCCTGGGTGTGGTGATGGGCATCCAGCGGATCTAGCCGGCGCACGCACCGACGCCGTCGCGCGGCAATTCCCGACCCCGGGCAGGCCCCGGGCTTCGCTACACTGGCGTGCCACCCCGACGCCGGAGACCGCATGCCCCGCACCGCCATCCACACCGATCGGGCCCCGGCCGCGATCGGCCCGTACTCGCAGGCCGTGCGTGCCGGCAACACCGTCTATCTCTCGGGCCAGATCCCGCTCGATCCGGCCACCGGCGAACTCGTGGCCGGCGACATCCAGGTCCAGGTCCGCCGTGCGTTCGACAACCTGCGCGCGGTGTGCGAGGCGGCGGGTGGCTCGCTCGATCAGGTTGCGCGGCTGGGCCTGTACGTGACCGACCTGGCGGATTTCGCGGCGGTCAATGCGGTGATGGCCGAGTATTTCGGCACGCCGTACCCGGCCCGCTCGACCATCCAGGTGTCCGCGCTGCCGAAGGCGGCCGCATTCGAAGTCGATGCGGTGCTCGTCCTGGAATGAGGCCGTGCGCGGTGCAGGGCGGTCCCGCATGACGCGCGTTGCCTGAGGCGCGGCCGGTGCCCCGTATCGCCCGTCCCACCCCGGCCCTGGCCGCCATCGGCGACGCACCGCTGACGGTGCTGCCCGGGTGCGGTCCGCGGGTGGCGGAGAAGCTGGCGGCCCGGGGCCTGCATTGCCTGCAGGACCTCTGGCTGCAACTGCCGCGCCAGTACGAGGACCGCACCCGGCTCACCCGCATCGCCGACCTGCAACCCGGCATGGCGGCGCAGGTCGAAGGCCGCGTCGAGGCGGTCGAACGCGGCTTCCGCTACCGCCCGGTGCTGCGCGTGGCCCTGGACGATGGCTCCCGCGCCACGCTGGTGCTGCGCTTTTTCCACTTCCGCGCCGCGCAGGTCGCGCAGTTCCAGCCGGGCACGCGCGTGCGCTGCTATGGCACGGCGCGTCCGGGGCAGAACGGGCTGGAGATCGTCCACCCCAGCTACCGCGTCATGGCCGACGAGGATGCGGACGGGCTCGGTGATGCACTGGATCCCGTGTACGCGGCAATCGAAGGCATCGGGCCGGCGACCCTGCGGCGGCTGATCGGCCTGGCCCTGGACCGCCTGCCCGACGACGCGGCGCTTGAACTGCTCCCGCCCGCGCTGCGTACCGCCCTGCGGCTACCATCGCTGCGCGAGGCGCTGCTGGCGGTGCACCGCCCGGGCCGTGACCAGGATGTGGCCGCGCTGTTGGCCGGTCTGCACCCCGCGCAGCGGCGGTTGGCCCTGGAGGAGCTGCTGGCACACCACCTCAGTTTGAGGCGCCAGCGCATCGTCCAGCAGGCGCATGCCGCGCCGGCGTTGGACCGTTTCGAGCTGGCGCACCGCCTGCGCGACGCCTTGCCCTTCCCGCTGACCGGTGCGCAGCAGCGCGTGTTCGAACAGATCGCCGAGGATGTGGGCCGCCCCACGCCCATGCTGCGCCTGGTGCAGGGCGACGTCGGCAGCGGCAAGACGGTGGTGGCCGCGCTCGCGGCGATGCTGGCGGTCGCCTCGGGGCGGCAGGCGGCGTTGATGGCGCCCACCGAACTGCTGGCCGAGCAGCACCTGGCCAACCTGCGCGGCTGGCTCGAACCGCTCGGGATCCGCCTGGCTTGGCTGGCCGGCAAGGTCACCGGTCGCGCGCGCCGGCAGGCGCTGGATGCCGTGGCCTCCGGCGAGGCGCAGGTGGTGGTCGGCACGCATGCACTCATGCAGGAGGGCGTGGCCTTCCACGACCTGGCGTTGGCCATCGTCGACGAGCAGCACCGCTTCGGCGTGCACCAGCGGCTCGCGCTGCGCGACAAGGGCGCCTCGGGGCGGGCCGCAGGTGAGGGCGGGGTGCCGGGCGACGCCGTCGTGCCACACCAGCTGGTGATGACCGCCACCCCGATCCCGCGCACGCTGGCGATGTCGGCCTATGCGGATCTGGACGTGTCGGCCATCGACGAGTTGCCGCCCGGGCGCACGCCGGTGCACACGGTGGTGCTCAACGCCGGGCGGCGACCGGAGCTCGTCGAGCGCATCCGGCAGGCCTGTGCCGAGGGGCGGCAGGCGTACTGGGTGTGCACCCTGATCGACGACAGCGACGAGGTCGTCGCACAGGCGGCGCAGACCACGTTCGAGGAGCTCGGCGCGGCGCTGCCGGAGGTGCGGGTCGGGCTGGTGCACGGGCGCATGAAGCCGGCCGATAAACAGTCGACCATGGCGGCGTTCAAGCGCGGCGAGATCGACCTGCTGGTCGCCACCACCGTGATCGAGGTCGGCGTCGACGTGCCCAATGCATCGCTGATGGTCATCGAAAATGCAGAGCGCCTGGGCCTCGCGCAGCTGCACCAGTTGCGAGGCCGGGTGGGGCGCGGTCGCGAGGCGTCCACATGCGTGCTGGTCTACCAGTCGCCCCTGTCGGCCACTGCCCGCGCCCGGCTGGAGACGATGCGCGAGACCGGCGACGGCTTTGTCATCGCCGAAAAGGATCTCGAGCTGCGCGGCCCGGGCGAACTGCTGGGAACGCGCCAGACCGGTCTGGCCGGCTTTCGCGTCGCCGACCTGGTGCGCGATGCGGACCTGCTGCCGCAGGTGCACGGCTTGGCGGAACGCCTGCTGGCGGAACATCCCGACATCGCCGAACGCATCGTCGCGCGCTGGGTGGGCGGGGCGTCGCGCTATGCCAGTGCCTGAGCCCGCCAGCGCCTGAGCCCGACCGCGCCGGCATAATGGGGCCATGACCCAGTCCCAGAAGATTCCGCTGCTGATCGACACCGACCCGGGCGTGGACGATGCGCTCGCCCTGCTGATGGCCTTCGCCGACGCGCGCCACGACGTGGTGGGCCTGACCATCGCCGCCGGTAATGTGGGCCTCTCGCATACGGTCGGCAACGCGCTGAAGCTGTGCGAGGTTGCGGATGTCGATGTCCCCGTGTTCGCCGGCTGTGATGCCCCGCTGTTGCACCCGGCGCGCGACGCCGCGTACGTGCACGGTCAGGACGGCTTCGGCGACACGGCCTACACCACCGCCACGCGCCGGGCCGAGGACGAGCACGCCGCGCTGGCGATCCTGCGCCTGTCGCACGCCCACGCCGGCCGCCTGCTGCTGGTCGCGTTGGGCCCGCTGACCAATGTCGCGTTGGCGTTGAAGCTCGACCCCTCGCTGCCGCAACGGGTGGACCGGCTGGTGGTGATGGGCGGCGCCTTGACCGCGCACGGCAACATCACGGCCGCCGCCGAGTTCAACATCGCGTTCGACCCCGAGGCCGCGCACATCGTGTTCGAAGCGTTCGGCGCCGCCGGCGGGTTCGACCTGGTCGATTGGGAGGCCACGCTCGCCCACGGCCTGCCGCACGACCAGGTGGTTCACTGGCTGCAGGTTGGCACCGCGCGGGCCACGTTCTACGAAGCGATCTCGCGCCAGACCCGCGAGTGGTCGGCCGATCGCCGGGGCGACCGGTGGCACTCGGCTGATGCCCTCGCGATGGCATGCGCGCTCGCGCCCGAAGGCGTGGTAGAGCACGAGACGCGGCCGGTGGCCGTCGAACTCGAAGGGCGCCACACCCGGGGCGCCACGGTGGTGGACTGGCTGCGCCAGGGCGGGCAGGCCGACACCGCACGGCTGGTGCTGCGCTACGACCAGGCCGCGTTCGAGCAGCGCGTGCGGGCGGCCTTGGCGGCGGTTTAGCCCGATGCACACGGCGCTTGCGCAGGGGGCAGGTCGGCCGCTATACTGCCCGACTTTCCCCGCATACGATTGGTGAGTGCCATGAAGGCCGGCATCCATCCTGAATACCGTGACGTCGTCTTCCAGGACGTGACCACGGATTTCCAGATCCTGACCCGCTCGACCCTCTCCAGCAAGGAGACCGTCAAGCTGGACGACGGCAACGAGTACCCGCTGATCAAGGTCGACATCTCGTCGGCGTCGCACCCGTTCTATACGGGCAAGCACAAGATCATGGATACCGGCGGCCGCGTGGACAAGTTCCGCAAGCGCTACGCCAAGTAAGCGCGTCCCGCGTCGCGAGAACGGCTGCCCCCGGGCAGCCGTTTTTCGTTTCTGGTCGATCCGTCCCGCCGCGCCTGACGGGAGCGGTGTCGCTGCGGCGTGGGTCGCGTTGCAGCAGGCGGGGTGCGATGCGCGGCCCGCGCTTGCTTCCCCCATCCGGTCGACTCAATGCGCCTGGGTATCGACCGCGGCCGGTATGCGATAATTCGCGGTCACGGTTCGCCTTGGCGAGCCGATTCCCTGTCCCCCTCCGTGCGCCGGCCCCGTGCCGCTGCCCGCAGACATGAGGAGTGTTCCGTGTCCGATTCCAAGTCTGGCCTGTCCCAGGCCACCCTTGCCGCCGGCGACAAGACTGTCGTCCTGCCCGTGCAGCACCCCACGCTGGGCGCGCCGTGCATCGACATCGCGAAGCTGCCGAAGGAAACCGGCTGTTTCACCTACGACCCCGGCTTCACCGCGACCGCCAGCTGCAAATCGGCGATCACCTACATCGACGGCGAAGAGGGTGTGCTGCTGTACCGCGGTTACCCGATCGAGCAGCTGGCCGAGCACTCCAGCTTCCTGGAAGTCGCGTACCTGCTGATGAACGGCGAACTGCCGGGCAAGGACGAGTTCTCGGCGTTCGAGCACGAGGTCACGCATCACACGATGATGCACGAGGCCTTCAAGAGCTTCCTCGGCGGCTTCCGCCACGACGCCCACCCGATGGCGATGCTGGTCGGCATGCTGGGCTCGATGGCGAGCTTCTATCACAACGACCTCGACCTTGAGGATCCGGAGCAGCGTCGCCTCGCGGCGATCCGCCTGATCGCCAAGGTCCCGACCGTGGCGGCCGCCTGCTACCGCCATTCCATCGGCTGGCCGCTGCGCTACCCGCGCAACAACCTCGACTACACCACGCGCTTCCTGCACATGATGTACGAGGTGCCCAGCGAGCCGCTGGAACTCGATCCGGTCGCCGCCAAGGCGATGGACCTGCTCTTCATCCTGCACGCCGACCACGAGCAGAACGCTTCGACCTCGACGGTGCGCCTGGTCGGTTCCACCGGTGCCAATCCCTACGTGAGCGTCGCTTCCGGCGTCGCGGCGCTGTGGGGGCCTGCGCACGGCGGCGCCAACGAAGCCGTCCTCAAGATGCTCGAAGAGATCGGCCGTCCGGAAAACGTCAAGTCCGCGGTCGAGAAGGCCAAGGACAAGGAGTCGGGCTTCCGCCTGATGGGCTTCGGCCACCGCGTCTACAAGAACTACGACCCGCGTGCGGCGCTGGTGCGCAAGATGACCCACGACGTGCTGGGCCAGCTGGGCGTCAACGACCCGCTGCTGGACGTCGCGATGAAGCTGGAGGAGGCCGCGCTGAAGGACGACTACTTCGTGCAGCGCAAGCTGTACCCGAATGTCGACTTCTACAGCGGCATCATCTACAAGGCGCTCGGCATTCCGGTGGAGATGTTCACCGTGATGTTCGCCATCGCCCGCACCGCCGGCTGGGTGTCGCACTGGCTGGAGCAGCAGAACGACCCGGAGAACAAGATCGGCCGGCCGCGCCAGATCTACACCGGCTCGGCACAGCGCGACTACGTCGCGATGGGCAAGCGCTGAGGCGCCGTCCGCTCGAACCAGCTCCAAGAAAACCCCCGCATTCGCGGGGCGTTTTTTTTTTCTCGCCGCGAGCCTCAGCGCAGGCTGTCGCGCTCGTATCCGCCGATTTCGTCCTCCGCCAGGAGTTGTCGCACTTGTGCCAGTGAGGCGCGTGGCATCGGCTTCTCGTCGACGTTCGACAGCGGGGCCTGCCGCAGCACGTTGTGCGGCAGGACGGTGATGTCGAAACCGACGTCGTCGGCACTGAACACCCACACCGGGAAGTCGTCGCTTCGGTCGCGGTCCAGGCGCAGCCGCCGGCTGCGCGGTTCGGTCGGAATGCCGTGCTGGTCCAGGTAGCGGGGCACCGCGTCGGGGTCGTCGGCATGCAGGTGCAGGCTGACGGCGCTGCGCGCGTCGGCGGTGCCGTCCAGCACCGGTCCGACCAGGCGCGGATCGAATGGCGCGAAGAACTCCATGGCCCGCACCGCCGCGTGGCGACGCTCGGACAACGCGTCATTCGCGTCGGGCTGGAACAGGCGCTGGTACTCGCGCAGCGCCTCCTCGATTTCGCGGTTGCGCGGCAGGGACGCGTCGTCGGTGATGCCCAGACGCTCGGCGGCCTTGAGCTTGGCCTGGTGGTAGTCGCGCACGCCGCCTTCGGCCATCAGCCGGGCGGCTTCGTGCGCCAGGCGGTGGCGGCGCTCGCGGGTGCGGGTCTGGGCGTGCAGGTGGGCGTGCTGTCGGGCGGGGCGCATGGCGACGGCCTCCTCGGCGGACGCGCTGGCCGGAGATCCGGCCACGGCCGGCGGGGCCGGCACGCGCACGCTAGCACGTGCCGGTGACCGCGCGGCCGCTGACGCGGCCGGGCCGTCAGAAGATGTCGAACGACTCCTCGGCGGGGACCGCGTCGTCCATGCCGTAGTCGCTGTAGCTCTGCATGCGATCGAGGTCTTCGGCCTTCACCCATTCCTGCACGCCGCCGCTGCCTTCTGGCAGCAGGCTGCCGTTGGGCGCCACCGACACCCGCACCATGCCCTGCGGCGGCTCATGCGCCGCCAGCGGCTGGTCCTCCAGCGCCACGCGCATGTAGTCGATCCAGATCGGCAGCGCGGCACGGCCGCCGTACTCGCGGTACCCCAGCGACTGGAAGTCGTCGCGCCCCACCCAGACGGTGGTGACGAACGGCCCGCCCACGCCGGAGAACCACGCGTCGCGGTAATCGTTGGTCGAGCCGGTCTTGCCGCCCACGTCCTCGCGTTCCAGCACCTTCGCGGCGGTGCCGGTACCCCGCTGGACCACGTCGCGCAGCATCGACACCACCTGGTAGGCGATGCGGCCGTCGATCGCACGCGGTGCCAGCGGCACGTCCGCGGCCGGTTTGGCCACGGGCTGCTCGGGCGAAGCTTCAGCCTGCGGAGCGGCGGCGGCCGCGGCGGGCCCGAAGTTGAAGCCGGCCACTTCGGTGGACGGCCGCGCGGCGCTGCTCGTGGCGCCAATTGCGCAGTTCGGGCATGCCGTGGCGGGCTTCTCCTTGAACACCACCGCGCCGTTGCGGTCACGCACCTCGTCGATGAACCAGGGCGTGATCCGGAACCCGCCGTTGGCGAACGCCGAGTAACCCCGCGCGACCGACATCGGCGTCAGCGACGCGGTGCCCAGCGACATCGACAGGTTGGGCGGCAGGTGTTCCTCTTCGAAACCGAAGTGGCTGATGTACTTGCGCGCGAAGTCCACGCCGATCGCATCCAGCAGGCGCACCGACACCAGGTTGCGCGACTGCACCATCGCCTCGCGCAGCCGCATCGGGCCGGCGAAGTTGCCCGAGTCGTTCTGCGGCCGCCACACCTTGCCGTTGCGCTGGCGGAACACCACCGGGGCGTCCAGCACGATGGAAGCCGGACTGAAACCGCGTTCGAACGACGCCGCATACACGAACGGCTTGAAGCTGGAGCCGGGCTGGCGCCGCGCCTGCACCGCCCGGTTGAACTTGCTGCCCGCAAAGCTGAAACCGCCCGACAACGCCCGGAGCGCGCCGTCGTGCGGCTCCAGCGACACCAGGGCCGCCTGGCCGCGGGGCAGCTGGGTGAGCTTGTAGCGGTCGATCTTCGCGGCCACCGGCGCATCCGCCGCAACGCCCTCGCGCAGGTCGACCTTGGCGGCCTCCTCGTCCTCCAGCACTGCCAGCACGCGGACCAGGTCGCCGCGCTCCACCAGCCGGCCGGGGCTGCGGCCGGCGAAACCCGCATCGGCATCAAGGTTGACCTGGCGACCGTCGCGCAACGCCACGACCGCCTCGGCCCCGTCGGTGGACAGCACGATGGCCGGCTCCATGTCCGACTGCGTCGGGATGTTGCGCAGGCGTCGGCCCACGGTCGCGGAATCCTCGCCCTCGGCCAGCTCGAACTGCTGCTCGACGCCGTGCCAGCCGTGCCGTGCGTCGTAGGTCATCAGCCCGTCGCGCACCGCGCGGTTGGCGGCGGCCTGCAGTTCGGGGTCCAGCGTGGTGGTGACATGGAAACCCTCGGTGAGCGCCTCGGCGCCGTAACGGGCCACCATTTCCTGCCGCACCATCTCGGCCACGTAGGGCGCGTACACCTGGGTCGGGCGCTCGTGCGGGCTGGCGTGCATGGGCGTCGCTTGCGCACGAGCGGCCTCGTCGGCGGAGATGAAGCCCAGTTCGGCCATGCGCAGCAGGATGTAGTCGCGGCGCTCCTTGGCGCGCTCGGGATTGCTGAGCGGATTGCCGCTGGACGGGAACTTCGGAACGCCCGCCAGCGAGGCCATCTCGTCCAGGTCGAGTTCGTCCAGCCGCTTGCCGTAATAGAACTCGGCAGCGGCGGACACACCGTACGCGCGGTTCCCGAAGAAGCTCTTGTTGAGGTACAGCTCGAAGATCTCGTCCTTGCTCAGCTCGCGCTCCATGCGCATGGCCAGCAGCATCTCGCGCAGCTTGCGCGTGTAGCTGTACTCCGAGTCGAGGAAGAACTGCCGCGCGACCTGCTGGGTGATCGTGGAGCCGCCCGGGACGCGCGAGTCGTCGGTGGTCGCCAGCAGCCAGATCGCGCGCAGTACGCCCTTGTAGTCGACGCCGTGGTGGTCGTAGAAGCGGGCGTCCTCGATGGCGATGAAGGCCTGCTTCTGCCGCTCGGGCACCTCGTCGATGCTCACCGGATACCGGCGCATCTCGCCGAACAGCGCCATGAGTTGCCCGTCGCGGGAGTAGACGTACATCGGCTCCTGCATCTGCACATTGCGCAGGGCCTCCACGTCCGGCAGCTTCGGGACCATCACGAGGTACATCGAGCTGAGGGCGAGCGAGGCGAAGAACGCCACGCCGGCAAGCGCGAACAGCGCCCAGCGCATCAGGCGGCGGAAAACGGGCATCGAAGCAGGTTCCGATTGCGGGTGTCGTGGCCGTGGAGTATAGAGGAGCCGCGCCAGCGCTCCGGCGGTGGGGCCGCACCTCCCGATGGGATGTGAAGGTTCCGGCGACACGGGGCGGGCAGCAGGGGAAACGCGCGTTGCTGGGCAAAACCGCAAGGAAGTGGTTGCCAGCCTGTGAAAAGTCCGTTATTTAAGACGCGGTCACACGAAGTGCGCGTAAGCGACTGTGGCAAGGGGAGAAAACAGTGGGCGTCATCACAAAAAGCCAGCCGGCGCTCGTCGGCGTGGACATCAGTTCGACTGCAGTCAAGCTTTTGCAGCTCTCGCGTTCGGGCAACCGCTACCGCGTTGAGCACTACGCGGTCGAGCCGTTGCCGCCCAATGCGGTGGTCGAGAAGAACATCGTCGAACCCGAAGCCGTGGGGGAGGCCATCAAGCGCGCGGTGTCGCGTTCCGGTACCCGTGCCCGGCATGCCGCGGCGGCCGTGGCCGGCTCGGCGGTGATCACCAAGGTGATCCCGATGCCGGCCGACCTCGACGACGACGACATGGAGTCGCAGATCGAGCTGGAAGCGGTCAACTACGTGCCGTATCCGATCGAGGAAGTGAACCTGGACTTCGAAGTGCTCGGGCCCATGCCCGGCAACCCGGAGTCGGTGCAGGTCCTGCTGGCCGCCTCGCGCGCCGAGAACGTCGAGGTCCGCGCCTCCGCGCTGGAGCTGGGCGGGCTGACGCCCAAGGTGATGGACGTGGAGGTGTTCGCCATCGAGAACGCCTTTGCGCTGCTGGCCGACCAGCTCAACATCCCGAAGGACGGCATCGTCGCGCTGATCGACTCCGGCGCCACGATGACCACGCTCAACGTGCTCCGCAACGGGCGCAACCTCTACAACCGCGAGCAGGTGTTCGGCGGCAAGCAGCTGACCGACGAGGTCATGCGCCGCTACGGCCTGAGCTACGAGGAAGCCGGCATGGCCAAGCGCCAGGGCGGGTTGCCGGAGAGCTACGAGGCCGAGGTGCTGGAGCCGTTCAAGGAAGCGATGGTCCAGCAGGTCAGCCGCCTGCTGCAGTTCTTCTATGCCGGCAGTGAGCACAACCGCGTCGACCAGGTGGTGCTGGCCGGCGGCTGCGCCGCCATCCCGGGCATTGCCCAGATGGTGGAGGAGCAACTCGGTGTGCCGACGATCGTGGCCAACCCGCTGGCGCACATGACCCTCGGGCCGCGTGTCCAGGCGCATGCCCTGGCCCAGGACGCCCCGGCCCTGATGATCGCCTGCGGGCTGGCGCTGAGGAGCTTCGACTGATGGCACGGATCAACCTGCTCCCCTGGCGCGTGGAACGACGCAAGCAGCGCCAGCAGGACTTCATCAAGATGGTCGGCGTCAGCGTCATCGCCGCCATCGCCCTGGCCTTCCTGATCATCAGCTACCACAACGGCCAGATCGACGGCCAGAAGGAGCGCAACGGCTACCTCGAGCAGCAGATCACCGAGGTCGATGCGGCGATCACCGAGATCGAGAAGCTCGACGAGCAGAAGTCGCGCCTGCTGGCCCGCAAGGAAGTCATCGAGGAACTCCAGGCCAACCGTTCGCAGATGGTCCACCTGTTCGACTCGCTGGTGCGCACCATTCCCGACGGCGTGGTCCTGACCGCGATCAAGCAGGACAGCCAGACGCTGACCCTGGACGGTCGCGCGCAGTCCAATGCACGTGTCAGTACCTACCTGCGGAACCTGGAAGGCTCGGGCTGGATGAGCAGCCCGGATCTGTCGATCATCGAGGCGGCCGGGGATGACAAGGCCCTGCCGTACCAGTTCAGCCTGCAGGTGAAGCTGGCCAATCCGAATGCGCCGGTCGACAGCGACGGCGACGGGATCCCGGACGATCCGCAGCCGACCGGGGCCGCCACCGACCCGTTGGCCGAGCCGAACGCCGCGCCCGTCGACGGTGCCGCCGCTCCGGCGCCTGCCGCTGAAGCGGATCCGCAGGCCACGCCCGAAGCCACCGACACGGGAGCCGCGTCATGAGCCAGAAAAAGGTGAATCTGCGCGAGCTGGACTTCAACAACATCGGCGGCTGGCCGCGTAACGCCCAGATCGGGTTCTGCGCGATCATCGCCGTCGTCATCGTCGGCCTGGCGTGGTGGCTGTTCGTCCGCGACAAGCGCGTGGAACTCGAGCAGCTGGAGCGGACGGAAACCGAACTTCGCCAGGAGTTCGAGACCAAGCAGGGCCGCGCGTCCAACCTGGAGCCGCTCAAGCAGCAGCTGGCCCAGATGGAGCAGCAGCTGCAGCAGATGCTGCGCCAGCTGCCCAGCAAGACCGAGATGCCCGACCTGATCGTCGACATCTCGCAGACCGCGCTGGCCACCGGCATCGCCAACGAGCTGTTCCAGCCGGGTCCGGAAGAGCCGAAGGAGTTCTATGCCGAGAAGCCGATCGCATTGCGCATGGTGGGCACCTACCACCAGTTCGGTGCGTTCGTCAGCGGCGTCGCCTCGCTGCCGCGCGTGGTGATCATGACCATGCATGACATTTCGCTGCAGCCGCGCGACAAGGAGAACGGCGTCATCGGCGCCAATGCACCGCTGGAGCTGGCCGGCACCGTGAAGACGTACCGTTACCTCGACGAAGAGGAAATCGCGGACGAGGCAGCCGGGGACGAAGAAGGCGCCCAAGACGCCGAGGGGGAGGGCTGACATGCGTGACGTCGAAGCTCGCAGGGGCCGCATGGCGCCGCGACTGATCCTCGTGCTGGGCGCGGCTGCACTGGTGGCCGGCTGCTCGCGCGGCATCACCAGCACACCCGGTGATGCGCCGAACCTCGAGAACTGGGTGGCGGAAGTGAAGGCGCGGCCCGCGCCGCCGCTGGAGCCGTTGCCGGTGATGCAGCAGTTCGAAACCTTCGAGTACGCGGCACAGCCGCTGCGCGATCCGTTCAGTCGCGCGTTCCGCGACGAGAGCGGCGGCAGCGGCCCACGTCCCGACTCGGCCCGTCGCAAGCAGACGCTCGAGCAGTTCCCGCTCGACAGCCTCGACATGGTCGGCACGCTGGGGCGCGGTGCCGGCCTGGTGGCGCTGGTGATGGCGCCCGACCGCGTGACCTACCGGGTGCGGCCCGGCGCGTACATGGGCCAGAGCGATGGCCGCGTGACCGGGATTTTCGAAGACCGCATCGAACTGATGGAACTGGTGCCGGATGGCGCGGGTGGCTGGCTGGAACGTCCGGCCACGGTCGCGTTGGAAGATCAATGATTTTGGGGGATAGCACGATGACCGTACTCAACGCCGACCGCTCGCGGACCGCCCGCCGCCCCCTGCTCAGCACGACCGTCATCGGTCTGGCGGCAGGGACGCTTGCCGCATTCACCGCGGTGCACGCTGCGCCTTCCGCCGGCCTTGCGCCGGCACTGGTGGCCCAGGCAGCGCCCGTGCCCAGCCCCGATCCGGCCAAGCAGCTGCCGGGCGCCATCGAGGTGTCCAAGATCGACTTCAAGCGCGGGCAGGATGGCGCCGGCAAGCTGATCCTGACGTTCTCGGGCGAGGGCGCCATGCCTGACCTGCGCACGCAGGGCACCCAGGTGATGGTGGACGTTGGCAACGCCCAGCTGCCCGCCAGCCTGCAGCGGCCGCTGAACGTCACGGATTTCGCGACGCCCGTGCAGCGTATCGACGCGCGGCCGTCCGGCCCGGGCACCCTGCTGGTGCTGGACACCCGCGGCAAGTTCGAGTCGATGGCCTACCAGACCGGTCGGGACTACATCGTCGAGATCATGCCGACCGCACCGGCCGCCGGTCGCGCCGTGGGCGCCCCGGACCAGGGCGGCGCCACCGCGAGTGCGGCGGCCCAATCGCGGACCTACAGCGGCCGCCCGGTGACGTTCAACTTCCAGGATGTGCCGGTCCGGACGGTCCTGCAGCTGATCGCCGAGGAGTCCAACCTCAACATCGTCGCGTCCGACACCGTGCAGGGCAACGTGACCCTGCGCCTGGTGAACGTGCCGTGGGACCAGGCGCTGGACATCGTGTTGCAGTCCAAGGGCCTGGACAAGCGCCGCAGCGGCAACGTGGTCTGGGTGGCCCCGCAGGCCGAGATCGCCAAGTTCGAACAGGACAAGGAAGATGCGCGCATCGCGCTTGAGAACCGCGTCGACCTGGTAACTGAATACGTCCAGATCAACTACCACAATGCCGAACAGATCTTCACCGCGCTGACCGAGGCCAAGGGCATTGGAAGTAGCGGCGGAAGCGGCGGCGCCGGTGGTGGGCCGGGTGGCGGAAATAATAGTGACAACGGCTTCCTGTCTCCGCGGGGCCGTCTGGTGGCGGACGAGCGCACCAATACCCTGATGGTGAGCGACATCCCGAAGAAGGTCGAGCAGATGAAGGAACTCATCCGCGTGATCGACCGTCCGGTGGACCAGGTGATCATTGAGGCGCGGGTGGTGATCGCCACCGAGGGTTTTTCGCGGGAACTGGGTGCGCGATTCGGTGTCTCCGGCAACAAGGACAACGCGTACTTCAGCGGCGATCTAGGAACCAATACGGACAACCGCAACGCTGACGTGACGGCGGACCGGGCTAACGCCAACGCTTTCAGGGACTGGCAGATTCAGAACATTGAGCGTGCGGCACAGGGCCTTGGACCGTTGCCTCCGCCGGTCGGCGTGGGCTCTACCATTACCCGCGGCCTCATGACCGACTTGGCGGTCAGCAACCCCGCCGGTGCTCTTGCGTTGTCGATCCTCAATGCGGGCTACCTTCTGGACATCGAGTTGTCGGCGATGCAGGAGGAGGGCCGTGGCGAGGTGATCTCCAACCCCCGCGTGGTCACCAGCAACCAGCGTGAGGCCGTGATCAGCCAAGGCCAGGAAGTGGGTTACGTCACGATCCGTCCGGCAACGGCTGGCAGCGTTCCGACGCCTACCGTCGAGTTCAAGGACGTCCTGCTGGAAATGCGCGTGACCCCCACGATCACCAATGACGGACGTGTGTTCCTCAACATGAACGTCAAGAAGGATGAGATCGAGGGCTTCATCAGCACGGGCATCGGCGATGTGCCGCAGATCAGCAAGCGCTCGGTGAACACCGCGGTGCTGGTCGAGGACGGACAGACGGTGGTGATCGGTGGCGTCTACGAGTTCCGCAGCCGCGAGGACGTGGCCAAGGTGCCGTTCCTCGGTGACATCCCGTTCCTGGGCAACCTGTTCAAGAACAAGTCACGCACGAAGGACAAGGCGGAACTGCTCATCATGGTGACGCCAAAGGTGCTGCAGGTCGCGCAACGCAACTGATCGATGCGATGTGAGGAAACGGGGGCCTGAGGGTCCCCGTTTTCATTTGGCGGTCCCGTTTGAGCGTCCCTCCGTTCATAAGGCAGGAGACGGCTGACGCGCACATGGGTCAAACTGGACGGCCCGGCGGTGACGGCCGGATCCATTGACGCCCGATGCGGAGATCCATGGACAGTCGCAATTTCGAGACACCCGGTGACGCCCCGGCCGGGCGCGGGTCCCCCCTGCATGAGGCCTTCCGCACGCTTCGGGATGGGCTGGCCGAAGAGATCGTCGGTCAGGCCGCGCTGATCGACCGCCTGCTGATCGCACTGCTCGCCGACGGCCACCTGCTGGTGGAGGGCGCGCCCGGTCTGGCCAAAACCTCGGCGATCCGCGCCCTCGCGGCGCGACTGGAGGCGGACTTCGCGCGCATCCAGTTCACCCCGGATCTGCTGCCGGCCGACCTCACCGGCACCGAGGTATGGCGGCCGCAGGACGGTCGCTTCGAATTCCAGGCCGGCCCGGTATTCCACCCGATCCTTCTGGCCGACGAGATCAACCGTGCGCCGGCCAAGGTGCAATCGGCGTTGCTCGAGGCGATGGGCGAGCGCCAGGTCACCGTGGGACGTGCGACCTACCCGCTGCCGACGCTGTTCCTCGTCATGGCGACCCAGAACCCGATCGAGCAGGAGGGCACGTTCCCGTTGCCCGAAGCACAGCTCGACCGCTTCCTGATGCACGTGCGGATCGGCTATCCGGAAGCGGACGCCGAGGCGAAGATCCTCAAGCTGGCGCGTGACCGCGCACGCAACGCGATGCGGCACCAGGCCGAGACGCCTCCACGTCTGTCGCTGGATGACGTGTTCGCGGCCCGCGCCGCGGTGCTCGACCTGCACCTGGCCCCTGCGGTCGAGCGTTACCTGATCGAACTCACCCTGGCCTCGCGCGATGCCGCACGCTACGACGCGGACCTGGGTCGACGCATCGCATGGGGCGCGAGTCCGCGCGGTTCGATCGCGCTGGAGCGTTGCGCCCGCGCCCACGCGTGGCTCGCCGGTCGCGACTACGTGACCCCGGACGACGTGCGCGCGATCGCGCCGGACGTGCTGCGCCACCGCCTGCTGCCGAGCTACGAGGCGACGGCCGAGGGCTGGGACGGCGACCGCCTGGTGGCCGAGTTGCTGCGGCAGGTGCCGCTGCCCTGATGGCGAGGTGCTGCAGGCACGTCGGTCCGCGGGCGGGACATACGGCGCGGTCACGGTGCGTTCGCCCGCTGTCGGCCGTTTCCTTTGCCCAGCATGGACGGCGGGGCGTGTGCCGCACCGCCACCGCTCGGCGCGCGGCGCCGGTGGCAGCGGGTGTTGCCTCATGAGCGCACCCGTTTCCACGGGCGGCGATGGCATCCGGCCCGCATTGGCTGAGCTGATCGCGCTGCGTGCCGTGGTACACGGGCGCCGGGGCGCGCGCCACGGCCGCCACGGGGCCAGCGGCCATGCGCTGTCGCCCATGCGCGGGCGCGGCATGGAGTACGCCGAGTCGCGCGAGTACGTGGCCGGCGACGATGCGCGCCATATCGACTGGCGCCTGACCGCACGCACCGGCCGCGCCCACACCAAGCTCTACCAGGCCGAGCGCGAGCGGCTGACGCTGCTGGTCGCCGACACGGCCCCCACGCTGTATTTCGGCACCCGGGTGCGCTTCAAATCGGTGCAGGCCGCGCGTGCCGGTGCCGTGGCTGCATGGGCGGCGGTGCGCGACGGTGACCGGATCGCCGCGCTGCGCGGCAGCCGGCACGAGGCCCCGGTAGCCCCGGCCGGCGGGCCGCGTGGCGCGTTACGGGTGCTGGATGCGCTGGCACGCTGGTATGCGGATGCGCCGGTCGGCGACGACGGCCTGGACACGGCACTGGAGCACGCGACGCGACTGCTGCGCCCGGGTTCACGCCTGGTGGTGCTGGCGGACGCGCAGAGCGTGCCGTCGATTCCGCTGCGTCGCTGGACGGGCCTGGCGCAACACCACGAAGTCATCGTGCTGCTCATGACCGACCCCCTCGAGATGGCCCCGCCGCGGGCGGTGTTGCCGTTCCGTGGCGGCGATGCGCGTATCGAGCTGGACCTGGCGCGCGCTTCGCAACGTCGCCAGTGGGCCGCGCAGTTCGCCGCGCCCGTCGAGCGCGCGCGCGCGTCGCTGCCCTCGCGCGGCGTGCGGGTGCACGTGCTGTCCAGCGACGCCGCGAGTGAGGCGTGGCTGCCCCTGCTCGGCCAGCCCCGACCCATGGTGGCGTAATGGACCGCATGGGGGTCGCCACGCTGGTGCTGCGCGATGTCCACCAGCCGCCACCGCCGTCGTGGTGGCCGCCGGCCCCGGGCTGGTGGGCCATCGCGGCGGTGATCGCCCTCCTCGCCGGCATGGGGTGGTGGTGGCACGCACGCCGCCGCCGCCGGCAGCGGCGCATCGCGGCCTGGTTTGACGGCGCGGTGGCGGCTGCGGCCACCGCGCCGCGGCAGGTGGAGGCGATGTCCGGACTGCTGCGCCGTGCGGCTCGGCGCCGCGACGCGCGCGCGGACCGGCTCGAAGGCGAGGCATGGCTGGCCCTGCTCGACGGGGAGGATGCGCGACGCCCCTTCAGCCAGGGGCCGGGCCGGCTGCTGCTCGATGGCGGCTTCCGCGCCGATACACCGCAGGCGGAGGTCGACGCACTGCGTCCGCTGGCACGCGCGCGTTTCCTGTCATGGATGGGGGCGCGATGAGCGCCTGGCTGGATGCCGTGCCGCCGCTGCCGTTCGGTATCGAACTGGCCTGGCCGTGGATGCTGTTGGCCCTGCCGGTGCCCTGGCTGGTGCGACGCTTCACACCTCCGGCCCGCGGCGCGACGCCGGCACTGGTCGTCCCCTACGCACCTGACCGCCTGCAGGCCGTTGCGCGCGGCGGGGGACAGGGGCGGCACGCCGGCTCGGCCGGCCTGCTGGCATGGCTGGCGTGGGCGTTGCTGTGCGTCGCGGCCGCGCGGCCGCAACAACTCGGCGAGCCGGTACAGCCCCCGCAGGCGGGACGTGACCTGATGCTGGCACTGGACCTGTCGGGCAGCATGAACCAGCCCGACATGGCGCTGGGCGACCGCGCCGTCGACCGGCTGACCGCGGCCAAGGCGGTGCTCAACGATTTCCTGGAGCGCCGCGAAGGCGACCGCGTCGGCCTGATCGTGTTCGGTCGTCAGGCCTATGTGTTGACGCCGCTCACGCTGGATCGCGACACCGTGCGCGCCCAGCTGGACGATGCCGTGGTGGGGCTGGCAGGCCAGGAGACCGCCATCGGCGACGCCATCGGCCTGGCGGTCAAGCGCCTGCGCACGCAGCCCCCCGGCCAGCGCGTATTGATCGTGCTCACCGACGGCGTCAATACCGCCGGCGTGCTGATGCCCGACAAGGCCGCGCAGCTGGCCCGCGACAACGGCGTGCGCGTGCACACGGTGGCGTTCGGGGGCGACGGCACGATGTCGGTGTTCGGTTTCCAGTTGCCCATGCCCGGGGGCGGTGACGACATGGACGAGGCCACCCTGCGCGGCATCGCCGAGGCCACCGGCGGGCGCTTCTTCCGTGCCCGCGACACGGGTGAGCTGGCCGGTATCTACGGCGAGATCGACCGGCTCGAACCGGTCGAGCGGCCCGGCGAGGCGGTACGGCCGAAGATCGAGCGCTACGTGTGGCCGCTCGCCGGCGCGTGGGGGCTGGTCCTGCTGGCGTTGGTGCGGCCACCGCGGTGGCGGGCCCGGGCGGAGGCGGCATGATGCTGCCCGGGCTGGACCTCGTGGCCGACCTGCACCTGCTGCGACCGGCGTGGCTGTGGGCGCTGGCCGCCCTGCCGCCCGCGGCATGGCTGTGGAACCGGCGCCGGCACCGGGCCAACGTTTGGCGCCGCGCCGTCGACCCGCACCTGCTGCCGCACCTGGTCGAGCGCACCGCGTCCAGGCGTGGACGGACGCCCGTGTGGCTGGCGGGCGCGGCCTACCTGCTGGCGGTCGTCGCGCTGGCCGGGCCCAGCTGGCGCCAGGTCGAACAGCCGCTGTGGCAGAGTCGCATGCCGCTGGTGGTCGCCCTCGACCTGTCGCGCGCCACGCTCGCCAACGACCTGCCGCCGTCGCGCCTGGCGCAGGCCCGCGCCAAGCTGGCGCAGCTGCTGCGCCAGCGCGCCGGCGGCCAGGTCGGGCTCGTCGCGTTCGCGGAAGACGCGTTCATCGTGACGCCGGTGACGGCCGACGCCGGCAATGTCGCCGTCTTCCTGGACGCGCTGCACCCGGATGTCATGCCCGTCGACGGCCAGCGGCCCGACCGCGCGATCGACCTGGCCGTGCGGCTGCTGCGCCAGTCCGGTTTCACGGGGGGGCAGGTCCTGCTGCTGACCGACGGCGCCGACGCGCGCACGGTCGAGGCGGCCGCCCGCGCCCGTGCGTCGGGATTCACCGTCTCGGCACTCGGCCTGGGGCGCGCGCACGGCGGCACGTACAGCGACCTGGGCGGCGCGCTGTCGCGCACGCAGCTGGACGCGGCGGCGCTCGAGCGGATGGCGGGGCAGGGCGGCGGCACGTTTGCCGCATTGACCGCCGATGCCGCCGACCTGGCCGCACTTGGCGTACTTGATCCCGCACAGGTGGCCGCCGATGGCGAGACCGGTGTGCAGGGCCGGACCTGGGTGGACGAGGGCTACTGGCTGCTGCTGCCGTTGATGCTGCTGGCGGCGTTTGCCTTCCGCCGCCGCGCCGGGGCGGCCGTGCTGGTGCTGGCACTGGGCGTGGGCGTCCTGCCCGTGCGCGCCCAGACCGCCGAAGGCGACTGGTGGCGGCGCGTCGACCAGGCCCGCCACGCCCGCCTGCAGGCGGGCACCGAGGCCTACCGCGCGGGCGACTTCGGACGCGCCGCCGCGTTGTACCGTCAGGTCGACAGCGCCGACGGCCATTACAACCGCGGCAATGCGCTGGCCAAGGCCGGTGACTACGAGGGCGCCATCACCGCGTACGACCGCGCCCTGGAACTGCAGCCGGGCATGCCGGACGCTCTGGCGAACCGCCAGGCGGTGCAGGCCGCGATGCAGCGTCAGCCGCCGTCGGGCGGTGGCGAGGGGCGCAGCGACGACGACTCGAAGCAGGATGGGGACAGCGGCAAGCCGCAACCCGGCGATGCCGATCCCGACACGCCACCCGAGGGCGGTCCGAACGCGTCCGCCTCCGATCCTTCCGATTCCCCTGAGCAACGCGAGGAGGAGCGCGATCCGGCTGATGGCGAGAGCGACGCGCAGACCCAGGACGAGGCCCGCGCCGAAGCCCAGCGCCAGGCCGATGCCGCGCAGCGCGAACGCATGCAACGCGCGCTGGAACAGGCCGATGATGTCGAGCAGGCCGACGCTGCGCAGGCGCCCGTCAACGAAACCCCCGAGCAGCGCGAGCAGCGCCTCGCCAACGAAGCCTGGCTGCGCCGTGTGCCCGACGACCCGGGCGGCCTGTTGCGCGAGAAGTTCCGGCTCGAACACGAACGCCGTCGCATCCGCGGCCTGCGCGAGGACACCGACTGATGCATGCCCCGCTCCGTCACCTGTCGACCTGGCTGTGGCTGGCCGTGACCGTGCTGCTGGCCGCGCCGGCGCACGCCGAGACCCGCGCATGGCTGGACCGCGACCGCATCGGCGTGGGCGAGACGGTGACACTCAACATCGAGACCACCGCCAGCGGCGCCCCCGACTACGGCCCGTTGCGGGGCGAGTTCCAGGCCAGCGGGCATGCCAGCCGCCGGGAGTTCGAGCGCGTCAACGGCCGCAGCGTCTCCCGCACCCTGTACGCGGTCGCATTGCGGCCGCTGCGCGAGGGCGTCATCACCGTGCCGGCGCTGACCGTGGGCAGCGAGCGCACCCAGCCGCTGCCGCTCACCGTCACCGGGTCGACCGCGCGCGTGCCCGCGCGCGCCGGCGACGATGTCTTCATCGAGAGCGAGGCCGACGACCAGGATCCGTACGTGCAGCAGGCGGTGGGCTGGACGGTGCGGTTGTACTCGGCGGTGCCGCTGATTTCCGGCCAGATCGACCAGCCGGCTCCCGACGGCGCCTCGCTGCAACGTGTCGGCCAGGACGCGCAGTACACGCGTTCGATTGCCGGCCGCCGCTACACCATCGTCGAGCGCCGCTTCCAGCTGATCCCCGAACGCAGCGGCACGTTGTCCATCCCCGGTGCGCGCTTCGAGGGCCGCGGGACGGGCGGCTTCTTCGATGACTTCTTCGGTGGTCGCGGGGCAGCGCTGGACGCCGAGGCCGCGCCGCGTTTCCTGCAGGTGCGCCGGGCACCGGACAACGCGCCGCAGCCGTGGTTGCCGCTGCACGGCCTCGAACTGCGCTACCGCACCACGCCGCAGTCGCTGCAGGCCGGTGCCGCCGCCACGCTGGAGATCCAGGCGACGGCGGACGGCGCGACCGCCGCGCAGATGCCCGAACTGGTGTTGCCCAACATCGACGGCGTCCAGGTGTTCCCGGAGCCCGCGCAGAGCGACGAGAGTTTCGACCAGGGGCGCCCGCGCGTGACCGTGACGCGGCGCTTCTCGCTCGTGCCCGCGCAGGCCGGGCCGGCGCGGCTGGAGGGGCTCAGGCTCGGCTGGTGGGACGTGCGGGCGGGCGCCGCGCGCACCGCGACGTTGCCGCCGCTGACATGGACGGTCGCGCCCGGCCGCGCCGGCGCCGACCCCGCGAACGGCACCACCGCGGATGCAGATGCAACGCGCCGACCCGACGCAGTCCGGAACGATGCCGCGGTCATCAACGGCAGTGCGATGCCGTGGGCGCTGATCGCACTGGCGTTCGCCGCGCTGTGGCTTGTGACGTTGCTGTGGGCGCTGCACCGCCGCGCTGTCCCGGCGCACGGAGCCACGCAGGCAGCCGAAGCGCCGCGCACTGGCGCGCCCCGCATGAGCCGCGTCGAACTCAAGCGCGCACTCGACACCGGCGACCTCGGCAGCGTGGTCGACACCCTGCGTGCGATGGCCGACCCGCCGGCCGCGGACGTCGACATGCTGCTGCAGCGGCTCGACGACCCCGCCCAGCGCGAGGCCGTTGACGCCATCGAGCGCGCGCGCTGGGCCGGCGGCGACGGGGCCCAGGCGCGCGCGGCGGCCCGCAGCGCGTTCGCCAAGGGTCCGAGGTGGCGCAGCGCGGACGTCGCAAGACCCGAAGAGCCGCTGCCACCGCTGTATCCAACGCAGTCGCGCCCTAGGTAATAGCCGCGCCGGGTGCCGTCCCGCGGTTTGTTAAGCTCGCGCGATCTTTTGTGGGGAGCCACTCCATGGCCGACACCAGCACCGACCGTCCGCGCAAGCCCCGCATGCCGTTGCACTGGAAGATCGCGATCGGCTTCGTCGCCGGCCTGGTGCTCGGCCTGCTGGTGCATTACGTCGTGGGCGCGGACGTGCCGTGGGTGCAGACCCTGATCGACTGGGTGACGCAGCCGTTCGGCCGGCTGTTCCTCACGCTGATCTTCATGCTGATCGTGCCGCTGCTGTTCTCGGCGCTGGTGGTGGGCGTGTCGGAGATGGGCGACGTCGGCTCGCTGGGGCGCATCGGCTGGCGGACGCTCGCCTATACCGTCGGCCTGTCGTCGATCGCCGTGCTGCTGGGCCTGGTGATGGTCAACCTGTTCCGCCCCGGCGACGGCGTCGACCCGGTCCTGGCGCAGCAACTGCTCGCCGAGGGCGCGGACCGCGCGCAGGCGATCGTCCGCGACGGCGAGTCGCAGGCGACAGGCCTGGACCTGCTGCTGTCGATCGTGCCGGAAAACGTGGTCGGTGCCGCCTCCAGCAACTCCAGCATCCTGGCGCTGATGTTCTTCGCGCTGATGTTCGGCGTCGGCCTGGTCATGACGCGTTCGCCGGCGGTCGATGTGCTCAAGCGTGGCATCGAAGGCCTGTTCGAGGTCTCGATGACCCTGATCGGCCTGGTCATCCGCCTCGCGCCGTACGCCGTGTTCTGCTTCATGTTCAACCTGGCGGTGGTGTTCGGCTGGGATCTGCTGTTCCGTCTGGGCGCATACGTGCTGGTGGTGGTGGCCGCGCTGCTCATCCACATGGTGGTGGTGTACTCGCTGGCGCTGAAACTGTTGGGCGGCTATTCGCCGGCGCGCTTCTTCCGCGGCGTGCAGGAGGCCATGCTGATGGCGTTCTCCACCGCCTCCAGCAACGCCACGCTGCCGACCGCGCTGCGCGTGGCGGACGAGCAGCTGGGCCTGCCGCGCCGCGTGTCGCGCTTCGTGCTGACCATCGGCGCGACCGCCAACCAGAACGGCACGGCATTGTTCGAGGGCGTCACCGTGATCTTCCTCGCGCAGTTCTTCGGCGTGGAGCTGGGCATCGGCCAGCAGATCCTGGTGATGCTGGTCTGCATCCTGGGCGGCATCGGCACCGCGGGCGTGCCGGCCGGTTCGCTGCCGGTGGTGGCGCTGATCTGCACCATGGTCGGCGTGCCGGCCGAGGGCATCGGCCTGATCCTGGGCGTCAACCACTTCCTGGACATGTGCCGGACCACCGTCAATGTCACGGGCGACTTGGGCATTGCCGCGCTGGTGTCCAAGGGCGAGTCCGACGCGCCGCTCGAACGGTTGGCCGACTGAGTCCGGAAAGCCCGCTTCGGCGGGCTTTCCGCTTTCCGGAGCAGCGTGCCGGCCGGGCGCGGCGGGACAGGGGCGCGCCCGGATGGGACAATGGCGCCCGTTTTTCCCGTCCCTGCGGAGCGGCGCCAGCACGCACCCCGCCACCAGCCCGACCGAGCCCATGACCCAGCCGACCCGCCGCGACCTCGCCAACGCCATCCGTTTCCTCGCCGCCGACGCCGTGCAGGCCGCCAACTCGGGCCACCCGGGCATGCCGATGGGCATGGCGGACATCGCCGAGGTGCTCTGGAACGACTACCTCCGCCACAACCCGGCCAACCCGGCGTGGGCCAACCGCGACCGGTTCATCCTGTCCAACGGCCACGGCTCGATGCTGCAGTACGCGCTGCTGCACCTGGCGGGCTATGACCTCTCGGTCGACGACCTGCGCAACTTCCGCCAGCTCGACTCCAAGACGCCGGGGCACCCGGAGAACTTCATGACGCCTGGCGTGGAAACCACGACCGGGCCGCTGGGGCAGGGCTTTGCCAACGCCGTGGGCATGGCGCTGGCCGAGAAGCTGCTGGCACAGCGCTTCAACCGGCCGGGACTCGACGTCGTCGACCACCGCACCTGGGTGTTCATGGGCGACGGCTGCCTGATGGAGGGCATCAGCCACGAAGCCGCCTCGCTCGCCGGCACCTGGGGGCTCGGCAAGCTGGTCGCGTTCTGGGACGACAACCACATCTCCATCGACGGCAACACCGACGGCTGGTTCACCGACGACACGCCGGCGCGTTTCGAGGCGTACGGCTGGCGCGTGATCCGCAATGTCGACGGCCACGACCCGCGCGAGATCAAGACCGCCATCGACACCGCGATGTCCAAGGACGACCGGCCGACGCTGATCTGCTGCCGCACGACGATCGGCTACGGCTCGCCCGCCAAGGCCGGCAAGGAGTCCAGCCACGGTGCACCGCTGGGCAAGGACGAGCTGGTCGCCACGCGCGATGCGCTGAAGTGGAGCCACGGCGATTTCGAGGTGCCGCAGCCGGTCTACGACGGCTGGAACGCGACCGAAGCGGGCCGCGAGCGGGAGTCGGAGTGGAACGCGCTGCAGTCCCGCTATGCCGCCGAACACCCGGCCCTGGCCGATGAGCTGGCCCGCCGCCTGCGTGGCGAGCTGCCGGCGGATTTCGCCGATGCCGCCGACGGCTACATCGCCAAGCTGCAGGCCGAGGGCCCATCGGTCGCGTCGCGCAAAGCCTCGCAGATGGCGATCGAGGCCTTCTCGCCGCGCCTGCCGGAACTCATTGGCGGCTCGGCCGACCTGGCGCACTCCAACCTGACGCTGTGGAGCGGCAGCAAGTCGGTCGCGACGACCGATGCGGACGCCAACTACGTCTACTACGGCGTGCGCGAGTTCGCGATGAGCGCGATCAGCAACGGCCTGAACCTGCATGGCGGGTTCATCCCGTTCGACGCGACCTTCCTGGTGTTCTCCGACTACGCCCGCAACGCGGTGCGCATGAGCGCGCTGATGGGCGCGCACGCGATCCACGTCTACACCCACGACTCCATCGGCCTGGGCGAGGACGGCCCGACGCACCAGCCGATCGAGCACATGGCGTCCTTGCGCTACATCCCGCACAACGACCTCTGGCGTCCCTGCGACGCGGTGGAGTCGGCGGTGGCGTGGAAGGCCGCGATCGAGCGCAACGACGGGCCGTCGTGCCTGGTGTTCTCGCGCCAGACGCTGCCGCACCAGGCGCGCGATGCCGCGCAGGTGGCGGCCATCGCGCGCGGCGGTTATGTGCTGAAGGACTCGGTCGGCACCCCCGACACCCTCCTGATCGCCACCGGCTCGGAAGTCGGCCTGGCCATGCAGGCCGCCGCGCAGCTGGGCGACGGCGTGCGCGTGGTGTCGATGCCGTCCACCGACGTGTTCGACCGCCAGGATGCGGCGTATCGCGAGTCGGTGCTGCCGCGTGGCGTGCGTCGCCGCGTTGCGATCGAAGCCGGCGTGTCGGACTTCTGGCGCAAGTACGTCGGCCTGGACGGCGACGTGATCGGCATCGACCGCTTCGGTGCCAGCGCCCCGGCCGACGTCCTGTTCCCGCACTTCGGCTTCACCGTCGAGAAGGTCGTGGAGGCCGTGCGCGGACTCGCCTGAGTCGGCACGTCAATGGCCAGGAGAAAGGCGGCCCTTGGGCCGCCTTTTTCTATGCCGGATCCCTGCGCGTGGCATCCAGCGCATGCGCCAGCAGGCGGGCCTCGATCCGGGCCTTGATGCCCCGGGGTTGGGCCAACGCCATGCGCTCGAGTGCATCGGCATCATCGCTTCGGCCCGTGGCCACGGCGTGCAGCACGGTTGAAACCATTCCGCGTCGAGTGGCCGTGCGCGCCTTCAACCACGAAAGCGCCCGCACCAGGCGCTGCTCGACGGCGGTGAAATCGCTGCCCAGCGGGTAGTCGGGAAGGGTGCCGTCGCGCCGCAGGGGCGCAAGCGCCTCGTCGAGGGCCGCGGGCGTGTTGCGCGTCCACGCCGATGGCGGCGCAAACCCCCGTGCCAGCTTGCCGCTGCCCCGCGCCGCGGCCAGCAGCCCGTCCTGGAAGCGCGCGTCGGCGATGGACGCCATCGCGATGACGCACGCCTCGTCGCAGCGGCCCCGCAGGTCGGCGACCCCGTACTCGGTGATGTAGAGGTCGCGCAGGTGCCGCGGGATCGTCGTGTGTCCGTAGTTCCAGCGGATGTTGGATGCCGCGCCGCGGCCGCCCTCGCGCGTGGCGCGCAGCATCAGTACGCTGCGCGCGTCCGGCAGCGCATGCGCCATGGCCACGAAGTTGTACTGCCCGCCCACGCCGGACACCACGCGGCCGTCGTCCAGCGCGTCCGACACCGCCGCGCCCAGTGCGGTGGCCATCATGCAGCTGTTGAAGAAGCGGGCGTCACGGCGCTGCAGCCGTTCCAGGGTTTCGTGCCCGCCGTAGAGTTCGTTGACCTCGCTGATGCGGCGCATGCCGATGCCGCGTCGCTGGTCGTCCGGCAACTGGCGCAGCCAGTCGTAGAAATCGTGCGACCCCAGGTAGAACGCCCCGTGCAGGTATTCGCCCTCGTGTGCCACCCGTGCCCGGTCCGCATCGTCCGCGGTGCCATCGGCCACGCGCTGCATCAGCGGCAGGTCGTCGACCACGCGGCGGCGGATGACGCCCACCTCCACCAGCCGCTTGAAGCCTTCGTTGATCATTTCGCTGCAGCCGTACAGGCCGGTGGCAAATGGCCCCAGGGCGGGATCGTCCACGTCCGGGGAGTGCAACGCCCGCAGCACCCGGCGGTAGGCGGCGTTGTCGATGTGGCGCAGGGCCAGTGCGTGGCACAGCGCATCGGCCAGCGCACCGATGCCGATCTGCAGCGTCCCGCCGTCGCGCACCTGCGTGCTGGCATGGAAGCCGATCGCGTAGTCGACGGCGGTCACCGGCTGGCGGGGCAGGGCGAACAGGCGGGGATGGGGCGCAGGCGGCGTGACCACCAGGTCGAAGTACGACGCCGCCACCGCCGCACTGCCGCCCAGCCACGGCAACTGCGGATCCACCTCCGCCACCAGCAGCGGACGGGGCAGGCCCCGTGCGAGCACGGCATCGACCGTGTCCTGCGTGAGGTCGGTATTGGATGACAGCGACACGCGACGGCCGTCCGGTGACATTGCCACCTTCTGCACGATGGCGCCCACGCCGCGGTCGGCCAACGCGCGCGCGACGTGCGTGTAGTTGAGGCTGGCGTAGTGCCGCTGCGCCTGCGACGACCCCAGCATCGCCCCGGACTGCAGGTAGAACTCCTCCACCCGCACGTGCGGCGGCAGCGCGTCGCGGCGCATGGCCTGCACATAGGCCAGGCGCGGGAAGTCGTCGCCGAAGTGGCGCTGGACGAACGGCTCCAGAAAGCGCCCTTCCAGCCCCGCGCCCGGCCTCGGCGGGTCCAGCGACAGGGCGGTGTACAGGTCGAGCGGTCGCGCCGGGTCGTGTTCGACCCCGGCGTAGAGCGCGTTGAGCAGCCGGTGCGGTTTGCCCAGCCCCAGCGGGGCGCCGACCCGCAGCGTTGGCGGCAGGCGGCGGAGCATCCAGTCGACGGCCGCGTCCAGCGAGTCGACGCGGTCGGGTTCGGGGCGGGGGGCGGGTCGGCTCATCGCGACAGCCTAGCGCCGCGGCCGTGATGCGTGCAGGGCGTGCGTCAGTGCAGAGGCGATGTCGGGCCGCGCGCGGCTGCCAGCGAGTCGATGAACGCGTCGGCCGGTTCGGGCCGCTGGATGTAATACCCCTGCGCGCAGTCGCACCCCATCTCGGCCAGCATGGACAGCGACTCCGCGTCCTCCACGCCTTCGGCCACCACCCGCATTTTCAGGTGGTGGCCCAGGTCGATGATCGATCGCACCAGCTGGATCGAGCGCCGGTCGTCGCGCAGGTCGCCGATGAAGCCGCGGTCGATCTTGAGCTCGGTGGCCGGGAAGAACTTGAGGTACGCCAGCGAGGAGTACCCCGCGCCGAAGTCGTCGATGGAAATCCCCAGGCCTTCCATGCGCAGGTCCTCCAACCGCCGGAGGCTCAGCTTGGGGTCCTCCATCAGCGCGTTCTCCGTCACTTCCAGCGTGATGGCCGAGGCGGGGATGTTCCAGATTCCCAGGGCCGAGGTGATCTGCGCGACGAGGTCGCGCTCGCCGAACACGCGCGGCGACAGGTTGATCGAAAAACAGAAGTCCGGATCGATGGCGCGCGCGCGCGCGGCGTGGCGCAGGGTGGAGTTGAGGCTCCAGCGCGTCAGCGGCGAGATCAGCCCGGTCTCTTCGGCTAGGGGAATGAAGCGGTCCGGCGCGACCGCGCCCAACGTGTCGTCGTGCCAGCGCGCCAGGGATTCGGCGGCTACGATCCGGCGCGTGCGCAGGTCCAGCATCGGCTGCAGGTGCACCTGCAGGCGGTTGCCGAGAATGGCCTGGTGCAGCGCCTCGTAGGGGATCAGCGGCGGCGTGCCCTCGGCGTCGTACAGCGCACTGTCCTCGCTGTCGCGCAGGGACGCGCCGTAGGCGGTCTCGGCGTTGTGCAGCAGCCGCTCGGCATCGCGCCCGTGGTCGGGGTGGACGCTGATGCCGACCTTGACCGACACCGGCGCGGCACGTTCGCCCACCGGCAGCGGCGACTCGAACGCCCGCACCACGCGGGCACCGGCCAGCGCCGCGTGGTTGTGGCCGCGCAGGCCGGGCAGCATCGCCACGTACTCGTGCATCCCGACGCGCACCACCGTGTCCTGCGGGCGCAGCACGCCGGTGATGCGGGCCAGCGCCGCCTCGCCCAGCGCGTCGCCGGCGCCGTAGCCGTAGAACAGCCCGAATTCGCGCACGCGCTGCAGGCGCACCAGCATCACCCCCAGCGCGCCGTCGGCCTCGCGCCATGCGTCGAGCTGGCCTGACAGCAGCGCCACCAGCTCGGTGCGGGTCACAGGAACAGGTCCGCCGGGTCGAGTCCGTGCGCGCCGCGTTCCAGCGGCCGCACCACGTCCACCCGGGGCAGCTCGGGGTGGCGCTCGGCACGCACCATCAGGTCCAGCGGCTCGAACGCGTCGCGCAGCGTCTTGTCGGCGGTGGTCAGCAGCATGACCCGCGGCAGCAGCCGGCGCATCGGGTTCTGGGTCATGACCACGCCCACCTCGCCGGTGCTCAGTTCCACCAGCGAGCCGGTCGGGTAGACGCCCAGGCAGCCGATGAACTGCTCCACCAGCTCGCGCTGGAACAGCCGATCGCGCTCGCGGTAGATCACCTGCAGGGCTTCATGGCGTGCGATGGCGCGGGCATGCGGCCGGTCGCTGGTCAGCGCGTCGAAGGTGTCGACGATGCCGCCGATCCGGCCCGACAGCGGAATGGCTGGGCCGGCCAGGCGCTGCGGATACCCGGAGCCGTCGTGCCGCTCGTGGTGGGTCCGCACCATCTCATGCACCTGCGGCCCCAGCCCGCTGCTGTCGTCCAGCGCGGCAAGGCCGGCGGGCACGTGGCCACGCATCGTCTCGGCGGCGGCCGCATCGAGCGGGCCGGCGACATCCAGCAACCCCGGCGGCAGCCGCGTCTTGCCGATGTCGAGCAGCAGGCCGCCCGCGGCCATGTCCATCAGCATGTCGCGCGGCAGGCCCAGGTGGCGACCGAAGGCCGCCGCCAGCGCGCTGCAGTTGATCGCGTGGCTGTAGGCATAGCCGTCGTGCCGCTGCAGGGCGTTGACCCAGAACAGCGTGTCGGCGTTGCGCAGCACGCTCTGCACCACCGGGGTCACCGCGTCCACCACCGCGTGCGAGGACAGCTTCCGGCCGGCGCGCACGTCGTCGATGATGCGGTGGGCGACGGCGGCGCTGGCGCGGTGCGCCTCACGCGCGTCCGGCAGTTCCTGGTCGAAATCGCGCGAGTCCGAGTAGCGGGTCGACCCCATCGGGGTGGCCGCCTTCCGCGTGCGCGCGGGAGGGGCGAGCAGCTCCAGTCGGGCGTCGCGGGGGTCCAACCCGCGCACCACGTCGATCCAGACCGTGCGGCAGTACTGGCGCAGCAGCGCGACGTCACGGTCGGACTCCACCAGGAAGCCCTGCATCAGGAACGGCGTCCCGGTCCACGGCCGGTCCAGCCGGCACACGTACATGCCGGTGGCCACCTGGTCGATCCCGATTTCGCGCTCCTCAAGTCCCATGCCGTGTTCCTTCTGGCCCGGAGACCGGGCGTGCGTGGCGTGCCGAGACGAGCGCCCATTCGGGCAGTCGGGCCGTGCATGCCCCGCGAAATCGCCTGCGCGTGGAATCGCCCTGCAACGGCGGCCCCCCATTCCGTCCACGATCCAGGGCCCGCTCCGTCCATCCAACGTGCACGGCGGGGCCATGCGGACGGTAACGGCCGGAGCCCAACCCGCTTGAGTGCCGGAAGGCATGGCGGCGCGCGTCCGACGCCTGCCGCCCGGTCCGGCAAAGCGGCCGAGGACCCGCGCGGCTCAGGCCAGCAACAATTTCCCCGCGGCGATCAGCAGAACCACCCCGAGGGCCCGCCGCAACGCGGTGACCGGCAGCCAGCGCAACCCCAGCTGCGTACCCAGCAGGGCACCGATCGCGACCGCGCCCAGCCACAGCGGCAGCGTGTCGGGCAACGTGCCCGTCACCTGCACCAGCCCGGCCAGGGCCGTCAGCGAGTTGATCCAGACGAACGCCACCGAGGTGCCGCTGGCCTGACGGGTCGGCATCCAGTGCATGAACAGCAGCAACGGGGTCAGGAAAATCGCGCCACCCGTGCCGGTGAGCCCCGACAGCACGCCGATGACCGCCCCGGCCAGCAACCCGCCCGTCCACGGCACCCGGCGCCCGGCCGAACGGCTGTCGTCGTCCAGCGCGTGTCCCGCGCTGCGGAAGACGCCGACGGCCGCGACCAGCAGGATCACGCCCAGCAGGATCGAGTAGCTGTCCCGTGGCAGCTGCACGCGCGCGGCGAGGTAGGCGGCGGGCGCGGACGCCAGCACGAACGGCAGCACGTTGCGCCAGCGCACGTGCCCACCGCGCCAGAACCGGAACAGGCCGATGCCGCCCACCAGCAGGTTGAGCGCCAGCGCCGTGGGGCGCATCTGCTCAGGGGCCAGGCCCACCAGGGCCATGGCGGCGATGTAGCCGCTCGCGCCGGCGTGGCCCACCGACGAATACAGCGCCGCCACCAGCAACAGCAGCAGCGCCAGCCACCAGGCCGACTCGATCATCCGGTCATGGTACGGACGCGTCCGCCGCCGCGCGAGGCGGCGGGATCAGCGTGCCTCGAACACCCGGGCGATCTGCGACCCCGCCAGCAGCGCCAGCACGAACAGCGCCGGCTCGAGCGCACTGTGCGCGAGGTTGGCCAGCGCCGGGCCCGGGCAATAGCCGGCGATGCCCCAGCCAACGCCGAACAGGCCGCTGCCGACCAGCAGCCTTCTGTCGAATCGCGGGGCGGGCGCGGGCGGGATGGCGCCGCCGGTGAATGCGACGCCGCGTCGCCGCACCCACGCGAAGCCGGGCACGGCGACGGCCAGTGCGCCGCCCATGACCAGCGCGAGCGATGGATCCCATCGTCCGGCGATGTCCAGGAAGTTCAGCACCTTGTCGGGGTCGGTCATGCCCGACACCGCCAGGCCCAGGCCGAACAGCGCGCCCGCCAGCATCGCCCACACCACGCGATGCGTGCTCATGCCATCACCCCCAGCGCGTGGCGCAGCACGTACACGGTGGCGAAGCCGGCCGCCATGAACAGCGCCACGGCCACCATCGAGCGCGGCGACAACCGCGCCAGTCCGCAGATGCCGTGGCCGCTGGTGCAGCCGCTGCCCAACCGGGTGCCGAAGCCGACCAGCAGGCCGCCGGCCAGCAGCCACGGCAGCGGGAATCCGGTGCGCGGCTGCACCCCGGCCACGGCGAACCACACGCCGGCCGCGGCGACCAGCCCGACCAGGAACGCGACACGCCACGCGCGGTCGCCGCGCTGTTCCAGCGCACCGTTGAACAGGCCGCTGATGCCGGCGATACGACCGAGCGAGGCCAGCAGCACCGTGGCCGCCAGGCCGATCAGTGCGCCGCCGGCCAGCGCGGTCCAGGGAGTGAATTCAGTGGGCATGTTCGGGTCCGTGCAGAGTCAGAACTGGTTGAGGGGGAGCTTGAGGTAGCGCACGCCGTTGCTCTCCGGCTCGGGCAGCTCACCGGCGCGGATGTTGGTCTGCACCGCGGGCAGGATCAGCGTCGGCATGGCGAGCGAGGCGTCGCGGGTCTCGCGCATCTGCACGAATTGCTCCAGCGTCGTGCCCTCGTGCACGTGGATGTTGCTGCGCTTCTGTTCGCCGATAGTGGTTTCGCAAGCGACCTCGCGTCCGCCCGGGCCGTAGTCGTGGCAGACGAACACCCGGGTGTCTTCGGGCAACTCGAACAGCGTCTGGATCGAGCGGTAGAGCGTGGCCGCATCGCCGCCGGGGAAGTCGCAGCGCGCGGTGCCGCCATCAGGCATGAACAGCGAGTCGCCGGTGAACAACGCATCGCCGATGAGGAACGCGTTGGAATCGTTCGTATGACCGGGCACCGGGATCACCCGGCCTTCGAGCGCGCCGATGCGGAACGCCTCGTCCGGCGCGAACAGGTGGTCGAACTGCGAGCCGTCGACGGGGAAGTGCTCGCCCAGGTTGAAGATCGGGCGGAAGGTCTTCTGCACCGTGCGGATGCCGTCGCCGATGGCCAGCTTCGCGTGCGGCAGCTGCTCTTTCAGCCAGTGTCCGGCGCTCAGGTGGTCGGCGTGGGCGTGGGTTTCCAGGACCCACTGCACGTCCAGCGCGTGTGCGTTGACGAACGCCAGCACCTGCCCGGCCGACGCGGTCGAGGTGCGCCCGGCCTTGGGGTCGAAGTCCAGCACCGGATCGACAATGGCGGCCGTCTTGCCCTGGGGTTCGACGACGACATAGGTCCAGGTGTTGCTGTCGTGGTGGAAAAAGGGGTGGACGACGGGTTGCATGGTCGGGCTCCTGTCCGCTGATGCGCGTAATGTATCAGGTATTGCTAAATTAGCAAGTACTACTATAATGCCCACATCGCCCCTCGCAGTGCGTGCCATGCCAAGCCCGAAGCCAGTCCCGCCGCCGTCCGTGATCGACTTGCCCGACCCTGATGAAATGCAACGCCATGCCGGCGAGGCGGCGGCCCTGCTGCGTTCGCTCGCCAACGAACAGCGCCTGATGGTGTTGTGCCGGCTGGTCGGCGGCGAGCTGTCGGTCGGGCAGCTGCTCGACGGCACTGCGTTGTCGCAGTCGGCCCTGTCGCAGCACCTGGCGGTGTTGCGCGAGGCCGGCCTCGTGGCGACGCGTCGGCAGGGACAGCAGGTCTTCTATTCGCTGCTGGACGGCCCGGCCCTGCGCGTGATGCAGACCCTGCACGGCATCTACTGCGAGGCGTCGACATGAACCGCTCTCACGCCACGCACCCGGCATCCGGTGCACTCGTCCTTGCCCTTGCCCTTGCCCTTGCCCTTGGACTGGCCGCCTGCGCCGCCAACCCCGTCACTGCGCCGCCGCATCCGGCCACCGCGTCGGCCTCCGTTCCCGCCCCACTCCAGGACACCCCCATGTCGAACGACCCCATCCCCGGCCTGCGCATGCCCCGCCCGGGTGTGCTCACGTCCGGCCAACCGGACCCATCGGCGTGGCCACGGCTCGCGGCCGACGGCGTGCAGGCCGTGATCAACCTGCGCCCCGAGGCAGAGCTGGAGGGGCGCGACGTGGCCGCGGAGGTGGCGGCTTCCGGACTGCGCTACACCCAGATCCCCGTCGCCGGTGCCGGCGACATCACGACGGCCAAGGCCACCGCACTGTGGCGCGCGATGCAGGCGGTGGACGGGCCGGTGCTGGTGCACTGCGCATCGGGCAACCGGGTCGGTGCGCTGATGGCACTGGCTGCCGTCGCGCATGACGGCGTGGCGCCGGAGGACGCGCTCGCACTGGGCCGCGCCGCGGGCCTGACCGGTCTGGAGCCCCGGGTGCGCGAGCTGCTGGGCCTGCCCGCGGCCGAGTGAGGCGCCGCTAAAGCGGGGGCGTCAGTGGCCCGCGCCCAGCGTGGCGTTGAGCCGCATCGCCAGGCGGCTGCCGCCCCTGCGCACCTGGGCCTCGGCCACGGGACGCCACGCCTGCAGGTAGTCGGTCCCCAGCTTGGAGCGGGGCGGGTAGACCCCGCTGGCCGTCGCGACGGCGCAGGACTGCTCCGCCCATTGCGCCGGCTCTGCCTCGACGGGGACGGCCAGTTCCATCCCTCGAAGCCGCGCCAGCCAGGCGGACTCGCTGAGGCCGGCGGTATTGAACAGGCCGCTGTCCCACAGCGAGTGCAGGTTGCCGCCCTTGCCGTCCGGGCTGCCGTCGGGCCAGTTGACCTGCACGTCATTGCCGCCGCGGTCGGCCGCGTTGCCGGCGTGCATCGGCTGGTGGATGTCGCCCACGAAGTGCACGACGAACTTCAGCGCCTGCAGCCGCTCGGAACGCGGGCGCGAACGGTCGCCGAGGATTGCAGTCTGTGCGCGGATCGCCTCGACCACGCAGTTGCCGCCCTTGCAGGCCAGCGCCGCGTCGTACTCGCAGCCCATCTCGCCCAGGTTGACGTAGTGCCACGGCGCACTGCGCCGGCCCAGGTCCGGGTCGTTGGCGCGCAGCTCGTCGGCCCAGGTGGCGATGCCCGGCAGCGTGGGGTCGGGTTCGCCGGCCAGCAGTGACGTGATCTCCGCGCGGGCGGCCGGGTCGAGCTCGTCCCATGCCAGCGCCGCGACCAGCCGATGCCCCAGCGGCCCCCAGGCCGCGGCGGGCAGGGTGCACAGGGCCAGTGCGAGGGCGAGGAAAAGGCGGAGGGCCGTGCGCGGCATCCAGGTGTTCCATCAACGGGGCCAGCGGGCGGCCCCGGGGGGCGCTAAAATAGCCGGCTTTCCCGTCCCACGCCCGTCAGGAGCCCGCAATGGCGATCAAAGTAGGTATCAACGGTTTCGGCCGCATCGGACGCAACGTCCTGCGCTCGGCCGTGCAGAACTTCGGCAATGACATCCAGGTCGTCGCCATCAATGACCTGCTGGAGCCGGAGTACCTGGCCTACATGCTGCGCTATGACTCCGTGCACGGCCGCTTCGACGGCGACGTGTCGATCGACGGCAACCACCTGGTCGTCAACGGCCGGAAGATCCGCCTGACGCAGGAGCGCGACCCGGCCAACCTCAAGTGGGACGAGGTCGGCGCCGACGTCGTCATCGAGTCCACCGGCCTGTTCCTGGACAAGGCCAGCGCGCAGAAGCACATCGACGCCGGTGCGAAAAAGGTCCTGCTGTCGGCCCCGTCCAAGGACGACACGCCGATGTTCGTCTACGGCGTGAACCACCAGAAGTACGCCGGCGAGGCCATCGTCTCGAACGCCTCCTGCACCACCAACTGCCTGGCGCCGGTGGCCAAGGTGCTCAACGACACGTGGGGCATCAAGCGCGGCCTGATGACCACCGTGCACGCCGCCACCGCCACGCAGAAGACCGTCGACGGCCCGTCCAACAAGGACTGGCGCGGCGGCCGCGGCATCCTCGAGAACATCATTCCGTCCAGCACCGGTGCAGCCAAGGCCGTCGGCGTGGTGCTGCCCGAGCTCAAGGGCAAGCTGACCGGCATGAGCTTCCGCGTGCCGACCTCCGACGTGTCGGTGGTCGACCTGACGGTCGAGTTGGAGAAGCCGGCGACGTACGCGGAGATCTGCGCGGAGATGAAGGCCCAGTCCGAGGGCGCGCTCAAGGGCATCCTCGGCTATACCGAGGACAAGGTCGTCGCCACCGACTTCCGCGGCGACGCGCGCACGTCGATCTTCGACGCCGAGGCCGGCATCGCGCTCGACGACACCTTCGTCAAGCTGGTGAGCTGGTACGACAACGAGTGGGGCTACTCCAACAAGTGCCTGGAGATGGTCAAGGTGATCGGCCAGTAAGCCGGCGCGCCGGACCCCGTGAAAGAAGAGCCCCGCAATCGCGGGGCTTTTCTTTGTGGTCACGTAACTTCTCCAGGAGCGGCTTCAGCCGCGATCGCACGAAGCCCACACCGCGGTTGGGGCGACGTCAGTCGCGACCGCGCAACTTCGAATTCCGGCGATTCGCGACATGTCGCTCCTGCCAGGGAAGGCCGATTTTCGATCGCGGCTGAAGCCGCTCCTACAGGTGCAGCCGATCTGCTACCCATTCGCGCCGCCTCAGAACACCGCGTCGAACGCCACGTCCCCCTGCACGCCGACCTGGTAGGCCGACACCCGGCGCTCGAAGAAGTTGGTGACCTCCTGGACGTCCTGCAGGTCCATGAAGCCGAACGGATTGGTGGCACCGAAGTGTCGCGACATGCCCAGCTGGGCCAGCCGCTGGTCGGCGCAGTACTCCAGGTACTGGCGCATGTCCTTGAGCGACAGCCCGACCACGCCCCCCGACAGCACGTCCTGCGCGAAGGCCATTTCGCATTCCACCGCTTCGGCCAGCATCTGCACCACTTCGCCGCGCAACGCGTCGTCGAACAGCGCCGGCTCTTCCTTGCGCACCGTGGCGATCACCTCGAAGGCGAAGGCCATGTGCCCGCTTTCGTCGCGGAACACCCAGTTGGTGCCGGACGCCAGCCCGTGCAGCAGCCCGCGCGAGCGCAGGTAGTAGACGTAGGCGAAGGCGGCGAAGAAGAACAGGCCTTCGATGCAGGCGGCGAAGCACACCAGGTTGAGCAGGAACTGCCGCCGCTCATCGCGTGTCTCGATCCGCTGCAGCGACTGGATCGAATCCATCCAGCGGAAGCAGAAGTCCGCCTTGGCGCGGATCGAGGGAATGTTCTCGATGGCGGCAAAGGCCTTTGCACGCGCGGCCGGATCGGGCAGGTAGGTGTCGAGCAGTGTCAGGTAGAACTGCACGTGCAGCGCCTCCTCGTACAGCTGGCGCGACAGGTACATGCGCGCCTCGGGCGCATTGATATGCGAGTAGAGGTTGAGCACGAGGTTGTTGGCGACGATCGAATCGCCGGTGGCGAAGAACGCCACCAGCCGTTCGATCAGGTGCCGCTCGGCGGGGCCGAGCTTGTGCTTGAGATCGTTGACGTCCAGCGAGAAGTCGACCTCCTCCACGGTCCACGTGTTGCGGATCGCATCGCGGTACATCTCGTAGAACTGCGGGTAGCGCATGGGGCGCAGGGTGAGGTCGAAGCCGGGCTCGAGCAGGTGGGGTGTTGGATGGGACACGCGGGGACTCCGTTGTCGTTTCTTCTCCCCTCGGGAGAAGGTGGCGCGAAGCGCCGGATGAGGGTTCGGCGAAGAGGTGGAGGGTGGTGCGAGGGCAAGGCCGCGTCGCCGCACCCGCTCCTCCAACCCCTCGCCCGGCGGGAGAGGGGTTGGGCGTGGCCTACTGGCAGGCCTCGCAGCTCTCCGGGTTCTCCAGCGAGCAGGCGACCGCGGCGGCCGGCGTCGGCGCGCTCACGGTCGACTTCGCGATGCGCGTCGCCGGCCTGGAGCGCAGGTAGTACGTGGTCTTCAGTCCCTGCTTCCACGCATGCATGTACATCGACGACAGCGCCCCGATGCTGGGGCTTTCGATGAAGAGGTTCAGCGACTGGCTCTGGTCGATGAACGCGCCGCGATCGGCGGCCATGTCGATCAATGAGCGCATCGGCAGCTCCCACGCGGTGCGGTACACCTCACGCAGCGGGGCGGGAATGGCGTCGATCCCCTGGATCGAGCCCTCGCTCATCTTGATCGCGTCGCGCAGCTCCGGCGTCCACAGGCCCAGTGCCTTGAGTTCCTCCACGAGGTAGCGGTTGACCACGATGAAATCGCCCGACAGCGTTTCGCGCTTGAACAGGTTCGACACCTGCGGCTCGGTGCACTCGTAGCAGCCGGCGATCGAGGCGATGGTCGCGGTGGGGGCGATCGCCACCAGCAGCGAGTTGCGCAGCCCGTGCTCGCCGATGCGCGCGCGCAGCGCATCCCAGCGAGCCGTGTCGTCGGGCACCACGCCCCAGGCATCGAACTGCAGTTCACCGTGGGCGGCGCGGGTGTCCCCGAACCCGGGGTGGCGGCCGCGCTCCAGCGCAAGCTCGTTGGAGGCCGACAGCGCGTGGAAGTAGATCTCTTCGGCGATCTTCTTCGACAGCGCACGCGCCGGCGCCGAGTCGAACGGCAACCGCAGTTTGAAGAACACGTCCTGCAGGCCCATCGTGCCCAGCCCCACCGGGCGCCACTTCAGGTTGGCGCGGCGGGCGGTGTCGATGGGGTAGAAGTTCAGGTCGATGACGCGGTCCAGCTGCCGCACGGCCAGCCGCACCGTCTCGGCCAGCCGCTCGAAGTCGAAGCGGCCCGCCTCGCCATGCACCGGCCCCTCCGGATAGAGCTCGACGTGGTGCGCCAGGTTGATCGACCCCAGGTTGCAGACCGCGGTCTCGTCCCGTGAGGTGACCTCCAGGATCTCCGTGCACAGGTTGGACAGGTGCACCACGTTGCCCGCGCGCGCGGTCTGGTTGCAGGCGCGGTTCGCCTTGTCCTTGAAGTTCATCCAGCCGTTTCCGGTCTGCGCGAGCGTGCGCATCATCCGGCCGTACAGCTCGCGCGCCTTGACCTGCCTGACCGCCAGCCCGGCCGCTTCAGCGGCAGCGTAGGCCCGGTCGAAGGCCTCGCCGAACAGGTCGGTCAGCTCGGGCACCGCGTGGGGATCGAACAGCGACCACGGCGCGTCCGCTTCCACCCGCCGCATGAATTCGTCGGGGATCCAGTTGGCCAGGTTGAGGTTGTGCGTGCGCCGCGCCTCGTCGCCGGTGTTGTCGCGCAGCTCGAGGAACTCCTCGACGTCCGCGTGCCACGGCTCCAGGTAGACGCAGGCCGCGCCCTTGCGCTTGCCGCCCTGGTTGACCGCCGCCACCGACGCGTCGAGCGTCTTCAGCCACGGCACGATGCCATTGCTCAGGCCGTTGGTGGAGCGAATGAGCGACCCACGCGAGCGGATGCGGGTGTAGCTCAGGCCGATGCCCCCACTGAACTTGCTCAGCTTGGCCACGTCCATGTAGCGCGCGTAGATCGACTCCAGCGAATCCTCGGGCGAGTCCAGCAGGAAGCACGACGACAGTTGCTCGTGCGTGGTGCCGGCGTTGAACAGCGTCGGCGACGACGGGATGTAGTCCAGCTGCGCCATGCGCCGGTAGAGCGCCAGCGCGTCGGACACGTCCTCGCTCAGCGCGCAGGCCACGCGCATGAAGAACTGCTGCGGCGTCTCGATCACCGTGCGTGCCTTCGGGTGGCGCAGCAGGTAGCGGTCGTACAGGGTGCGCAGGCCGAAGTAGTCGAAGCGCTGGTTGAGGCTGTTGTCGATGGCGTCGTTGAGCTTGCGCGCGTTGGCCTGCACGAAGCCCAGCAGCCGGCCGTTGACCAGGCCCAGGTCGTGGCCGCGCTGCACCGACTGCGAGAACGCGTTGATGTCGATGCCCGCGACCTCTTTCTCGATCACGCCGGCCAGCAGGCGCGCGGCGAGCCGCCCGTACTCGGGCTCTTCGGCGGTGAGCAGCGCGGCGGTGCGGATCGACAGCTCGTCGAGTTCGCGCGTGGTCGCGCCGTCGTAGAGCCCGGAAATGGTGCGGGTGGCCACGCGCATCGGGTCGATGGCATGCAGGCCGTCGCTGCAACGCGTGATCGCACGGACGATCTTGTTGAGGTCGACCGGCTCGCGGCTGCCATTGCGCTTGGTCACGGCCATGCTGGAGGCGGTCGCGGGCGGCGTCAGGGCGAAGCTGTCGGTGCCAACTGCAGTCGGGGTCGGGGTCGGGTCGGCGTCGTGTGCCGCGGTGGTGGACGCAGGTGCCTCGGCACGTGCCGTGGCGGTGTCTTCGGTGGTCATGGTGGAACTCCAGTGCATGGCGCACGGGCCGTCGGCCTCCCCTCGAAGGGCGACGCGGGCGCGGGAGTCCACAAAGTGCAGCGGGGGTGTCGCGCAGGCCGCGATCGACGGCCCGGCCCTCGCGGGCAGGGCCCGACGACGGCTGCCCGCAGGCGCGGGCCACGACACCGACCGCCTTCCCCCGAAGGCTCCCTGGCCGGTCACCGCGCGGTGTGCTTCGCGCGGCTGTCGGCAGGTCTTCGGGCTCTGGACGCGGGACGGGCGTGTGTCCACACCCGTTCCACCTACCGGCCGTCGCTTCCCAGGCAGGAGTGCCCAGTGCCATGACGGCTTTCGTTTCCACTACCGCTGCGGGGCAGCGCCGGAGTCGGCCGGGCGATCATGTCGATCACCCGCGGCCTGGACCGGCTTCCCTTTTCAGCCGACCGCGAGGGCCGGCACCGACGGGCACAACATATCGTGTTTTTCGTCTGCGTCAACGCTAGATGTTGTGAGGGTGTATTGGATAAGGCGCTGGCGGTTGGTCCAGCCGTTGCCCCTGCACCGGTGCCATCCGCCAGCTGGGGGTGAGGCGCTCCTGGCTTTGGCCCGGCCGTCGCGCTGTTTGCCCGCGCGGCCCCGGCTCCGGACAATAGCCGGCTCCCCGCACCGACCACGGACGACGCCATGACCCTGCTCCGCATGACCGACCTCGACCTTTCCGGCAAGCGCGTGCTGATCCGCGAGGACCTCAACGTGCCGATCGCGATCGAGGACGGGCGGATCACCTCCGAGCAGCGCATCACCGCGGCGCTGCCGACGCTGAAGCTGGCGCTGGAGAAGGGCGCGGCGGTCATGGTGATGTCGCACCGCGGCCGCCCGAGCGAGGGCGTGTGGAGCGAGCACGAGTCGCTGCAGCCCGTCGCCGACCGGCTCGGCGAACTGCTGGGCATGGACGTGCCGCTGGTCAAGGACTGGGTCGGTGGCGTTCCGGTGCATCCCGGGCAGCTGGTGCTGCTGGAAAACTGCCGCATGAACGTCGGCGAGAAGAAGGACGACGAGGCGCTTGCCAAGGCGTATGCCGCGCTGTGCGACGTGTTCGTCATGGACGCCTTCGGCACCGCGCACCGCGCGCAGGCCTCCACGCACGGCGTGATCCGCCATGCGAAAGTCGCCTGTGGCGGCCCGCTGCTGATGGCGGAGCTCGATGCGCTCGGCAAGGCGCTCGACAACCCGGCGCGGCCGCTGCTGGCGATCGTTGCCGGCTCCAAGGTCAGCACCAAGCTGGAGCTGCTGTCGTCCCTGGTGGGCAAGGTCGACCAGCTGATCGTCGGCGGCGGCATCGCCAACACCTTCATCGCTGCGATGGGGCACGGCGTCGGCAAGTCGCTGGTGGAAACCGACCTGGTCGACACCGCCAGGAAGATCATGGCCGACGCCACGGCGCGCGGCGCCGACATCCCGGTGCCGACCGACGTGGTGGTCGCGCCGAAGTTCGCCGCCGATGCCCCTGCCACGGTCAAGGTCGTGGATGCGGTGGGCGAGGACGACATGATCCTGGACATCGGCCCGGACACCGCCGCGCGCTACGCCGCGATGATCGCCAAGGCCGGCACGGTGGTGTGGAACGGCCCCGTGGGCGTGTTCGAGTTCGACGCGTTCGGCAAGGGCACCGAGGCGCTGGCGCGTGCGATCGCCGCGTCCAGTGCCTTCTCCATCGCCGGCGGCGGCGACACCCTGGCCGCGGTGGACAAGTACGGCATCGCCGATGAGGTGTCCTACATCTCCACCGGCGGCGGCGCTTTCCTGGAGTTCCTGGAAGGCAAGGAGCTGCCGGCGGTCGCGGCGCTGCGCGCCCGCGGCTGAGACCTCGACTGTATCCGTGGTTCTGCAGGAGCGGCTTCAGCCGCGATCACGGTCGCCCGAATCCCCGTGCCGTTGTAGGAGCGACGTGAGTCGCGACCGCGCAGCTCCAGCCGCCTGCGAATCGCGACTCACGTCGCTCCTACAAATGGCCTGCGGATTCCCCGCGGAAAAGCATGCCGGCTGAAGCCGCTCCTACAGGGGAGGGCTACGCAGTCCGGGATGGGTTTCGCCCCGTCCACTCCCGCGCCAGCAACCCGTACACCGCGCTGTCGCAGGCCTCGCCGCCGACATGCCAGCGCTCGCGCAGCATGCCTTCGCGCACGAAGCCGTGGCGCTCGACCAGCCGGCACGAGGCGGTGTTGCGCGGGTCGATGTCCGCTTCCACGCGGCGCAGGCCGAGGGTGTCGAAGGCATGGCCCAGCACGAGACCGAGCGCCTCCGTCGCCAGCCCCCGACCCCAGTTGGACGGATGCAGCGCGTAGCCGATCTCGGCGCGGCCCTGCTCCCGGTTGATGGCGAACAGGGTGGCGGTGCCCACCAGCGCCTCGTCGCCGGCCTGCGCGATCGCCCAGCACAGCATCCGCTCCGGATCGCGCGCGGCGATGCCGCGGGCCAGGTAATCGTGGACCTGCGAGCGATCGGTCCACGGCACGAAGCTCCAGTAGCGCATTGCGCGCGGATCGGAGTGCAGCGCGAAGAGCGCTTCGGCGTCGTCCTCGCGCAACCCGCGCAGGGTCGCGCGCACGCCGGCCAAGACCGGCAGACCGTCGGAATCCGCGTGGCGGGCAGGGGGGTCGATCCGCGGCATACGTATTCAGTCCGGAAGGGCGCAAACGCTGTGCTAGCGTGCGGTCAGCCACGACGAGTCTGCCATGTCCGCCATTGCCCGCCGCACCAAGATCCTCGCCACCCTCGGCCCGGCCACCGACAAGCCCGGGGTGCTCGACGCGCTGCTGGCCGCCGGCGTCGACGTGGTCCGCCTGAACTTCTCGCACGGCGACCCGGCCTCGCAGATCGCGCGGGCGCAGGCGGTGCGCGAAGCGGCGGCGCGTGTGGGCCGCGAGGTCGGCATCCTCGCCGACCTGCCCGGCCCGAAGATCCGCATCGAGACCTTTGCCGACGGCAAGGTCGAGTTGAAGGCCGGCGACCGTTTCGACCTGGTCGCCAGCGACGACGCGCCGCCCGGCGATGCCACCCAGGTCGGCGTCAGCTACCTCGGCCTGCCCGGCGATGTCGCGCCCGGCGACGTGCTGCTGCTGGACGATGGCCTGCTGCAGCTGCAGGTGGAGTCGGTCGACGGCGCGCGCATCGCCTGCACCGTGCTCAACGACGGCGCGTTGTCCAATCGCAAGGGACTCAACAAGCAGGGTGGCGGGCTGTCGCTGGGGGCGCTGACCGAACATGACGAGGCGCTGATCAAGGTCGCCGCGCAACTGGAGGCCGACTTCATCGCGGTGTCGTTCTGCCGCAACGCCGCGGACATGGACCGCGCGCGCGAGGTGGCCCGCGCCGCCGGCAGCGAGGCCGCGCTGGTGTCGAAGATCGAGCGCGCCGAGGCGATCGAGAACCTGGCCGAGATCGTGGACGCCAGCGACGTGGTGATGGTCGCGCGCGGCGACCTGGGCGTGGAGATCGGCGATGCCGAGTTGCCCGGCCTGCAGAAGAAGATCATCCGCGAGGCGCTGGAGCGCAACCGCGTGGTGATCACCGCCACGCAGATGCTGCAGTCGATGGTGGAAAGCCCGATCCCGACGCGCGCCGAGGTGCTGGACGTCGCCAACGCGGTGATCGACGGGACCGATGCGGTGATGCTCTCGGCCGAGTCGGCGGCCGGGCGCTACCCGGTCAAGGCGGTGGAGGCGATGTCGCGCATCTGCATGGGCGCGGAGCGCCAGTTCAGCCACGACACCGATTTCGAGAAGGCGCCGCGCAACCTGGAGAAGGCCGACCAGGCGATCGCGATGGCCGCGATGTTCCTGTCCGAGCACATCGGCGTGCGCGCGATCGTCGCGATGACCGAATCCGGCGGCACCGCGCGATTCCTCTCGCGCTTCCGCTCGCCGGCGCCGATCTTCGCGCTGTCCCGCCATGCGCCCTCGCGCCGCAAGATGGCGATGATGCGCGACGTCCGTCCTCTGGACTTCGACAGCCGCGGCCTGGCTTCGCGCGATGCCGCCCGCGTCGCGGTCAAGCAGCTGTTCGACGACGGACTGCTGGCCGAGGGCGAGCGGCTGGTCTTCACCAGCGGCGACCACATGGAGCACCGCGGCGCGACCAACACCCTGCGCCTGCTGCAGGTCGGCCCCGACGGCGTGGCCGAGGGGCTCGGCGAGCTGTAGCCCGGGTAAGCGCAGCGCACCCGGGACTTGCCGGAGCCCGATAAACCCTACGCCTGCCGTAGGAGCGGCTTCAGCCGCGATGCCGTTGTAGGAGCGACGTGAGTCGCGAACGCATCTGTCCTGGGGTCGTGGGTCGCGACTTACGTCGCTCCTACAGAGGGTCGGCGGCGTCCGGAGGTCGCGATCGCGGCTGAAGCCGCTCATACACGGGCTTGCCCCGTAACCGCTTGTTTCGACTGGGATGCGATGGCCCGGCCCCGCGCGCGCCGGCTATAATCGCCGGCTTCCACCCGCCAGCCGCAGGACACCCCATGAGCATCGAACAGCTTGCCGAAACCGCCCAGGCCATGGTCGCCGAAGGCAAGGGCATCATCGCCATCGACGAGTCCAACGCCACGATCAAGAAGCGGTTCGACGGCGTGGGCATCGAGTGCACGGAAGAGAACCGCCGCGCCTACCGCGAGCTGCTGCTTACCACGCCGAAGCTGTCGGACTACATCTCCGGCGCGATCCTGTTCGACGAGACCATCCGCCAGTCCACCAGGGACGGCGTGCCGTTCGCCAAGGTCATGAGCGACAACGGCATGATCCCGGGCATCAAGGTCGACAAGGGCGCGCACCCGCTGGCCGGCTTCCCGGGCGAGCTGGTCACCGAGGGCCTCGACGGCCTGCGCGCGCGCCTGGAGGAGTACTACAAGCTGGGCGCCCGCTTCGCCAAGTGGCGCGCGGTGATCAACATCGACGACGACGCCCCGTCGGGCACCTGCATCGAGGCCAATGCCCACGCGCTGGCGCGCTACGCCGCGCTGTGCCAGGAGCAGGGCCTGGTGCCGATGGTCGAGCCGGAAGTGATCATGGACGGCAGCCACGACATCGACACCTGCTACGAGGTCACCGAAGTCGTGCTGCGTTCGCTGTTCGGCTCGCTGTACGAGCACAACGTGGTGCTGGAGGGCACGATCCTGAAGGCCTCCATGGTGGTGCCGGGCACGACCAGCGGCGACAAGGCCTCGGTCGAGGACGTCGCGCTGGCGACCCTGCAGTGCCTGAAGTCGACCGTGCCGGCCACCCTGCCGGGCATCGTGTTCCTGTCCGGCGGCCAGTCCGACGAGGACGCCACCGCGCACCTGGACGCGATGAACCGCATGGGCCCGAAGCCGTGGCCGCTGAGCTTCAGCTACGGCCGCGCCATGCAGTCGGCCGCGCTCAAGCTGTGGTCGCAGGACATCGTCAACAACGTCGCGGCCGCGCAGCAGACGGTCTATGCCCGCGCCAAGGACAACGGCCTGGCGGCCATGGGCCAGTGGACGAAGGGCGGCTGATTCGTTCCGCGCCCCTCCAGTAGTGAAAACGCCGGCCTCTGCGCCGGCGTTTTTCTTTGCATCTGTAGGAGCGGCTTCAGCCGCGATCGCGACACCACGCCACGCCACGACGCAACCCGCACGCCCTTTGTAGGAGCGACGTGAGTCGCGACCGCGCATCCTCGGGTGCCGGCGCGGGTCGCGACGCACGTCGCGCCTACCACGGCAGGGGCCGGCGATTCGATCGCGGCTGAAGCC
>CAMPJI010000014.1 GCA_946886865.1 uncultured Lysobacterales bacterium | reverse complement strand
GCAGGTGGCATGCAGTGGTCCCGTCGTGCCGGTGGTCGGCGCCCGCCGCGGCCCCACGGTTCGAGCCTGGCGCAACCGGTGAAGCCCGCGGTTGCGATCCGGCATCGCCCCACCCCCGACCCTCCCACAGGACCGCCCCATGGCCGACGCATCTTCCACCGCGACGCTGTTCTCCCCCGCACGCTTCGGCGACCTGGCACTGGCCAACCGCGTCGTCATGGCGCCGCTGACCCGCAATCGCGCGGCCGCCGGCCTGGTGCCCTCGCCACTGGCGGCCGAGTACTACGCCCAGCGCGCGAGCGCGGGCCTGGTCATCACCGAGGCCACCCAGGTCAGCCGCGGCGCCCAGGGTTACCTCGACACACCGGGCCTCTACACGCCGGAGCAGGTGGACGGCTGGCGCGCGGTCACCGACGCCGTGCATGCCGCGGGCGGGCGCATCGTCGTCCAGCTGTGGCACGTGGGGCGCATCTCCCACACCAGCCTGCTGCCCGAGGGCGTGCAGCCGGTGGCGCCCAGCGCCATCCGGGCGAACGCCAAGACCTTCACCGCCGACGGGTTCGTGGACGTGTCCGAGCCGCGCGCACTGGCGCTCGATGAAATTCCCGGCGTGGTCGAGGAGTTCCGTACCGCCGCGCGCAACGCGGTGGCGGCCGGCTTCGATGGCGTTGAAATCCACGGCGCCAACGGATACCTCATCGACCAGTTCCTGCGCGACGGTGCCAACCGCCGCGACGATGCCTACGGCGGCAGTATCGAACACCGCACGCGCTTCCTGTTCGAGGTGGTGTCCGCGGTGGCCGGTGAGATCGGTGCCGGACGCGTGGGCGTGCGCCTGTCGCCGGTGACGCCGGCCGGCGACCTGCGCGACAGCGCTCCGCAGCCCCTGTTCGAACGCGCCGTGGAACGGCTGGACACGCTGGGCATCGCCTATGTCCACGTGATCGAGGGCGCCACCGGCGGTGACCGTGACATCGCGCCGTTCGACTATGCCGCCCTGCGCCGGCGCTTCCGCGGCGCCTGGATCGTCAACAACGGCTACGACCGGGCCATGGCCCTCGACGCGGTCGCCTCGGGACGGGCGGACGCGGTGGCCTTCGGCGTGCCCTTCCTGGCCAATCCGGACCTGCCGGCGCGGCTGCGCCGCGACGCCCCCCTCAACACCCCCGACCCCGACACGTTCTATGGCGGCGGCGCCCAGGGCTACACCGACTACCCCACGCTGGAGGACGTCCCGGCGACCGCCTGACGCGCGTGCGGCGCCGTCAGGTCGAGATCGGATCCCCGTTCGGCACCAGCACGACCTTGCCGCCGCGGCCGCCCTCGCCCGCGGCGGCCAGCGCATCGGCGATGGCGTCCAGCGGGTACCGGTTTGCGACCGGCGCATGCAGCGAGCCGTCGATGATGCGGGCGGCAAGCGAGCCGAACAGCTCGGTGCGCTGCGCCGGCGTGGACTGCTCGAACCAGCGCGCCAGCCAGAAGCCGCGCAGCGTGATGCCGCGGAAGATCAGCGCCAGCGGCGAGAGTTCGCACAGGCCACCGCCCATCGCGCCGTAGTTGACCACGGTGCCGCCGGGCGCCAGCGCCTGCGCCAGGTGGTCCGTCGCCGCGCCGCCCACCGCGTCGATGCCCAACCGGATCTTCGCGCCGCCCGTGGCGTCGCGGACACGCGCGGCCAGGTCGTCGCCGTCGACCAGTACCGCATCGGCGCCGGCCGCCACCTGTGCGCACGCCGCCTGCCGCCGCACCACGTTGACGGTGCGCAGGCCGCGCGCCCGTGCCAGTTGCACCACGTAGCCGCCGACGGCCGAGTTGGCGGCGTTCTGGATGACCCACTCGCCGGGTTGCAGGTCCACGATGTCCTGGAGCAGCAGCGCGGCGGTGGGCGGATTGATCGCGAGCATCGACAGCTGTACCGGGTCGCCCGCGTCCGGCAGCGGCACCAGCGTGTCGGCGCGGGCGGTGACGTGCGTGGCCCAGGTGCCGATGCCCACCGGCAGCAGCACGCGGGTACCCGGCGGTGGCGTATCGACGTCCGGCGCCACCTCCACCACACGGCCCACCCCTTCGTTGCCGCCCACCGCGGGCAACGGGGGCAACTGGCCGTAATCGCCGGTGATCGTCATCAGGTCGGACGGGTTGATCGGCGCGGCCAGCACTTCTATGCGCGCCTCGCCGGGCTGCAACGCGGGCGGGGTGAAGGCCTCCAGTTCCACGAGTTCATGCGGTACGGGGCCGCGGCGGGCGTAGCGGGCGCGGCGGTAGACGGGCGTGGTCATCGCGATCCAGGGCTCGAAGCGGGGCCTGCAGGCTACGCAGCGGTCCGTTAAGCCGATGCCAGCGGCCGTGCGGGCACCGCGGCGTTAGCATGGTCGCCCCCTCTTCGGGCCCGACATGTACACCGCCTTCGTCACCGCCATCGACTTCATCGGTACGTTCGCGTTCGCCATCAGCGGCGCGACGGCCGGCGCGCGCAAGGGGCTGGACCTGTTCGGCGTGCTGGTGCTGGCGTTTGCCGCGGCGACCGCAGGAGGTATCGCGCGCGACACCATGCTGGGCGCCACGCCGCCGGTGGCGCTGGTGGACGGGCGGTACCTCGCGGTGTCCGCCCTCGCCGGCCTGTTGACCTTCTACCGCTACGACACGATCGAACGCCTGCGCAATCCAGTGCAGTTGTTCGATGCGATCGGCCTGGGCCTGTTTGCGGTGATCGGCGCGGGCAAGGCGCTGGCCTACGGCGTCGGGCCGGTCGGTGCGGTGATGCTGGGCGTGCTGACCGGCATCGGCGGCGGCATCGTGCGCGACGTGCTGGTGATGCAGGTGCCCGGCGTGCTGCAACGCGAGCTGTACGCCGTGGCCGCGCTGCTGGGTGCGGCGGTGGTGGTCTGCGGCGACGCGCTGTCGTTGCCGGCCACACCGGTGGCGGTGGCGGGCGCGGTCGCCTGCTTCGCGCTTCGCTTCATGGCGATGCGCTACGGCTGGCAGCTGCCGGTGGCGCGCGCCCGCACGTGAGCGCGCTCACCGCGTCCCGTCGAGCAGCCCGTGGCGGCAGTGCCAGTCCTCCAGCGATTCGTCGGGGAAGCCGTCCACCTGGACGTCCTGCGGCCCTTCAGGCACCCGCACCCAGTTCGCCTTCGAACCCAGCAGCATGTGCACCCGCTCCGGCGGCGCAGGCAACGGGGTGTCGATGGCCGACGCGTGCGGATGCACCAGCTCCGGCCACTCCGGGTCGAACAGCCACAGCGCGCTGCCGCACCCGGTGCAGAAATGCCGTTGGCCGCTGCTGACGCGGCACCCGCCGTCGTCCTCGCGGATGCGCGCGCGGTACACGCCCAGGTGCTCGCGCCCTTCAACCTCCAGCGTGTCGGCGCGCGCACCGAGGTTGATCGCGCTGCCGCTGCCGCCGGCCGTCTTGCGGCAGATCGAGCAGTAGCAGTGGAGAAACGGCACGGGCGCGTACGCCTCGCAGCTGAAACGGACATTGCCGCAGTGGCACGAGCCTTGGATCTTCATCGCGTGTCTCCTGGTCGGTCATCCATGCGAACGCTCGCGCGCCGGTGCAGTGCGGTGCCGGGTCACTCCAGGCCGAACAGCCGCTGCGCGTTGCCCCACCGGATCTTCGCGCTTTCCTCGGCCGTCAGGCCCAGGCGGTCCAGCGCGTCAACCGTGTCGCCCAGCGACAGCTGCGGGTGGTCGGAGCCGAGCAGGATGCGGTCGATGCCCACGTTGCGCAGCGTCCAGACGAACTCGTCCTCGACCGGCGAATCGGCCAGCAACACCGCGGTGGCGGAGATGTCGAAATGGAGGTTTTCCGCGAAGATGCCCTCGGCCGTGCGCGCCAGCGCCAGCACGTTCCAGAACCGGAAATCCATCCCGCCCATGTGGGCGAAGACGAACTGCGTGTCGGGTGCGCGGAGGGCGAGGTTGAACAGGTCTTGGCTGTCGCCGGCGATGATGCCGGCGTTGTCCGTCAGCACCACCACGCCCAGTTCGCCCGCGCGCCGCGCCAACGCCAGCACACGCGGGTCGGCCAGCTCGAAGCGCTGTGTGTGCGGGTGGATCTTCAGCACCTTGACGCCCTGCCCCGCCACGCGCGCCAGCTCGGCCAGGGCGGCGTCGCCGTCGTAGGGGTGGACGGTGGCAATCGGCACGACCTTCGGGTTGGCCGCCGCCAGCGCGATGATGCGGTCGTTGCCCGCACGCACCTGATCGATCTGCCCTTCCAGCGCCTGGTGCGGTCCGCCGAACCACATCGCCCCGTAGGCGCGCAACTCGACGCCCTCGTCGGCCTGGCGCGCCTCGAATGCGGCCGCCGACGCGGCACCGTCGCGCAGGTGCACGTGCATGTCGAACACGGGCGACTGGGCTTGCGCGGGCGCCACAGCCGTCAGCAGGAGAGCAAGCATCAACACACGTGGCATGGCCGGGTCCGGTGATGGCGGGCCCGGCAGGGTAGCGCGGCACGGCGTGATCGGGCCCCGTGGCCCACCGGCGGCGTTCGCCGAGCCCCTACACCGCGTTGTTACGCTTCGCATCCCGACCGGCCAAGGACTGCTGCGATGCGCGTATCCCGACCCTTCCGACTGACCGCCCTGGCCGCAGGCCTGGGCCTCGTGACCGCATGCAGCGCCCCCTCGGACAGCAGTGGCAACGCGACGGCAGCCGCCCCGACGGCGTCGACTGCGGCCAGTGCCGCTGCGGGTATCGACGCGGACGGGCTGCTGTCCACGTTTCTGGCGGCACATGGCGAAGACATCGAGGCCTGCTTCGCGGACATGCCCGCACCCGAAAGCGGCGCCGACACACCCGACCTCACGGGTCCCGGCCGCGACGACCGCCGGGTCCCCGGACGCGTGGTGGTGGCGCTGGATGCATCCGGATCCATGGCCGCGCGCGCGGGCGGTGCGACCAAGATGGATGCCGCCAAACACGCGGCTTCGGACTTCATCGCCTCGCTGCCGGCAGACACCGCCGTGGGGCTGCTGGCCTTTGGCCACCGCGGCAGCAACCGCCGCGAGGACAAGGCCGCCAGTTGCGCCGCCGCCGAGGCCGTGCACTCGGTCGGCGCGATCGAACCGGGGGCGGTGCAGGCGGCGCTCGATGGCTTCGACGCCCGCGGTTGGACGCCGCTGGCCGCTGCGATACGGGCCGCGGGCGGCATGCTGCCCGAGGGCGCCGGACCGACTGCCGTGTATGTCGTCTCCGACGGCGAGGACACCTGTGGTGGCGACCCCGTGGCCGCCGCACGGGCCCTGCACGAGGGCGGCACGCGCGCCGTCGTCAATGTCATCGGGTTCGACCTGCCCGCCGCCGACCGCGCCCAGCTGAGGGCGGTCGCCAAGGCCGGCGGCGGGGTGTTCACGGAGCTGGACCTAGACCGTGCCGGCGCGCTGGCCGACGAGCTGCGGCGCAGCAATCGCAACTTCATCGAACGGCTGCAGGCGTCCAATGCCAACGCCGGCCGCGTGCTTCGCAACAGCAACCGGACCTTTGCGGCAGGGCTGAAGCTGGGCAACTGCGTGAACGGCAAAACGCTGCGCGAGCGCAATGCCCTGCACCGCTGGACACGCGACCAGTCGCTGGACAACTCGGATGCGGTCGTGCTGGAGGCGGCGCTCAACACACGCCATACGGAGCTCGAGACGCGGGCCGAGGCCCTGGTCGGCGATGCGGATCGCGCCACCCAGGCCGCCAACGACCGCATCGAAGCCGTGCAGGCGGCGCAGGACCACGAGACCCGGCGCTGAGCGCGCCGCCGACCTCGCAGGTGTTTCCCTCAGCCGCCGGCCAGACCGCCGCCCACACGACCCGGCAACGCACCGTCTTCGTCCACCGCGTCCGCATCGTCGAGGTCACCTCGCGGTCCAGTCCCTCACGCGGGTTGGTCGTGGTGGCGTCAGGAGTGGACGGAGCCGGTTCGCGTGCCGGGTCGGATGCATGGGCGTCGTCTTTCCGGGAGGTCGTCATGGTCGGTCCTCTGCAGTGGGGAACCTGAGCCTGACGCGACACGGGTCAAGGCCTTGGCAACGGCCTCGCCGCCTGCGATGTCCTATCCCCGCCAGTTGGCGTGCGTGCGCCAGAACGCCACGCTGCGCGCATAGGCCTCGCGGTCCAGCGGCACACCCGAGCCGCCCTCCTCCACACCCAACGCGTTGCGCAGCATCGTGATCGGCGCCATCGGCGCCTCCTCCGGCTCGGTGGTGTACATGCAGCCGACCACGCCCCAGTCCGCCTCGATGGCCGTGCCTTCCTTCGCCAGCTGGTCGCGGCTGTAGAGGATGACGACCAGGTAATCGGCCACCGGCGGGTCGATGCCTTCGAACCAGCGCACCAGCACCGGCAACTCGTCCTTCGTACGGGCTTCGTAGTCCGAGCGCAGCAGATGGCGGTTGTCGTCGGTGATCGGTATGGAAAGGCAGCGCGTGGACGTCCAGTTGCGGTGCACGTGCAACTTGCAGAACGGCGCGTAGCCGTCGAGCACCCTCAACGGCGGCGTGTCGTTGAGGTGGCGTTCGAACTGCTCCGGCGTGACGTCCTGGATGGTGTTGCGCCGGGGCTCGCGCGGGAACAGGCGCGGGCGGGCGAAGTCGGTGAGCACAATGGACATGCGGGCCAAGGATCAGTGTGGCCGGCCATTATCGCGCGCCAGCCCGGCGGCGATCCGCGCAACGACGGGCGATGGGCCCGCCGGCACGGGTACGCGCGAGACGCGCGGTGGAGCCCGTTTGAGCGCCCCCGACGTGTCGTCCGGTGCGCGCGACGGCAGGATATGAAAGACCGCGGGAACGGCGAGGTGCTGGCACCAACCGGCGGCATGTCCCCCCGCTCGCAGTACGCCCACACTCAACAACAGCGGCAGGTGCGTCGGCACTCCCATCGTTTAACCGGGCCATGCCTCACGCGCATGCGCGCCACCACCCCGCCCTCACGCGAGCACCGGTATAGGGCGCTGTCCGCGACCATCCGCGAACGCCATGGGAGGGACCGGCAGCGGCTGGAACAGGGCATGTGGCGATGGGCACCGTCCATACGCGGGCGGCTCCCGACCTGGCCGTACATGCGGTGCGGCCTACGACACAACGCCCGACCTCCATGCCGTTGTCCTTCACCGGTCCCATGGACCCGTCCGACTTGCCGGAGACACTGCCATGCGCCCCCTTCACGCCGTCCTTGCCGCCGCATCCGCCCTGTCCTTTTCCGTCGCCGCCCAGACCGCCCCCGATGTCGAGGACCTGGTCGGCGCCCGCGCCGCCGGCGGCGAAACCCAGTTGCTGTCCCGCGGGTACGAGGCGCGACAGTCCAACGTGGTGCGCGACCAGCGCTTCACCTTCTGGTGGAACGCGCGCACCGGTCGCTGCATTTCCGTATCGACCATGGACGGCCGCTATGCGGCGATAACCGCCGTGCCGGCGCCCAACTGCGAAGGCGGCGATGCGTCGCAGTCCACGCCCCCGTCGCCGCCCATCGCCGGGACACGTGATGCGCAGTCGCTCGTGCTGGTCTGTTATGGCGCAGGCTCCCGCCCGACCGTGACCTCCGAGCCCAGCTACAGCTGGGACGGTGAACGCCACAAGTGGAAAGAATCCAGCAATCTCCGAAGCGGTACCCAGGGCTTCAACAGCGACGTGCAGATCGAGCTCTACGGCGACCACGGTCGCATCCACCTGGGCCCCGACCTCGTGCCGCCCATCCACTCGGGCGGCCACAACGGCTGGTGGGACCTCACCGACCTGGCGGTGACGCCCGACCGCATCAGCGCGCGCTACCGGCTCAACGGGATGAACCGCCCGCAGCTGACCGTAGACCGGCGTTCAGGCCACATCACCATCGACGCGATGACCGACTTCTCGGGCCAGTGCGACATCGGGGACTGGGGTGCGGGGACGCGACGCTTCTGACACCAGACTGCCGTGGCGTGCTTCCGGAACCATGCGCCGCTCCCACCTGGAGCGGCGCACTCACGGCAGGCTGAACTTACGCATCGCGCGCAGCGGCCACACCGAGGTGAACTTCGCGCCACCCTGCAACCGGTACGCGGCCGACACCCCGTTCTCGACACCCAGCCGGGTCAGCACGTCGCGGCTGCGCCGGAACGACTGCCGTGGATCGTCCGTCAGCATGAACAGGTTGATCTCCTTCGGGCTGACGTCGTATCCCTCGAGCACGGCAGCGCTGCCCAGGGCCTCGGCCAGCTCGCGTTCGATCGAGTCGAGGAACGTCTCATCGGCCAGCGACTTGCGCCAGAACTTGATCACCAGTTGATATTCCATCGGCCGATTCTAGACGGCCCTGCTGGACTGGCCCTGATAAACCGGCCCCGGGGGGCGCGCCCGACGTGATGCCCTGCCTCACGGCCCGCAGGTCAACAGCCCGTCGTAGGTGCGCTCGGCGCCGTCGGCGCGCTGCACGGTAAGCGTGGCCACGTGCTGGGTGGACTCGTTGCCGGTGGGCTTGGCCGCACCGCGCACCAGAACGACCGTCAGGCCCTTGCCGCTGAGCGTGATCCCGTCCAGCAGGTCGTTGAAGCCCCCCGCCCGGCCGTTGCCCAGCGGCTCGACGTAACCGCTGTTGTTGACCGCGCCGCGGACCATGCCGTCGGGCATCACGTCGGCGCGCGCCACCAGCAGCGTGGCGCCGGTGTCGTCGGCGAAACTGCACGCCAGCTCGCCGGGGATCTCCACGTCGCGCAGCTGCCCCGGCGTCAGCGGCTGGAGCGCGATCTGCGAACCGTCGCCGCCCCGCGTCGGGCCATCGGGGGCGGGGCCCGTCGGCGTGTCCGTCTCCGTCCCGGTGACCGCATCCGGGGCGGGCTGGACGTCCGGGGTCGGCTCGGGCGCGGGCTCAGGGGCGGCGACGGCCGGCGCGTCAGTTTCGGCGGGACCGGCCTGATCGCTGCAGGCCGCCAGCACGGGTACCGCCAGGCACATCACAAGAAAGGCATCACGCACGCGCATGTGGACTCCACGGGACACTGGAAACGGGCCGTCAGGGTGCACGCAACGGCGTTACGGCCGCATCGCGATCCCGGAGTAATGCCGCGCGGCCGGCGGGGCAGGCACACGCCGCCGCCCCGATCGGCGTCGCAGGCGTGGCGGCACGTGTGTCCGCGCCATCCACCGGCGCATACTCGACGGGCCGACTGCGACCCGCAGTCCAGCGCCACGCGCGCAGGAGATGCCCATGAGCAAGGGGATGGACCAGAAGAAGGAACAGAAGAAGAAGCCGGCCAAGTCGATGAAGGAAAAAAAGGCCGAGAAGCGCGACAAGAAGGCGACCAAGAGCTTCATGCCGACCTAGGGTCCTCGGATCCACGCGCGCGGAAGGCCCGGCCCGTGCCGGGCCTTTCCGTTTTTGCGCGGGATCACGTGCCGCCGGAGGGTCCGGCGGCCCTCGGGTGCGACGACGTGGCCGCGTGCGCCCGGTGATAGGCCACCAGCGCGTTGGCGTGGCCGTGGCCGATCCCGTGCTGGTCCTTGAGCCATGCCACCTGCGCCATGTGCGGCTGGTCCCGGACCGTGTCGAGCCGGTCCAACCAGTGCTGGACCGGTTTGCCATAGGTCCGCTCGATCGACGGAAAGTACGACGCCGGGCCCTTGATCTTCGTATCGCTTGCCATGGTGATCCTCAGTTGGACGCCGCGAAGGCCTCGGCGATGGTCGGTGGGGCTGCCGGGCGTGCGTACATCGCCTGCAGGTAGGCGCGGAGCCGGGGCGTGCCGTCCAGCAGGCCGGCCTCGTTCGCCCAGTCCAGGGTGTAGGCGGCATTGAAGTCCGCCACGCTTGGGCGGTCGCCGACGAGGTACGTGCGGTCGGCCATGTGCGCCTCCAGCACGTCCAGCATCGCCCTGCACTCGCGTTCCGCCAGGGCGGCATCCTGGGGGAGCCGCTGCGCCTCCGGGTAGATGAACGTGTGCCGCGCGATGCGCCACAGCGGCTGCTCGATCTCGGTCACCAGGAAGAACATCCAGCGGTACACCTGCGCACGTGCTTCGAGAGACGTGGGGATCAGGCCCGCCTCGGGGTACTTCTCCGCCAGGTACAGCTGGATGGCCGCCGACTCGGTGAGGACGGTGTCCCCGTCCACCAGCACCGGCACCTTGGCGGCGGGGTTGAGCTCGATGAAGGGCGGCCGCTTCGCCTCACCCTGCGTCAGGTCCACCGGGCACGACGCGTAGTCCAGGCCCAGCTCGTTGAGCAGCCAGATGACGCGCAGGGCGCGCGTCGGGGGTGTTCCATGAAGTGTCAGCATGTCGGGGTGCCTTGTGCGCCTGGGGGTATTTCAGACAACGACGGCCGAGGGCGCGCCACATCGACACGCCCACGCGATGCAGCGGTCACGCCTTCGTCAGGCAGCGCTGGCCGTTTTCCGCCACACTGCGCGCCCGCCGCGGCCCCCGCGGCCCGCGCGCCTCGCCCCTGGACCCCGTGAAGACTCCTGCCAGCCTGCTGACGCTGATCGACGAAGGCGTCATTGACGAAGTCGTGCGCCCGCTCAAGAGCGGCAAGGAAGCGGCGGTGTACGTGGTGCGCGCCGGCGACGAGGTGCGCTGCGCGAAGGTCTACAAGGACATGGCGCAGCGCAGTTTCCAGAAGCGCGTGCAGTACCAGGAGGGCCGCAAGTCGCGCGGCAGCCGCGAAGCGCGCGCGGTCGCCACCGGCAGCCGTTATGGCCGCCGCCAGCAGGAGGCGGAATGGAAGAACGCCGAGGTCGACGCGCTGTACCAGCTGCGCGACGCCGGCGTCCGCGTGCCCGAGCCGCACGGCTTTTTCCACGGCGTGCTGGTGATGGAGCTGGTGACCGATGCCGAGGGCTTCACGGCGCCGCGCCTGGGCGAAGTCGAACTGGACGAGGCCCAAGCGCGCGAGTTCCACGCCGTGCTGGTGCGCCAGGTGGTGCGGATGCTGTGCTGCGGCCTGATCCATGGCGACCTCTCCGCATACAACGTGCTGGTCGGCCCCGACGGCCCGGTGGTCATCGACTTCCCGCAGGTGGTGAGCGCGGCCGGCAACAACGCGGCGCGGTCCATGCTGCTGCGCGACGTCAACAACCTCACCGCCAGCCTCGGGCGCTGGGCGCCGGACCTGCTCGACACCTGGTTCGGTGAGGAGATGTGGGCGCTGTTCGAGGCCGGGGAGCTGCAGCCCGACACGGTGCTGACCGGCCAATTCACCTTCGACGAGCGCACCGTCGACCTCGATGGGGTTCGCGATGCGATCAACGACGCACGCGAGCTCGCGCTGATCCGCCAGCAGGGTCGCGAGGACGCGCAGTACGAGGACTGATCGGCGCAACCGCGGCGCAAGCCGACCCAACTAGTCGTAGACCACGGTCTCCTCGCCTACCTCTACCGCGCCATATTTCAGCGCGCCAACACGGTCGTACACGTGCAACACGGCGCCGGTGGATGTCTGCAGTGACTCGACCAGGCGAAACCCGAGCGGGATGGTGCCCGCGCCGAACAGCCGCTTGCCGGCGCCCAGCACGACCGGAAACGTCCACAGCCGCAACGTGTCGACCAGGTCATGCCGCAGCAGCGTCTGCAGCAGGTCGCCGCTGCCGTGCACCTGCAGTTCGCCGCCCTCGCCTGCCTTGAGCCGCGCCACCTCCGCCGCGATGTCCGCGCCGAGCAACGTCGAGTTGTCCCAGTCCAGTCGCGACAGGGTGCGTGAGGCCACGTACTTGGGCCGCGTGTTAAGCGCGACCGCGGTGGCGTCCGCCGGATCGGTCGATTTCGGCCAGGACGCAGCGAAGATCTCGTAGGTCTTCCGTCCCAGCACGAAGCCGCCGGCGCGCGTGGTCCAGTCGGTCATGACCTCGACCAGCCGGTCGTCGAAGTACGGGACCAGCCAGCCGCCATGTGCGAACCCGCCTTCGCAATCCTCGTCGGGCGCGCCCGGCGCCTGCATCACGCCATCGAGCGTCATGAACGTACCTGCCACCAGCTTTCTCATTCCCTCACTCCCGTGTTTTCGCTGGAATCGCCCATTGGCGACGAACCAGCCGCGCCCGGTTCGACATGCTGCATCGGTGTTCGGCAGGCCGCACCCGGCGCCGGACTGCAGGCCCGCCCGGTGCAACGCGCACGGCTGTATTCAGCGACAATCCCGGCGCGGCCGCCCGGTGCCGCGACGGACGGATCTGCGACGACACGCATGCGAACTTTCGTACTCAGGGCGCGCGCCGCGCCCACCGACAGCGCGAAGCTGCTGGCGGGTGTCGGCCAGGAGGCCCACACGGAAATCCTGGCGCATACGCTGATGAACGCCATCTTCGTGGCGCAGTCGCACCGTCCCGACGTGGTCGTCTACCTGGTGCTGGAAAGCACGCAGGACTTCTCGCGCACGGTCCGCTTCGAAGCCAGCGCCATGCACGACATCGGCGGCTTCAACGAGCAGGCGTTGCTGGGCAAGGTCGCCAGGGCGCTGGACGCGTCGCGCGGGATGGGCAAGGAGGAGGAGCGGCCGGTGGAGTCGGGCGTCACCGTGCGCACGGTCAGCTTCGAGCGGCTGGTCCAGCAACTCGCGCAGGACCACCAGCTGTTCGTGATGGACCGCAAGGGCACGCCGATCCGCGAGCAGGCGTTCGACGGCAACCCCTGCTTCCTGCTGACCGACCACATCCCGATGCCGAAGAAGACCTTCGGCAGTCTCGACCGCCTCGGGGCCACCCGCCTCACGCTGGGCCGGACCATGCTGTTCGCCTCTCAGTGCGTGGTGCTGATCCACCACGAGCTGGACCAGCGCTAGGCGTGGACAGCGATCGGCCCTCGCCGGATGGGCCGGACCGCGACCGACATCGATCGTCCCGCACTCTTGCGTCCCGTGGCGGAAACCGGGTCGCTCAACCCACCCCGCCGCCGGTGGAATCGGCCGGGTTCTCGAGCAGGCGCGCCATGTCGGCATCCTTGTCCTGCCAGATGCCATTGATCCAGGCCTGGAACCGAGCGCGCACCTCCGGATCGGCCTGGTAGTCGCCCCCCGCCAAGCCGTCCGGGATCGGACGCTGGCGGACATGCACGCGGATCTCGGGCACGCGGTCGGCCAGCAGATCCACCAGCGACGGCCGGCCGCCGGGATACGCGATGGTCACGTCCAGGATCGCGTGCAGCCCGTCGCCCATCGCATCGAGCACGAACGCCACGCCCCCCGCCCGGGGCTTGAGCAGGTGACGGTACGGCGATGCCTGCGCCTCATGCTTGGCCGGCGTGAAGCGCGTGCCTTCCACGAAGTTCATGATCGCCACGGGGATGGCGCGGAACTTCCCGCAGGCGCGGCGGGTGGCCTCGATGTCGCGGCCCGCCAATTCCGGTCGACGCTGGATCTGCTCCCGCGTGTGGCGGGCCATGAAGGGGAAATCCAGCGCCCACCACGCCACGCCCAGCAACGGCACCCAGATCAGCTGCCGCTTGAGGAAGAAGCGCATCAGCGGAATGCGCCGGTTGAACACCCGCTGCAGGACGACGATGTCGACCCAGCTCTGGTGGTTGGCCAGCACCAGGTAATGGCCGTCCTGCGCCAGCGTGGCGTCTTCCCGTACCCGCAGGCGGGTGCTGGAACACCGGTCGAGCATCCAGCTGTTCACCCCGATCCAGCTTTCGGCGATGCCGGTGAGCACGGGATTGCTGGCCACGCGCAACCGCGGGGACGGCAGCAACGCCTTGACCAGGGCCACCGCCAGCAGCGGCACCACGTGCAGCACCGTGTTGACGGCGAGCAGCAGGGCGATCAGGGGCACGCGCAATACGGACATGGAAGCCTTGGGTGGGGCGGGCCGTGCATTGTCGGGCATGCCGGGTGAGGGCCGATCAATGCGCGGCCACGGCACGCCGGCCCGTGCCGCCCGGCGATGCTCCCTCAGCCCTCGCCCGCCCCGGACGGCGGCAGCAGCGGCCGCATGAAGGTGCGCTCGTAGCGCAGCACGCACCCCGACTCGTCGCGGATCCGGTCGGCGGCGATGAATGCCGGGTCGCGACCGAATCGCGCGCGGTACTGCTCGTAGTGCGCCAGGCTGTCGAAACTGAAAAGGGCCAACGCCAGGTCGCTGGCGCCTTCGGCCGGCAGGAAATAGCCGTGGTGCTGGCCGCCGTGCATGGCGACCAGGCGCATCCATTCAGTCGCAAAGCGCTCGAAGGCATCCGTCCGAGCCGGGTCGATCGTGTAGTGCACGACGCAGGTGATCATCGCGGGCTCCTGTGCGGGGGGACAGCCTGTCCGGCGCCCGGGCGGTCAATTGAACACGGACGCCGGCCGGGCACCAGCCGGCACGCGCCTGATGCCGCGCCGCGTCCCGGCGTACCCCTGTCTACACTCGTGCCATGCACCACGGCATCCGCGCGGACAACGCAGACGAGCGCCACGGCGGATTGCAACCGGCCGCGGTGCCGGACGACCGCACGCTGCTGCGCGGCCTGCTGGCCCACGACATGCGGCGCGATATCCGGCGGCACCTGCGGCCGATGCTCGCGTGGTACCTGCTGTTCACCGCGTTCGCGACGGTGGCGGCGGCGCCGCTGACCGCGTGGTCGCTCGCCGGGTTGCTGCACTGGATCGAGCGGCCGCTCGCGGGCGAGTTCGACGGCCTGCTCGGCGGCGCGCTCGCGCTGGCATGGCTGATGCTGGCCGGGGCGCTGTCGTGGTGGGCGGTCATGCTGCAGCAGGCGGGCATGCTGCTCGTGTCGGCCAGCCACGGGTGCCGGTACCGCACCGCCGCGATGGCGCTGCTGGGCGTGTTGCGGCGCGCGGCGCCCCTCGCCGCGCTGGCGGCCTGCCAGGTGCTGGCGCATGCGCTGGTGGCGCTGCCGTGGCTGGCGGTGGGGAGCGTGCTGTACGGCGTGCTGCTGGGCGGTTACGACCCCTACTACGTGGCCGTGGCGCGCCCGCCGGAGGTCTGGGGGTTCCTGGCCGCGTTCCTGCCCGTGCTGGTCCTGGGACTGGTCCTGCATGCGACGCTGTATTTCAGGTGGCTGCTCGCCACGCCCGCGCTGGTGCTGGAGGGCCTGTCACCGGTGGCGGCGCTGGTCCGCAGCCGCACGCTCACCCGCGGCCGGCACCTGCGCATCGCCACGCTGGTGACCGGGGTGGCGCTCACGGTCGCGGCGCTGCCGCTGCTGGTGACCGAGGCCTACACCTACGCCGCCACGCCGCTGCTGGACGGGCTGCCGGCGCACCGCCTGGTCGTCAGCGCCGGCATCGCGGGGTACCTCACGTTCTACGCGGCCACCGTGCTGGGGGCGCTGTTCCTGGGCACCACGGTCAACGCACTGCTGGTGCGCGCCCTGTTCCACCGCCTCGGCGGTATCCGCCGTGCCGGTACCGACGCGACGCCATCCCGCGCGGGCCGGTTCGTCTGGGGGGCCGAAGCCGCGGTGTTGACGGTCGCCCTGGTCCAGGGAACGGCCGCCGTGTCCAGCATGAACCTGCGTCGCGAGGTCACCATCACCGCGCACCGCGGGGCCTCGGCCGTGGCCCCGGAAAACACGCGCGCCGCGTTCCAGGCCGCCATCGACGCCGGCGCGGACGCGATCGAACTCGATGTCCGGCTCACGGCCGACGGTGCGGTGGTCGTCTTCCACGACAGCGACTTCCGGCGCGTGGCCGGCGATGCGCGCCGGGTGGTCGAGACGCCGCTGGCAGCCATGCGCGACATCGACATCGGCGGCTGGCGCGGTCCGGCGTTCGCCGGCGAGCGCATCGCCACGCTGGCCGAGGTGCTGGCCCTCGTCGACCGCCGCGCCCGCCTCGTGGTCGAGCTCAAACCCGATGCGCACAACGCCGATGCACTGCTGGCGGCCACGCTGCGCGAGATCGAGCGCAGCGGCGCTTCCGACGTGGTCACGATCGCCTCGCTGTCGCCCGACCTCGTGCGCGCCGCGCGCGCCGCCGACCCGCAGGCACACCTGGCCCTGTTCGCGAATGCCGCGCTGCCCGGCACCGCACGGCGCACCGACTTCGACCTGCTGGGGCTCAACCACCTGCGGGTCGACGCCGCAGCCGTGGCGCAGGCGCGGCGCCACGGCTACCGCCTGCAGGCGTGGACGGTCAACGACCCCGTGCGCATGGCCCGCTACATGGACCTCGGGGTGGACGACATCTCCACCGACATGCCCGCGGAGGCCGTCCGGGTGCGCGCCGAACGGGCGGCGCTGTCGGATGCGGAACGGCTGCTCGCCATGCTGCGCAGCTGGCTGCGCGGCCACTAGCGGGTCGTCGGCGACGGCGTGCCTGTCCGTGCATGGGCGGCCTGCGCCGCCCGGCGCGCCGGCCGCACTACCATGGGCGCCCTGCCCGCGCCCACTGGTCCACCGCTTGAGCTACTCCCCCGAACTGCTCTTTTTCGTCGTCGGCCTGCTGCTGGTGCTGACCGTGCTGGCGGGCAGTTTTTCCAGCCGGTTCGGATTGCCGGCCCTGCTCGGCTTCCTGCTGCTGGGCATGCTGGCCGGCGTCGACGGTCCGGGCCGCATCCAGTTCGACGACCACGCCATCGCCCAGGGGGTGGGCGTGCTGTGCCTGGTATTCATCCTGTTTTCCGGCGGGCTCGACACCCACTGGACCAGCGTGCGACGTGCCGCCCTGCCGGCGTTGGTGCTGGCGACGGTGGGCGTGATGATCAGCGCGGGCGTGGTCGCCATCTCGGCGATGTGGCTGCTGGGCTTCACCCCGCTGCAGGGGTTCCTGCTGGGTTCGGTGGTCGCGTCCACCGACGCGGCCGCGGTGTTCGCGATCCTGCGCTCCAGTGGCCTGCCGCTGCGGGCGGAGGTGCAGAGCCTGATCGAGCTGGAGTCCGGCTCCAACGACCCGATGGCGATCTTCCTGGTCGGTGCCGCGCTGTTGCTGATCGCGGTGCCCGGGACCTCGGTCGTCTCGCTCGCGCCCGAGTTCCTCCTGCAGATGGCACTCGGCACGGCGGTCGGTTTCGTCATCGGCGTGGGCATGCCGTGGCTGCTGCGCCGCGCGCAGCTGCACGTGGGCGGCCTCTCGCTGGTGGTGTCGATCGCGGCCGCGCTGCTGGGTTACGGCCTGGCCGGCCTGGTGGGCGGCAACGGCTTCCTGGCCTCGTACGTGGCCGGCATCGTCGCCGGTCACCGGGCGTTCCCGGACAAGGAGACGGTGTCGCTGTTCCAGGACGGACTGGCGTGGCTGGCGCAGGTGGTGATGTTCCTGACGCTGGGGCTGCTGGTCTCGCCCAAGGACCTGCTGGACGTCGCCGCCCCGGGGCTGGCGGTCACCGCGGTGCTGATGCTGCTGGCCCGCCCGTTGAGCGTCTTTCTCTGCCTGGCGCCGTTCAGCGGCTACGGCTGGCGCGCCAAGGTGTTCGTGTCGTGGGCGGGCCTGCGCGGCGCCGTCCCGATCGTGGCGGCGACCTTTCCCATCGTCGCCGGCGTCCCGGGCGCGCAGGCGATCTTCAACATCGTGTTCTTCGTCGTGCTGATTTCCAGCATCGTGCAGGGGCCCACGCTGGGCTGGCTGGCACGGAGACTGTCGCTGGACCGGCGCTGAGACGCGCCCGGGGCCGCACCGCCCGTCGATGGCCCGCAGGCGGGCGAATGGCCGACCGGGCCGCGCTCAGTCGCGCGTCCCCGCCCGGTCCTCTTCGTCCGCGCGCATCTGCCGGTGGGTCCACAGCGTGAACGCGTGCTGGGCGCTCGCGCTGTCGACGATCACCTCCACCTCGCCATCCACGAGGTGCACGAAGACGCCGGGGATATCCGCGGACAGGCCCCGAAGCTGCCTCACCAGTTCACGGTCCGGCTGCGGATCCACATGCGACACCGCGATCAGGCGGATGGCGCGGATCCGGGTTTCGCAGGCGGCCTTGTAGCCCTCGGCGCCCAGGGCGTCGACATCGAGGCGGGCCATGGCGGCGGCATGCTCGAGGATCGATTCGGCGGTCTCGGTGCAGATCGTGGAATGGCTCATGCGTCCGGCGAGCGGTCGGGGGCCGGGCAGGATAAAGGGTGTTGCCCGCGGCCGACGCTTTCCAGTGCCGCGCCGCGAAGTGGGAACGGGAACTCCGCCTCCCAGTCACCGCCCTGTCGGCGGCAGCCCGGCAAACGGCCGGGGCCGGCAAAGCCGACCGCGCGCGCCGGCATGTTAATGAGATTGATTCTCACGTAAACTTGCCCGATGCAAAGCCGCGCAATCCTTATCTGGGCATGGGTGCACACCTGGACGAGCCTCGTCTGCACCGTGTTCCTGCTGATGCTGTGCCTGACGGGCCTGCCGCTGATCTTCCATGACGAGATCGACCGGCTGACCGAAGGTGTGCCCGAGCTGGGCCTGCCCGGCGTGGGTTCGTCGAGCGATGCGCCCGGGCTGCTTCCCTTGGACGCGATGCTGGCCCGCGCACTGGACGAACGCCCCGGCGAGGTGCCGGTGTACATGGCGTTCGACAACGAGCAGCCGGCGATGACCGTCACCACCGCGCCGCGCCCGGACTCGCCCGCCAGCGAGATGACCATCCTGCAGTTCGACCGCTCCACCGGCCGGATCTTCGCGGCCGAAAGCGAGGGCGAAGGCGTCATGCATTTCATCCTGCAGCTGCACACGGACATGTTCCTGGGGCTGCCGGGCATGCTGTTCCTGGGCGCGATGGGGCTGCTGTTCGCCGCGGCGGTGGTCTCCGGCGTGGTCCTGTACGCGCCGTTCATGCGCAAGCTGCCCTTCGGGACGGTGCGCGCGTCGCGCAGCGCCCGCGCGAAGTGGCTCGACTACCACAACCTGCTCGGCGTGGTCACCGTCGCCTGGGTGCTGGTGGTCGGCATCACCGGGACGATCCACACCCTGGCCGACCCCATCAACCAGGCCTGGCAGCGCAGCGAACTCACCGACATGACCCGCGCCTATGCCGGGCGCGAAGCGCTGCCGCCGCAACGCTACGGCTCGCTGGACCGCGCGATGGCGCGTGCCCGCCAGGCGCTGCCGGGCAACAACCCCCAGTTCATCGCGTTCCCCGGCGGCAGCTTCAGTTCCAGGCACCACTACGCGGTGTTCTTCCAGGGGGATACGCCGTTGACGGAGCGGCTGCTCACGCCTGCGCTCATCGACGCGGAAACCGGCGCGTTTACCGATGCGCGCCCCATGCCCTGGTACTACAAGGCGCTTTCGCTCTCGCGCCCGCTGCACTTCGGCGACTACGGCGGCCTGCCACTCAAGGTGCTGTGGGCCATCCTCGACGTGTTCACGATCATCGTGCTGGTCACCGGCCTGTACCTGTGGCTCGACAGGCGCCGCGCGCGTCGCGTCATGCCGTCGGCCGCGGCGCCCACCGCCACCGCAACGCGGCCACGGCCGTCGGGTGCCGCATGAAGGCGCGGACCCTTCGCGGCGTCTTCGCCCTGCCCGCGCTGATCGCCGCAGCGGGCGTCATCGGCCTGGTCAGCGCCCTCATCGGCGACGGCTGGCACGACGGCCTGGCCTGGCTGGGGCTGGCGGCGCCCGTCGCCGCGGTCCTCTGGGCGCGTGCGGCCCGCCGCTCGTAACCCGCTCGCCCCACCGCATTCGACTCACACCCTTGCATCCGGAGTTCACCGTGCCCCGTCATCCGCAACGACGCCCCCTGACGCTGCTGATCGCAGCCGCGCTGTCCTCGCCCTGCGCATTCGCGCAGGACACCCGGCCCCAGCCCGCGGAAGACGACGCGAGCACGCTCGACCGCGTCCTCGTCACCGCGCAGCGCGCCAACCAGACCGGCGTGGTCCGTGCCGGCCGTGTCGGCGTGCTGGGCGAGAAAGCCGCCGAGGACGTGCCCTTCAGCATCCGCAGCTTCAACGCGGCGCTCATCCTCAACCAGCAACCGCAGACCCTGGGCCAGGTCCTCGAGAACGACCCGTCGGTCCGCACCACCTACGGCTTCGGCAATGCCGCCGAGCAGTTCGTCGTGCGCGGCTTCGCCCTCACCGGCGACGACATCGGCTACGACGGCCTGTACGGCATCCTGCCCCGTCAGCTGGTCGCGCCCGAGTTGTACGAATCGGTGCAGGTGCTCAACGGTGCCAGCGCGTTCCTCAACGGCGCCGCGCCCGGCGGCACGGGCATCGGCGGCAGCGTCAACCTGGTCCCCAAGCGCGCGCGCGACGAGCCGCTCAACCGCGTGACGCTGGGCGTCTCCTCCCCCGGCCACGTGGGCGGCAGTTTCGATGTCGCGCGTCGCTCGGCCGGCGACGGGGCGTGGGGGCTGCGCGTCAACGGCGCCACGCGCAGCGGCGACATCGCGATCGACGACGAGGACCGCCGCGCGGACGTGCTGGGCCTGGCGCTGGACTATGCCGGCACCGGCTTCCGCGCCTCGCTGGACCTGGCGTACCAGGAGGTACGCGTGGAGCGCCTCCGCCCCAAGCTGACGGTCAACGACGTGGTGCCCCGCGTCCCCGATGCCGATTCGAACTACGGCCAGCCCTGGCAGTTCACCGAGTTGCGCGACGTGTTCGGCCAGCTGCGCGCGGAGTGGGATGTCGGCGACGACACGCTGGTCTACGGCGCGATCGGCGCGCGCGATGGCCGCGAGGACGGCTTCTACAGCTCGCTCACGCTGCTCGATGCCCGGACCGGCGATGCCAGCGCGAGCGGCTCCTTCATCCCGCGCACGGACAACAACGAGGCCGCCAACGTGGGCCTGCGCACCCGCTTCGCGACCGGCCCGGTCAGCCATGAGCTCAACCTCGGCGCATCGGCCAACTGGCTGACCAGCCGCAGTGCCTACGAGTTCTACTCCGAAACCTTCCCGACCAACCTCTACGACCCGGTCGTCACCCCGCGGCCGTCGACCGTGTCGTTCAGCGGCGGCGACCTGTCCGATCCGTTCCCTGTCGCCGATACGCGCATGACCAGCGCGTTCGTGTCCGACACGCTGGGCCTGCTCGACGGGCGGGTGCTGCTGACCGCGGGCGCGCGCCTGCAGAACATCAACGTGCGCTCCTATTCAAGCGTCGACGGCGCGCTGACCGCCGAATACGACGAGCAGGACGTGACGCCGGTGTTCGGCCTCGTCTACAAGCCCGTTGACGGCCTGTCCCTCTACGCCAACCGGATCGAGGCGCTGCTGCAGGGCGCGTCGGCGCCCGCGAGCGGCCCGGATCCGGACGGCGGTGCGCCGCTTCCGGTCAGCAATGCCGGTGACGTGCTGGAGCCGTACGTGTCCGACCAGGTCGAGGTCGGCGCCAAGCTGGGGACGGCACGCCTCAACGCGGGCATCGCTGTGTTCCAGATCGACCGCGAGACCGCGTTCCTGCAGCCGGATCCCGCAAACCCGGGCTCGCTGCGTTTCGGGCCGTTCGGGCAGCAGCGCAACCGCGGCATCGAACTGAGCGCGGAAGCCGAGCCGATCGACGGGTTGCGCATGATCGGTGGCGTCTCGTTCCTCGACGCCGAACTGCGCCGCACCCAGGGCGGCCTCAACCAGGGCAACGATGCGGTCGGCGTGCCCGATGTGCTGGTCAATGCCAACGTCGAGTGGGACGTGCCCGCCCTGCCCGCGCTGACCCTCACCGGACGCGCGGTCCACACCGGTGAGCAGGCGGCCAACCTGTCGAACACGACCTCGCTCGACAGCTGGACGCGGTTCGACCTGGGCGCGCGCTACGTCACGCTGGTCGCAGGCCGTCCGCTGACGCTGCGCTTCACCGTCGACAACGTCGCCAACGCGCGCTACTGGGCGTCGGCGTTCGACTCGTTCCGCCCCGACCTGCTGCAGGGCGCGCCGCGCACGTACAAGCTCTCGGCATCGATCGACTTCTGACGGCGCGCGCAGCGCCATCCCGAGGTCACCACCAGGGACGTGGAGCCGGCCTCGCCGCCGGCTCCACGCGTGCGAATTTCGTAAAGCCGACGCCGCCGTCGCGCCTGGTCTACTTCACGCGCTCACCCGATGCCAGGCGGACGCCGGCGACATCCGCCGGCACGGGTCGGATCCTCAGCCGCAGCCGTCCGTCGTGGCGGCTCAGGCGCAGGTCGCGGTGGCGCACCAGGTAGTGCAGCGCCACGCCGGCCGCGGCGATGCCCGACAGCGCCGCCACGCCCAGCGCCCAGCGCGCGCCGAAGCGGTCGACCACCCAGCCCACCAGCGGCGCGCCCAGCGGGGTGCCGCCCATCACCACGGCAATCCGCAGCGCCAGCACGCGGCCGCGCATCGCGCGCTCGGTGGTCAGCTGCATCATCGAGTTGCTGGCGGTCATGAAGGTCAGCGCCGCCAGCCCGACGAAGAACAGCACCACCGCGAACGACACCGGACCCGGCATCAGCGCCGCCACCGCCACGCTCAGCCCGAACGCCGCGGCCGACACCGCCATCAGCACCATGCCGGGCTCGGGCCGCCGCGCCGACAGCAGCGCCCCGGCCAGGGTGCCGACCGCCATCGCGGAGGTCAGCAGGCCGTACTGGCTGGCATCGCCCTGGAACACCGTCACCGACATGGTCGAGATGAAGATGGCGAAGTTGAAGCCGAAGGTCCCGATCAGCGCCAGCATCACCATCACCGCCATCAGGTCGGGGCGGCGGGCGACGTAGCCGAACCCCGCGAGCACGCTGCCGCGCGTGTACTCGGGTGCGGCTTCGGCGTGCAGCTCGTGCACGCGCAGCAGCGCCAGCGACACCAGCACCGCGCCGTACGACGCGGCGTTGACCATGAACAGCCAGCCCTCGCCCACCGCGGCGATCAGCAGGCCCGCCACCGCCGGGCCGACCATGCGCGCCGCATTGAACGACGCCGAGTTGAGCGCCACTGCATTGGCGAGGTCGGCATCGCTGACGAGGTCGGACACGAACGTCTGCCGCACCGGGGCATCGAATGCGGTCACGCACCCCAGCAACAGGGCAAACCCGTACACATGCCACAGTTGCACCGCGCCACTGAGCACCAGCAGGCCCAGCCCCAGCGCCAGCAGGCCGGAGATGGCCTGGGTGGCCATCAACAGCTTGCGGCGGTCCCAGTGGTCGGCGGCGTAGCCGGTCAGCGGCAACAGCAGCAGTGGCGGTCCGAACTGCAACGCCATCACCGTGCCCACCGCCGTGGCGCTGTGGTCGGTCAGCACCGTCAGCACCAGCCAGTCCTGGCCGATGCGCTGCATCCAGGTGCCGACGTTGGACACCAGCGCGCCGGCGGCCCACAGCCGGTAGTTGAAGCTGCGAAGCGAGTCGAACATGCCGCTCAATGCGTGCTCCCGGGGCGAAAGGACGCACGGTAGACGCAGGGGCGTAAAACCGGGGTCAGAGTGCGTCCCTGACCCCGTTCGTGCCCGTCAGCGCAGGCGCGCCGCCATGCCCTTCAGCGACGCGGACAATGCCGACGCGCGTTCGACCGTGCGGTCGCCGGCATCGGGGCCCACGTCCAGGCGGCCGGCCAGCGATTCCAGGCGACCCGCCAATGACGCGTCCGTCGCCGATGTATCCGTCCCGTCCATCAGCGCGCCCGCGGCGTCCAGCGCCGAGCGCAGCTCCGCCTGCAGGCCGGCGTCCACGGCGCCATCGCGCGCCAGCTGGTCGACGTACGCGGAGGCCACCACGGGCGTATCCGGCCACGTGATCGCGAACTGCTGCTGCGGGTTGAACACCGAATCGTCCAGCGCCTGCGCGGCCGCGGCGATCTCGTTGGCGGTCAGTGCATCGCTGGGCTCCAGCGCCAGCACGTCCAGCCCGCGCGTGATTTCCGAGCCGTAGATGCGGCCGTCGTAGTAGTACACCGACCAGAAGCCGCCCGTGACCAGGGTCTCCTCGTTCACCGGGCCGCGGTCGAAGTAGGCGATCTCGGTCGGGTTCGTCGAGTCGGTGAAGTCGATCACCGACAGCCCGCCCTGGTACCAGGCCTGCACGAACACGTCGCGCCCCGGCACCGGCACCACCGAGCCGTTGTGCGCCACGCAGTTCTCCGTCACCGACTGCGGCGCGGGGATCTTGAAGTAGCTGCGGAACACCAGCGTGCCGTCGACGATGTCGTAGATGGCGTTGGCGCCGAAGTCGCGCGGGTCCGATGCACGGCAGCGCGGACGGCCGCCGCCGCCCCATTCGTCGGTGAACAGCACCTTGGTGCCGTCGTTGTTGAACGTGGCCGAATGCCAGTACGCGAAGCCCGGGTCGGTGACCGCATCGATGCGGCGCGGCTTGAGCGGGTCGGTGATGTCGAACAGGATGCCGTTGCCCGAGCACGCGCCGGCGGCGATGTTGCGCTCCGGGTACACCGTGATGTCGTGGCAGTGGTCGGTCTTGTTGGTCTCCTGCGTCATCTCGCCGTGGTCGCCACCGCGCCACAGGCCGGCCAGCGCGCCGGTCTTGTCGTCGGCGAACACCGCGGGGCTGTCGACGATGCGCGCCTTCGACGGATCGGCGACCGGGATCTCGATGACGTCGATGCGGAACAGCGCCGTGCGCTCGTCGCCGGGCAGTTCGTCGAAGCAGCGCTCCAGCTCCTCCTGCTCGCGTACCGAACTGGTGCCCGAGTTGTAGACCACGATGCGGTCTTCATCGCTGGACACCACCGAATGGGTGTGGGAACCGCGGCAGGTCTGCACCGCGCCCACCTGGCGCGGCCGGGCCAGGTCGCTGATGTCGATCACGCGCAGGCCGCGGAAGCGCTCGTCGGACACGTCCTCCAGCACGCCCTGCAGCCCGCAATCCAGACGGCCGCGTGTCTCCTCGACGGACATCAGCAGCAGGTCGCCGACGATCGAGACGTCGCCCTGCCCGCCCGGGCAGACCACCGAGCTGACCAGCGTGGGCACGCCGTCATCGCCCAGGCGATAGGCGTTGAAGCCGTGGTAGTTGCCGACCACCAGCACGTCGCCGGAGAACGCCATGTCGGTGTTGGCGAAGCTCAGCAGGCCGCTGCGTGCCTTGCCGGTCGACTCGCCCTTGTAGCGCTTGAAGGCCTGGCTGAGCGCCTGCTCGGCCTTCTCGTCCTCGTCGGTCTTCCCGTCCTGGGCGTCGTCCTTACCGTCCTCGTCGTCCTCGTCGTCCTCCGGTTCCAGCGGCAGGCCGGCGGGGTTCTCCGGGTCGAAGAAGCCCGCGGGCTTGGGCAGCGTTGCCACCTGGCGCAGGTTCGCGATGGCCTCACCCGCATCGCGGAATCCGGCCGCCAGGCCAGTGCGCGGGTCGTTGCCCACGGTGGCCAGCAACCCGGTCATCCGCTCGATCTCCGCGGCCTGGTCGTTGCTGACATCGTTGACGAACTCGTACAGCGTCGGGTCGTATGCGGACCCGCGCTGCTCCAGCAGCTCCTCGACCATCTTCAGCGCGCCGGCATGGTGGCTGATCATCAGCTGCAGGAACTGCCGGTCGAACGCCCGGCCGTCCGATCGCGCCAGCGCCGCCATCTCCTCCGGCGACGCCATGCCGGCCATCTTGTGCGAGGCATGCATGGCGGCGTGCGCGGCCGGATCGGGCACGCGCTCGCCGCGCGCCTCCAGCCATTCCTGCATGAAGCCGATCTCGTCGCGCTGCGACGCCTCGATGCGCTCCGCCGCCTCGATCAGCGCCGGGGAATTGGTGCGCGCATCCACCAGCGCCGCCATCTCCAGCGCCTGGTGGTGGTGCGGAATCATGTCCTGCATGAAGCGCACGTCGGCCTGCGAATACCGCGAGCCGGCGATGCGCACCGCCTCGTCGGCGGAGAGCTCCCGCGACGCCTCGCCCGGCGCACCGGGGTTGACGATGCTCACCTGGGCCACGGCCGGCGCCAGCGGCGCGACCAGCAGCGCCGCGAGCAGGCAGGAGGGCAGCATGCGCCGGGCCGGGGTGGCGGGCGTTGCAGTCGGCACGATCCGCAGTCGGGTCATCGAGTGGGTCCTGTTGGCGAACATGAATAACGGCGCATCACGCGCCGCGGCACTGGAATCTAGCAAAACCCCGGCGGCCGGGTCTGCGATGTCCGTGGTCCAACGCAGGGGTCCTACTGGACGGCCACGCGTGGCGGATCGAAGCCGGGACGACCACCTGACACGCGCTACGGGCGCGGACAACCCACCTTTGACGCCTGCCTCATCGCGCCGTGGCGATGCTCCGGCCATGCCCGAAGGCCCCTCGATCGTCATCCTGCGCGAAGCCGCGGCAAAGTTCGCCGGCCGCCGGGTGCTGCGCGTGTCGGGCAATTCAAAGCAGGACATCGACCGGCTGCGCAACAAGACGGTCAAGGCGGTGCGCAGCTGGGGCAAGCACTTCCTGCTGGAGTTCAGCGGCTTCAGTGTCCGCATCCACTTCCTGCTGTTCGGCAGCTACCGCATCGACGAGGGCAAGGGCGCCGCGCCGCGGCTGTCGCTGGGTTTCAGCAAGGGCGAAGTGCTGAACGTCTACGCGTGCTCGGTGAAGCTCCTCGAGGGTGACCTCGACGAGCACTACGACTGGACCGCCGACGTCATGAACGATGACTGGGACGCGGCCGCCGCGCGCCGCAAACTGCGGGCGCGGCCCGAGGTGCTGGTGGCCGATGCCCTGCTCGACCAGGACCTGTTCGCCGGTGTCGGCAACATCATCAAGAACGAGGTGCTGCACCGCATCCGCGTGCACCCCGAGAGCCGGGTCGGCGCCCTGCCCCCGCGCAAGCTGGCCCAGCTGGTCGAGCAGGCGCGCGAGTACAGCTTCGACTTCTACCGCTGGAAGAAGGCCTTCGTGTTGCGAAAGCACTACCAGGTGCACACGAAGTCCACCTGCCCGCGCGACGGCGCGCCCCTGCGCTACCGCAAGCAACTCGGGCAGGCGAAGCGGCGGGCGTTCTGGTGCGAGGTGTGCCAGACGCGCTACGACGCCTGACCTCGGGCGCTGCCGTCAGTCGCGACGGACGCTACCCGGCCAACGCGGCTGCCAGGTACGCCGCGGTCCGGCTGCCGCGCACCTTCGCCACCGCCCGCGGGCGCCCCTCGGCGACAATTCGGCCGCCCCGCTCGCCGGCGCCCGGGCCCATGTCGATCACCCAGTCGGCCTGGGCCACGACGCGCATCTCGTGCTCGATCACCACCACGGTGTTACCCGCCTCCACCAGACGGTGCAGCTGCCCCATCAGGCGGTCGACATCGGCGGCATGCAGGCCGGTGGTGGGCTCGTCCAGCACGTACAGGCTGCGGCCGCGCTGGCTGCGTTGCAGCTCGGTCGCCAGCTTGATGCGCTGGGCCTCGCCTCCCGACAGTTCGGTGGCCGGCTGGCCCAGGCGCAGGTAGCCCAGGCCGATCTCGCGCAGCAGGTGCAGCGGGCGCGCAATGGCGTCCTGACCTTCAAAGAAGTCGCCGGCCTGCTCCACCGTCATGCCCAGCACCTCCGCGATGTGGCGGCCGTTCCACCTCACCTGCAGCGTCGCCTCGTTGTAGCGGGCGCCGTGACAGGTCGGGCACGGGGCGTGGACGCTGGGCATGAAGAGCAGCTCGACGCTGACCACGCCCTCGCCTTCGCAGGTCTCGCAGCGACCCTTCGCCACGTTGAACGAGAACCGCCCTGCATCGAAGCGGCGGCGGCGCGCGTCGGGCGTGGCGGCGAACAGCTTGCGCACGTGGTCGAACAGCCCGGTGTAGGTGGCCAGGTTGGAGCGCGGCGTGCGGCCAATGGGTTTCTGGTCGACCTGCACCAGCCGCTGCACCGCATCCACATCGCCGGCAAGGTGCCCGTGCGTGCGCTCGATGGCGGACGGCGCGTCGGGTGCCTCCTCGTCGCTGTCCTCGGGCTCGTGCCCCAGGTGCAGGCGGACGAGTTCGGCCAGCGCCTGCGCAATCAGGCTGGACTTGCCGGACCCCGAAACGCCGGTGACCGCGGTCAGCACGCCCAGCGGGACGCGCGCGTCGAGCCCGTGAAGGTTGTGGCGGTGCAGACCCCGCAACTCCAGCCAACCCGACGCCGTGCGTTCGAGGCTGGCCGGCGCGGGCGTGCCACCGAACAGGTACTTCGCCGTGCGCGACGATTTGACCTTCGCTAGCCCGTCGGGCGGACCGCTGTAGAGCACTTGGCCGCCACGCTCGCCGGCGTCGGGACCGACATCCACCAGCCACTGCGCGCGGCGCATCAGCTCCAGGTCGTGCTCAACGACGAACACCGAGTTGCCGGCGTCGCGCAGCTGCTCCAGCGCGTCGTACAGCGCCTGGCTGTCGGCGGGATGCAGGCCGGCGGACGGCTCGTCCAGCACGTAGACCACGCCGAACAGATGCGACTGCAGCTGCGTGGCCAGCCGCAGGCGCTGCAACTCGCCCGGCGACAGCGTCGGCGTGCTGCGGTCCAGCGACAGGTAGCCCAGCCCCAGCGCCTGCAGCGTGCGCAAGCGGGCGACGACGCCCTCGGCCAGCCGCTGCGCGGCGAGGCGCTTCTCCTCGGAGAGCGCTGGGGTGCGGCGAACGTCGGGCGCGGCGGCGTGGGTGGCCTGTTTGGCGGCGGCACGCCGGGCGCGGTCACGCTTGGTCGCGGTGGCGTTGGTTGTGCCTTTGCCGGCGTGGGTGTCGAACTCGCCGCGCGCCACGGGCTGCAGCAGGTCGACGACGCGGTCGAGCGGCATCTGCGAGAGCTCGCCGATGTCGACCCCTGCAAACGTCACCGACAGCGCCTCGCGCTTGAGCCGCTTGCCCTCGCACTCCGGACACAGGCGGCCTTCAAGAAAGCGCGACACCCGCTTCTTCATCAGCGCGCTTTGCGTGGTGGCGAAGGTGTGCAGCACGTAGCGGCGCGCACCGGTGTAGGTGCCCATGTAGCTGGGCTCGGTCTTGCGCCTGAGCGCGGCGCGCGTCTCGGCCGGGGTGAAGCCGGCATACACCGGCACCGTCGGCGTCTCCTCGGTGAACAGGATCCAGTCGCGGTCCTTCTTCGGCAGGTCCTTCCACGGCTTGTCGACGTCGTAGCCGAGCGTCACCAGGATGTCGCGCAGGTTCTGCCCGTGCCACGCCGGCGGCCACGAGGCGATGGCCTTCTCGCGGATCGTCAGCGACGGGTCCGGCACCATCAGCGCCTCGGTCACCTCGTACACATGGCCCAGCCCGTGGCAGCGCGGGCACGCCCCCTGCGGCGTGTTGGGCGAGAAGTCCTCGGCATACAGCATCGGCTGCCGCGCCGGGTACACGCCGGCGCGGGAATACATCATCCGCACCAGGCTCGACAGCGTGGTCACGCTGCCGACGCTGGAGCGCGCATTGCTGGCACCGCGCTGCTGCTGCAACGCGATCGCCGGCGGCAGGCCTTCGATCGAATCGACATCCGGCACGCCCGCCTGGTCGATCAGCCGCCGCGCATATGGCGCCACTGACTCGAAGTACCGGCGCTGCGCCTCCGCGTAGATGGTGCCGAACGCCAGCGACGACTTGCCCGACCCCGACACGCCCGAAAACACCACCAGCCGGTCGCGCGGCACGTCGAGGTCCACGTCCTTGAGGTTGTGCTCGCGCGCACCGCGCACGCGCACGGAGCCGGTGTCGGAGGCGATGGCGCGGCCGCGCCGTTGGGTCAGCGTCTCTGCGGAGGAGCGGCGTTTAGATGTGGGGGTAAGCGGCATGCGGCTGGCCTGCGAGAAAATCGACACGCTAGCCCCCAAGCGTGAACATCGGGTAGCCCCGCAGCCCTTTTCCGGTTGGCCGCCGCCCGACCGGCCGGGCGTTGCACAGGGTGACCGGCATCCTGCCGGGGGCGTCTCAACACCAGCCGGGCACCGCCATACAAGGTGCACAACTTCAGCCTGGCGGCGTTCAACCTGCTGACGCGCATATGCCCCGTCAGCGCACCGCCGGCGCCCATGGCGGGTTCGAGGGCGGTGCGCTCGGGCCCTTGCGCGGGTGAGCCTCGCGCGCCTGCCTCAGTCGCTCGCCAGATTCTTGAAGATCTTCCCGTCCTTCATGATCACCAGCAGGTTGTCCTCGGGTTTAGCGAGCAGTTCGATGTTCGCGATCGGGTCGCCGTCCACGAGCAAAAGGTCCGCCAACGCGCCCTCTTCGAGCACGCCCAGGCGCCCGGGATAGGGCGAGCGCTTGCCCGAGAGCGCCAGCAGTTCAGCGTTGGTGCTCGTGGCCATCACAAGCACTTCGGCGGGCGTGAACCAGCGCACCATCTTGGCCAGCTGCGCGCCCTGGCGGGTTGCCAGGCGGGCGTCGAACAGCGTGTCAGTGCCCCAAGCGGTCTTGAGTCCGTACTTCTTTGCCAGCGCGTACGCGCGCTCCGTGCCCTCGACCACCTGCAACTGCTTGATGCGGTTCGGCGAGCCATCCGGGAACGGGTTCGCATCCGCATCGTCCAGGAACGGCTGAAGCGACAGCCAGGCGCCTTTTTCGGCCATCAGCCGGGCGGTCGCGTCGTCGATCAGCTGGCCGTGGTCGATGCACATCACCCCGGCCTCCAACGCGGTGCGCACGGCTTTTGGCGTGTAGGCATGGACGGTGATGTAGGTGCCCCAGTTCTCGGCGGCATCGACCGCGGCACGGAGTTCGGACTCGGTGTACTGCGCGACGTCGAGCGGGTCGTAGTCCGACGCGACGCCACCGCCCGCCGCCAGCTTCACCTGGCTGGCGCCCTGCATCAGTTGCTCGCGCACGGCGCGCAGGACCTCCCCTTCGCCGTCGGCGATGCGGGCTGCACCCATGGCTTCAGTCGCATGTAGGGGCGATGACGCGGAGCGCGGCAGGTCCATCGGCGAGCGGTAGTCGGCGTGGCCGCTGGTCTGCGAGATCATCGCGCCGGACGGCCAGATCCGCGGGCCGACGCTCACGCCTTCGTCGATGGCCCGCTTCACGCCCCACACCGGCCCGGCCAGGTCCCGCACCGAGGTGAAGCCGCGCATCAGCGTGTTCCTTGCACCTTTGAGCGCCACCGCATTGATGTACCCGGGATGGGCCGACAGCCCGTCGCGCAGGGCGATGTCGGACATCATCGTGTGCCAGTGCGCGTCGATCAGGCCCGGCATCAGGGTCTTGCCGGCGCCATCGATGACCATGGCCCCGGGCGCGGCCGCATCCGCGCCGATCGCGGCGATCACGTTGCCGCGCACCAGCACGTTGGTCGGGTCCGACAAGCGCTGGGATGTGCCGTCGAACACGCGCACGTCCTGGAACACAACGGCCGACGGGGGCGTGGCGGCGATCGGCGTCTGCGCCGCTGCGCCGATGGCAAGACCGCCACATACCGCAGCGACCACCAGGCGGACGGCACCTGCCGTGATGAACCGGCGGGTGGCAGGGCGACGGCGGTCGCTGCACGGGGTGAAGGTCGACTCGCTCTTCATGACGCAGCTCCTGGGGTGGGCTGGGAACGACGGGCAACGACAACATGCCGGGGTAGACCGTCGCGCTGCACGGAAGCGGCGGTTGTTCGCCCCAATCGAAACCGATCTGAAAGCCGGCTTCGGGTTGGACGCCTGTATCGGTACGGCCGCGCCGGCCGTGAGGATGCACCGGTCGTCGGGCCGACGCGCCAGCTCAGACGACGGATGCACTCTGCCGCCTGTCTCCGGACCATCGGTGAAATCGGCCCTGATCCAGCCTTGGACGAAGGAGGTGGCACAGCTTGTCGCATGCGCGCAGCGACCGACGCCGAACGTGTGCGGCCCAGCGGTCCCGGGCACCGTCAGCGCCGCCGCCGCCGCCGCCGCGGCGCGTCCCACGTCGCCCTCGCAAGCGTGCTAGTGGCGCCGTTTGCGCGCGGGCTCCCGTGCCGACTCGCCGGCATTGCCGACGATGTCCGGGCGCTCGCGGCCCAGCCATCCGTAGGCCACGCCGCCCAGCATCCCGCCCACGATCGGGGCCAGCCAGAACAGCCAGAGCTGGCTGATGGCCTGCGGGCCGGCAAACAGCGCGACAGCCGTTGACCGCGCGGGATTCACCGAAGTGTTGGTGACCGGGATGCTGATCAGGTGGATCAACGTCAGTGCCAGACCGATGGCAATGGGGGCGAAGCCGGCCGGCGCACGCTGGTGGGTCGCCCCCATGATCACTACCAGGAACATGGCGGTCAGCACCACCTCGCACAGGAACGCCGCCGCGACGGAGTAGCCGCCGGGCGACATCGCGCCGTAGCCGTTGGTCGCAAAGGTACCCGGCGCCTCGGGATCGACAACGAAGCCCGGCTGCCCGCCTGCGATCTGCAGCAGAACAATGCCGGCGAGGACGCCGCCCGCTACCTGCGCCAGCACGTAGGGCGCCAGGTCGCGGATCGGGAACCGGCCCCCGGCCCAGAGACCGAAGCTCACGGCGGGATTGAAGTGCGCCCCGGAGATATGGCCGAACGCGTACGCACCGGTCAGTACTGTCAGGCCAAACGCCAGGGACACCCCCAGCAGCCCGATGCCCAGCGGATTGCCTTCACCGCCGAAGTGGGCGGCCAATACGGCGCTGCCGCAGCCGCCCAGCACCAGCCAGAACGTACCCAGCAGCTCGGCGGCCAGTCGCTTGATCATCTCGATATCCTCGGATGCAGATCGATACTGCTCGATCGGTGCGGCCAAGAAGACAACGCGGAGTGCGGTCCAAGGGGGACAAAATCGTAAGCGGACGCGCGCTGCGGCGCTCGACACGGTGACCGCCCTTGCACCTGCAATCCGATGCGCTGCTCTGTCGATGCCGGGCGCCTTGCCCCCGCCGTCAATCGCGCCGGAGCCGGCGAGCGGCGTCCGCTGCGTCGTGCAGCACCTTCAGGTACGCCTCGCGGTGTTTCGGGGCCTGGGCGGCGGCGCTCTCCAGGCCTTCGATGTAGGACGCCACGGTCTCCCGCGCGTTCCACAGGTCGCCCAGTTCGCGCATGGTGGTGTCCACCGCGCTGCGCAGGTGCCAATCCACGTTCATGCCCTTCTCGGCCTGGTTGCCCAGGTCGATGATGCGCAGCAGGTGCGGCGTCACCAGGCCGACGACGGTGGCTCTCGGGGGGGCGGTCATCCATTCAATCCTTCGTCCGGAACGGCACAAGGCTAACCCAGCCGACACCGTGCCGTTGAGGTCCCCGCCATCCGGAGACCGCGCCTGGCGCACCGCTCGGTGGACCACGTGATGCCGGCCCCGGCGCTCCAGGCCACTACAACTTCGGCAACAGCTCGCGGGTGAGCAACTGGAATGTCAGCAGATGCGGCTGCCGCTCGTTGTAGTTGGTGGTGGTGATCACGACCACGGCACGTTTGTCGGGCAGCAGGAACACCGCGTTTCCGCCCGCACCCGCCATCGTGGGGCTGGTGATGGTCGAGTCGCCGGACGGAATCTCCATCAACCACCACAGGTACCCGTAGTCCGCGTCCTCGCGCGCCGTCGCCTGCGCGGTGAGCGAGCGAAGCACCCACTCGGCCGGGACGAGTTGCCTGCCCTCGTACCGGCCGCCGTCCAGGTACAGCTGGCCGAGTTTCCACAGGTCACGGGTTCGCAGGCCCAGGCCGCCCCCGGCTTGGGCGAGTCCCAGAGGGGACACCTGCCACTGCGGCGCCTGGATGCCCAGGGGGTCGAACAGCCGGCGCTGCGCATAGGCCTGCAGGGGCTCCTCCACGGCACCCTGGATGACTTCGCCCAGCGTGGTCACGCCCGCCGTGCAATAGCGGAAGCTTCGTCCGTGGGGCGAGTCGGCAGGTCTCGGCATCCACTCGGGAAATCCCTGCACGGGCAGGTCCGCATAGAACTGCACCCAGTCCTCGATGAGGTACATGCGCTCTTCGTTGCCGCGCGAAAACGTGTTGTCGTCGTTGCATTCGACCAGCGAGGACATCGTCAACAGGTCCTCGATGGTGATCGCGTCCTTGCGCGGGTCCGGGTTGCGCATGCGGGCGCGGCGATGCGGGGGCAGCAGGTCGAATATCCGGGCATCGCTCGACATGCGCCCGTCGGCCACGGCCAGCCCGGCCAGCATGCCGGCCACCGTCTTCGTGGCCGACCGCGTGTTGCGGCGCGCCTCCGGGCCGGCTGCATCGAAATAGTGCTCGTACACCACCTCCCCGTCCTGGGCGACCAGGATGCTGGTAATGGCCTTGTAGTCCCCCTGCTCGACGGCCTTCCGGGCCTGTTCGAACCGGTCGGCCTGGGCCGTGGCCGCGAACGACGCCGTGGCCAGCGTGAGGCAGAGCAATGCGCGGTGCATGGAGGTCCCCTGTGTGTGATCGGGTGTACGACGACGTTAGCGCCCCGGCAAGCGCGCATCTTGTATCCGGGAAACCTCGGCACGGCCCAGTGCCAGCCGGCGGAACGCCCCGGGCGTCATGCCGAACTCCGCGACGAAGGCGCGGTGCAGGTGGCTCTGGTCGACGAAACCGAGTTCCGACGCGGCGAATGCCAGCGTGCGCCGCCGGGCGATCAGCGAAACCGCCTTGTGCAGCCGCCGTTTGCGCAGGTAGTCGCTGGGCGCCATGCCGTGGCGCTTGCGGAATGCCCGCGCCAGGTACACCGGATGCAGGCCGGCAATGGAGGCGAGCTCCCCGAGCGAGGGCGGTGGCGCGTGGTCCGCGTCCAGACGGTCCAGCACACGCTGGAGCGTGTCGCGGGTCGCGGGCATCGGCGGGTGCAGCGCGTCCCCCATCAGCTCCGAAAAGATCGACTCGACAGCCAGCGGAGACGCGTGCTCCCACTGCCGGACCTCCGACAGCAGGTGCAGTGCGCGCGCCAGCGACCGTCGCGGAAGGCGCCTGGGCTGATCGCCGATCGCGTGGCTGTCGCACAGGCGCGTCAGCGCGGCCGGCGGCATCGTCAGGGTGAGGAACAGGCCATCGCGCGAGCGGAACCGGTCCCGATGCTCGGTGCCGGGGGGATTGAGAATGACGGCCGGCTCCGCGCACACCGACGGCATGCCGGCGGCATCGCTGACGTACTGCCCGGCCAGCAGCAGCACCAGGTGCATGTCGTCATGCTGGTGGCGATGGATGTCGTGTTCCGGGACGGTCGGGCGCAGATAGGCGATGGCGAGGTCGCGGGTGGCCTGCTGGTGCAGCGCGAAGCCCATCACGCCGCTGCGGGTCAGGGCGGGCGTTCCGGGGGGCGTCATGGACATGGCATGGCGCGGACAGGACGGCTCTGCACGGAACCCTTCGGCAACGGGTCAGGTGCGATGGAGCGTAGCACCGCCGGACCGGCGGCCGGACGCGGGCGGGTTCACGCCGCGCGTGCCGGTCGGAGGCTTCGCACCGCACCGGCGCCGCGCCGGGCGGGACCAGGCCACGCTAGTCCGCAAACGCCGGCAACGCCGGCAGCTTCCCGATGTCCCGCGGGTCGTGCTGGATGACCACCGTGGCGTCGAGGTGCTCGGCCACCTTGCGGAAGCGGTCCAGCGAGGCGAGCGAGTCGGCGCGGTTGGTGTTCCAGTTGGGCACGCCGTCGGTGGCGTAGTTCTCGTGGAAGTGCGTCACGTCGCCAGTCAGCAGCACGTTGCCCATGCCCGCCAGTTTCACCAGCAGGCCCTGGTGGCCCGGCGTGTGGCCCGGCAGGCTGAGCATCACCACCGAGCCATCGCCGAACACGTCGTGTTGCGGCTGCGACAGGGGCTGCACCGTGCCCGCGCCCGACGTCCAGTGCGCGTACGGGGCGCGGCGGCGGGCATAGTCTTCGGCCGACATGCCGGCCGGCGGCTCGTCCAGGCGCACCGCGTCCCAGTCGTCGCGGCCCAGCAGTAGCGTGGCGTCCGGCAACGAGGCCAGTTGCCCGGTGTGGTCGTTGTGGTAGTGGCTGACGCCGACGAAGTCGATGTCGGCCGGCTCAATGCCGGCCGCGCGCAACTGCTCCACCAACGACACCTTGGGCGCCTGCGGCGAGCCGTCGGCCGGCTGGCCGGTGTCCCACACCATGTACCGGTCGCCGTGGCGCACCAGGTAGCAGCTGTAGGTCAGCTGCAGCTTGAGGTCCGGGTAGGCGTAGGTGTCGGAGAACGCGGCCACGCTCTGCGGCTCCGGGGCGCCGCCGCAGTCGAGGCGCGACAGGGCGACGTCGGCGGCGTGGGCCGGCAGGCCGAGCAGGGCCAGCAGCCCGAGGGCGCACATGTGCCGCGGCTTTGCGTAGGCGAGGGGCATGGGGTTCTCCGTTCGTGGCGTCGGGTGGCGACTATAGCCATACGCGATGGGCAGCGAACCCGATCTCGCGCAGGCCGCGGAAGTCGCGACCTGGGGAGGCTGGACACCATCCGCGAGCGGACTGCAGGGCGAGCCAACGGCCCCCTCTTTGCTCCCGCCCGTTCGTCGGGTGGCAGCCCCTGTCGAACCTCTGGCGCCGCAACGGCCTGCCGGCGTGGTCTAGGCTCGTGCCGCGCCCACGGAGTCCATCGCCATGAAGCTGCAGCCCGTCCTCATCGCCGTCTCCGCCGCCCTGTTGCTGTCGTCGTGCCAGCGGGCATCCGACCCGGCCGGACCGGCATCCACCCGCGCGGACGCGCCGGCAGCGGCCGCGAATGCGGCCACTGCCCCCGCCGATGCGCCGACGCCATCCGCGCCTGCCGGCCAATGGCAGGCCAGTCTGCGCGTTGTGGGCGACGGGTTCCCCGCAGCGGGCGACCCCTGCAGGGTCATCGGCGAAGGCCCACGGACCGTGGAGTATCTCGACGACAGTGCGACGCTCGCCGGCTGCCTCGACGCCGCGGATGCGGCGGCACTGTCAGGCACGGTGGTGGCGACGCTCGATGGCGTGACGCTGGTGTCGGTCCCCGCCGCGGCCCACGATTCCAGCGAGGCGCAAGGCGATGCCCTCGTCGCCGGCACCCGGTACCACGCGACCGCAAAAATCGCGTGCTCCGGATACAAGGGCGCCGGCCCGGGCCTGTGCGACGCGGGGGTGGTGCGCGACACCGGCACCGGAAGCTATGTCGATATCACGCTGCCGGATGGCCGCATCCGCACGATCTTCTTCGACGAGGATGATCGCTTCCTGTCTTTTTCCACCGCCCAGGCCGATGGCACCGCGGCCATGGAAAGCAGCTCGACCCGCGACGGCGACACCACCATCGCCACGTTGGGCAGCGAGCGGTATGAGATCCCCGATGCGCTGGTGACCGGGGGCTGAGCGGGCCGAAGGGGGGCAGGTTCACTCCCCCGGCCTCAACGCCCGCCGCAGCCGCATCGGAGGAAGGCGACCGCGCGCTTGTCGTAATGCTGTCTACGCGCCCGACCCCCAGTGTCACGCGCGCACCTAAAAGCACGCTCGGCGCGAGTTAACGCCCCGTTGACGTCGCCCCAACGCTGCCCCGCTCACGGTCGCAAGCCCCTGCCCGCTTCGCGCGGCCAACGGACCCAGATGCGGAGAGCCCCATGCTGAAGGACAAAACCTCAAGCGCCATTGTCGCGGTCAGCGACCTCGAGCGGGCGCGCGACTTCTACACCCACACGCTCGGCCTCGAGCCCAGCGGCGGCGAAATGGATGGCGTGCTGGCTTACCGGACCGGTGACACGCAACTCGTGGTGTACCGCTCCGAGGGTGTCAGGCCGGGCACCGGCAACGCGGTGGCCTGGCAGGGCGGCGATGACGTCGAGGCCATTGCCAAGACGCTCCGCGAGAAGGGGGTGACACTGGAGACGTACCCCGACCTGGGCATGGACATCGACCGCGGCGTGCACCGGCGCGATGGCTTCGCGGCCATCTGGTTCAAAGACCCGGACGGCAACATCCTGCACGTCCACAGCATGTAAGAGCGGGTCCAGATGGCGTCACCCGCTCAGAATGGCGGTGCCTTACGCCCCTTCTGCAGCCGTGCGGCCTCCATCCACCAGGCCAGGTCGTCGGCGAAGCGGGCGAAGCTTTTCTCGAGGAACGCTCCGGCCTCGTCGATCGGCTGCCCCTGCGCGTCCAGCGTCTTGCCGATTTGCCCGACGTTGACGGTGCTGGAGATCACCACCATGCCCATTTCCGACAGCGTGCCGTGCCAAGGGACGCTGCCGCGCGCACCGGCCAGGCGTCCCGCCGAATAGCTCACGATGCCGGCGGGGCGCCAGAACCACTCCTCCAGGAAGTGGTCGGTGAGGTTCTTCAGGCCCGGCTGCATGCCCCAGTTGTACTCGCCGGTGACGAACACGAAGCCATCGGCGCCGCGGATCTTGCCGGCCAGCGCCTCCATGGCCTCCGGCGCCTCGCCCGGCGGGTACTCCTTGTACATGCGGTCCAGCATCGGCAGGTCCACCGCCTTGGCGTCGATCAGCTCGGCGGCCGCGCCGCGGGCCTGCAGCGTGCGCACGCAGTAGTCGGCCAGGCGGATGCCCATACGATCGGAGCGGTAGGAACCGTAGAAGACGAGGATGCGTTCGGACATTTGGACCTCGGCAGTCTTAAGGGTGAGGGCTGCTGGCGCACCACTCCAGGAGGCGTGCCGGCAAAGCCAAGGAAAGCGACAAGTGAGCCTGCCACTCCTTTTTAAGCCTGTTTCGCACTCGTGCAAATGAACCTGACCCCATTTCGCCGGCGGCCCCGCGGTCGACGTCAAATCGAGTGGGCGGCCGCGAGAGAAAAAGTTGACGGATAGGGTGACTTGACGACCCCGGTCCACATTTTTCCAGTGGAATGCGCGCAAAAAAAAGTGGCAGGGGGGTTGCCCTGCCACTCTTCAAAACGGGCCCGTCCTTGGGCGTCGCGGTTTACTGCTTGGTGGTGGATGCCGCCGGCATGATCACGCGGTCGATGCCGTGGATGACGCCGTTGCTGCAGCCGATGTCGGCCTTCGACACCTCAGCCCCGTCGACGAAGACCTTGCTGCCGTCCAACTTGATGGGAGCGGCCTGGCCGTTGACGGTCTTGGCGGTATGCCACTTGCCGACGTCCGCGGCGCTGTTGCGTCCGCTGACCACGTGGTAGTTCAGGATCGAAGCCAGCTCGGCCTTGTTCTCCGGCTTCAGCAGACTGTCGAGCTTGCCCGAGGGCAACCTGTCGAACGCGGCGTCGGTCGGCGCGAAGACAGTGAAGGGGCCGGTACCGTTGAGGGTCTGGGACAGGCCCGCCTGCTCGACGGCCTTGCCGAAGGTCTTGAAGCTGCCGTTGGCGGCAGCGCGGGCCAGCAGGTTGTCGCTGCCGGTGGTGGAAGCATTGGAAGTCATGGTGTTCATGGGATGTACCTCGAAACGATCCAGACACACGCTTGAACCTGCGCCGGAACCGAGCGGCCGAAGCCGGATCCGCCATCAGGAATGGCGGAAGGAATGCTCAGTGCGGAGAGTGAATGGAGGTGCAGCGCGGCTGAGTCGCCGTCACGACATTGCATCGTGGTGCGCAAGCACAGTGCGCCGAGGAAGGTTACGTGCCTGTGAGCATCGCCTCCGCCCGGACTCCCGGGAAGGCGCGGCCGATGACTGCCCTCCTCACGACAATGGGCGTAGCGTGGGCTGGCATTGCGACACAAGGTCGTAACGGCACTCAGCGTCGATCCGGTCGTTCGTTTCCCTCCTGAGCCTCTTCGTCCTGCCCTCCCCGGCAGGATCACGGCCTCGGCCGTCCCGATCCGTCCGCCGGATCCTTGAAAGTGAGCAATGACATGGACAAGAACAACGACAACAACAGCACCTCGCAGACCCCGGTTCCGACAGGAAAGGGGCCCGCGCGCGAACCGCGCCGGGAGACGGTGGTCATCGCGCCGATCGGCGCGCCCTCCGACCGTCCCCGGCACCCCACGCGTCTCGAGGATCTCCCGCCGGTGAAGCCCTTCCCGTTCATTACGTGATCAAAAAAGGACCGAACGGGGTCAGGTTCACAAAGGACCGAACGGGGTCAGGTTCACTTCGGAGGTAATTCCCGGAGTCGGCTGACACCTCGCCACGTACAGCACCGATATGCCTGGCCACAGCAGCGCAACAAGCTGCGCGCATGGCCCGCCTTCCCCGTTTCGACCTGCCCGGCATCCCGCAGCACATCGTCCAGCGCGGCAACAACCGCCTGCCCTGCTTCCTGGACGACGCCGACCGCGCCCGCTACCGACAGTTGCTGCGCGAGGCACTGTTCGCCACCGGCTGCCAACTGCACGCCTACGTCCTGATGGACAACCACGTCCACCTTCTGGCCACCCCGCCGGAAGCCGGCGACATCGCCCGGATGATGCAGAAACTGGGCCGCCAGTACGTCGGCCAGTTCAATGCCCGCCACCGCCGCACCGGCACCCTTTGGGAAGGCCGTTACAAGGCCTGCCTGGTGGACAGCGCCGACTACCTGCTGCGATGCGTGCGCTACATCGACCTCAACCCCGTCCGCGCCCGGATGACCGACGACCCGGTGGCCTTCGCCTGGTCCAGCTGCGCCGCGCTGTGCGGTCTACGCGAAGACCCGCTGATGACGCTGCACCCCACCCAGCGCGCCCTCGGCCGCACCGAGGCCGAACGGGGCAACGCCTATCGGGACCTGCTGAGCCAGGCCCTCAACGACGAAGACCTCGCCGCCATCCGCCTCTACCTACAACAGCAACGCGCCTACGGCCGCGACGACTTCCGGGCGATGGTGGAAGCCAAGACCCAGCGGTTCGCGGGCGTGCGGCCGGCGCATCGGCCGGGCCGGAATTGAGCAGGAAGTGAACCTGACCCCGTTGTTCGCTTTGAGCAGGAAGTGAACCTGACCCCGTTGTTTCATCGGCCAGGCCGGCTTTGAGCAGGAAGTGAACCTGACCCCGTTGTTGTGGAGAAAGTCGACTCTGATCCCTGCTTTATCCCGGAAAGTGCACCTGACCCCGTTGTTGGTCGGCCAGGCGGATGCCCATGCGGCCGGCGCGGTAGGAGCCGCAGAAGACAAGGACGCGCTCGGACATGTGGACCTCGGTAGTCGTGGGCGCAAGGGCTACTGGCGCATCAACTCAGGACGATAGCTCGCCCCCCCCACAGGTAGGCACCGCTCGGGCTCAGGCGCCTTTTTAGACGCTGCTTGACACATGTTCCCATATCGGGAACACTTCAGCTGCGACTAGGTCTAGGGGAGGAGGCACCTATGCGTGAACAACAAAATTCGCTCCAGGGATCCCATGAAAATTGTTGGACGTCCGCTGCTCATCGACTTTTGCGAAGCATATCCGCTCTCGAAAAATTGGCTGGATAACTGGGTCGCTGACGCCACTGCAGCCAAGTGGAAGACCCCGCAAGACATTAAGAATCGCTATTCCAGCGCGAGCTTTCTGGCTGGGAATACCGTCATTTTTAATGTTGGCGGGAATAAGTACCGAATGGAGACCCGCGTTGCATATAACGTTGGCGTCGTATCAATTACGTGGATTGGCACCCACGCCGAATATAGCCGCAGGCAGAAGTGATGCCGAATTATGAACCTTAGAATTATTAGATCGTCAGAGGACTACCAGCAAGCTGTTACCACAGTAAACCAGCTGGTCATGCAGGATCCTGAGCAAAATAGCCCTGAAGGAGAGAAGCTTGAACTGCTTGCACTCTTGATCGAAGATTACGAGAAGAAGCACTTCAACTTTGATACGCCAGACCCTGTTTCAGCAATTGAATTTAGAATGGAGGAACAGGGACTGCGACAGCGAGATCTCATTCCTATACTGGGAAGCCGGAGCCGTGTATCAGAGATTTTATCTCGGAAGAGACCGCTAAGCTTGCAAATGATCCGGTCCCTTTCTGAGAGTCTTGCTATTCCGACAGAGGTGCTAATTCGACCTATTCCGACACAGGCACAGGAATCCATAGAAGAGACATTGGATTGGCGTAAGTACCCGTTTAGGGAAATGCAACGTCGCGGATGGATTCCGCAGATGCCAGATAAATCTCCTGAGGCCCAAGTTAGAGACTTTCTGTCCTACTCGGGAACTGACGTTGCCGGCGTACCCATGTTTCGTCGACGCTTACGAGGCCTTGGAATTGAGGATGTTGAAGATCAAGCAACTTACGCAACCATCGCCTGGACTGCTCGTGTACTCCAGCGAACGATTGGCGAACAGTTGCCAAGCTTTCACCTTGCCTCTTTGAGCGAGAATTTTATTTGCAGCCTAGCTCAACTTAGCATCCTCGATGCTGGACCGATTAAAGCAATCGAGTCTCTCAGAGACGTTGGAATTCATGTAGTTGTAGAGCCCCAGTTGACTGGAACATTAATAGATGGTGCCGCCCTATTAAATGCGACAGGCAACCCTGTAATTGGGTTAACGCTTCGCTACGACAGAATTGATTACTTTTGGTTCACTTTGCTCCATGAACTGGCGCACGTCTGGAAACATCTCAATTCGACGAACGAGAGTTTTGTCGACCGCATCGACGCAGACGAGACGAAGGAACGAGCCGAGAAGGAAGCCAATCGAATTGCGCGTGATTGCCTGATCTCGCGACATGACTGGAATCGAAGTGCTGCCCGCTTGAGCCCCTCGCCAGCGAGCATTACAAGTTTTGCTCAAGAGATCGGTGTTCATCCCGCAATAGTCGCAGGACGAGTCAGATATGAGTCGGGTGACTACCGAAAGTTTTCAAAGTTGCTAGGCCAGGGCGCTATCAGAAAGCTGTTTAACATTTGAGAGGCCAGAAAATGCGTGGATATACGCCGGTTGTGAGAGCAAAGAAGAACGACTTGGGTGCGATCACTGCGCTCTCTCCAAGCGCGAGGGCACGCATTTTCCCTCTTGTTGAGGCACCCGTCCTAGTGAGTGGAGGCACGCTCACGACACAGTCAGCTGACGCTGCAATAGCCGCTTCAAAGATGCTCGGCGAGGTTAGATTTTTATTCGACCCACTTGGCATCGAAGCGCCCGCTCGTCAGCTGCTAGCATTTCGAACGTTAGTCGATGCGAAATCGAATTTCGTACCAGTTTTTGGGCTTGGGCGAAAGGCAATTCCTGAGCAAGCGCTTGCGGCGCTTGTTGCTGATACCAACGGCAAGTTCGCTGTACGGCTGGAAGCTGTGGACATCGAGGATCCTGAGAACACGTGGGATGACCTCTCACGCCTCATTACTACTCTTGACACATCGGCGTCCGACGCACTGCTGCTCCTAGATTTTGGCCAGATCCAGGGAAAAGATGTCGACCAACTCAAAGAACTAATACTTGATTTTCTCACCTTTCAGCCAAAACAGCTTTCGGCATGCGAAATGGTCCTGATAGGCAGTTCCGCGCTAAACACAGTATCAAGTGTGCCGGTAGACGGTGAACTAGACATTGTCCGTCGAGAACTCGCGCTTTGGTCACGCGTTAGCTTTGATCTTGCTGGCTCTAGAAGCATCGGGTTTGGCGACTACGGAATTGTTGACCCGTCATTTGCTTTCGCTGGAGGCCCTAGCGGTAACGCCAATGCGAAGATTCGATACACACGCCATGGGAGAATAAAGTACTTCAGGGGGCATGGACTCTACAAGCCGAACCGATTTTATCAGTATCACGATTTGGCAAATCGTGTGGCAAGTTCGTCAGTGTATCTCGGCACTGAGTTCAGTTTTGGAGATAAGCGAATTGCAGACTGCGCCTCCCGAATCTCAGGCCCAGGTAACCTTGCAACTTGGGTTCAGGTCGACATGAATCATCACATCGAATATACAGCCAGGCAGATTGCCAATCTTGAGGCACAGGTTGCCTTGCTCTCGAAGGAAGCGGAGATATCGGAGCTGATCGCGAACGATTAGCGGAGCAAATGGGGCCAGGTTCAATTCTATTGGCCTGCGGATGGCACGGGCTCTAGTTGCCCCTGGCCGAATACGGCGCCACCATTGCGCACCAAAACAGGGGTCAGATTCGACTTTCTGACAGCGTGATGGGGCGAGCACCGATACAGTCGGCCCCGCGCCGCGCCCACCATGTCCTACCCACCGCATCGCACGGACGCCATGCCCCGCCTCCCCGGCATTGACCTGCCAGGCGTTCCCCAGCACGTGGTTCAACGCGGCAATGACCGCCGCCCGTGTTTCTTCCAGCCTATCGACCACGTGCGTTACCTGGACGAGCTGCGCACCGCCGCCATCCGCGCCGGCTGCGCCATCCACGCGTACGTGCTGATGACCAACCACGTGCACCTGCTGGTGACACCGGGCGCCGGCGGCCAGGTCGGCGCGATGATGCAGGCACTGGGCCGCCGCTACGTGCGCTACGTCAACGACCGTTACGGCCGCACCGGCACCCTTTGGGAAGGCCGCTACAAGGCGTGCCCCGTGCAGAGCGACGCGCACCTGCTGCGCTGCTACCGCTACATCGAGCTCAACCCGGTCCGAGCCGCGATGGCGGCCGCCCCCGCCGACCACCCATGGTCCAGCTACGCGGCCAACGCGCTGGGAACGCGCGACGCCCTGGTAACGCCCCACCCGCAGTACCTAGCTCTTGACGGCGAAGAAGCCGCGCGCCTGTCGGCCTATCGCGCCTGGGTTGCCGAGGCGGTCACGCCCGAGGAGCTGGAGACCATTCGCAACCGCCTGCAGCACCAGCAGGCGTTAGGTACTGACCGCTTCACCGCGATGATCGAGGAGCAGTTGGGGCGATCCGTCCGGCCCGGGCGCATCGGACGGCCCCGTCGGTCAGCGGCAACGGCCGGAGCAGAGTGAGAAAGTCGACTCTGACCCCTGTTTTAGCGCGGTGTTCGAGAGTGTCGAACTGGTCTACGATAGCGTCCGCATGCACTCAGCGCTGGGGTACGGCTCGCCGGCGCAGGCGGAGCGGAAATATAAACCGGTCAGGCTTGTATCCTCACTACCTGTCTGTGGAAGGCGGGCCACTCCAACCTGAGTCCCTTTGCCCAATGCTAAACTCTGCGAAGCCGATCTCATCTAATGAAACCGTGCGGATCCACATTCAAATAACCACCGGTTCTCGTGCCACCACGGGCGTCGTCAAGAGTTACAACGCGCTCATCATCTCGAGAAACGTCGTAGTGGAAGCCCTCCGCAAGATAGAATGAGTATTTCCAGCTTCTTGGAAATGGCGGCATCCCATGACGCGGTCCGCGATGATCGAATGCATACGCCCGATCGTCGAACCACCTGTATCTGGCGCCACCGGGCTGTCCTGACTTTCGAAAGTAGAGCCGCGCGAATTCCTCGATATGCCGGGCCGCGTTTTCCACGGCGGCCGGGTCGTTATAAGCCTCCGCATGCGCCCAAATGTCAGCTCGCCGCTTGTCGAACCCAAAGCAGGATCTGGGAAGAAGCAATGCGTCGGACAGTCGCGCGGGCTTAACTGCCTCGGCCCAACGAAGCTCCTCATCTAACACCGGAGCCAGGACCCGGGGAAACTGTGAGGGCTCTTCCAGGATTGCCTTGATGTCGCCGTCTGCAAGCCATCTGAAGCGAAAGAAAGGGCGAATTCTCTCGGCTTGACGCTGACGCTCGCCACCGTCATGGCGGGATGCTGCAAGAATATGCGTGTCAGTCGACTTTGCTGCCTCCTGCAGCAGCCCATCAACGTTAGCGATACCAATTTGACCCTTCTTGGGTCCCGGAATCAGTTTCAGCTCCCAATCACCGAATCCGGATGCGAGCTGCGGAACAATCCGCCTAACTTGGTCCAGAAGAAAGCCAGTGACTAGCACCCGCGGCATTCTTCACCGAACCTTGGTCATCAGGCGCAGCACAATGTCCATAGGGACAGAAATGCGCGCAAGGTCTTCTCTATCGAGCTGCCCGAGGAGGTGACGAAGTGAATTTCTCCACTCTCGGTTAGTGCTTTCGGAGTCGATTGAGCTCTCCTCCGTCCCTGAGCTCTCTGAAGTAATCCATGCCGCATTCCAGGGCAATCCGTTCTCACTTGCCCAGGTGGAGATTCGATCAGCCATCGCTTTCGATCGAAACTCGTGCCAGCTTGGCTGCAAGCTCGATTCCCTGACGACTCTGGAAAATTCGGCAAGCGGCCTAGCAGTAGCTAGTGCGTTCGTAAGATTTGAGCTGACCGGCTGCGCCTGTCCACTAGCAAAATCCCGTCTAAATTGGACAAGTAGATCGATTGATGCCCGCGGAACCGGCACGCTATTAGGAGGCGCAGTATCCCCAGCGCCGCGCCACTCAATCGAGTCCTGATCTTTGATGTACCACGGGATTCGTTCGTCGACTCGCGAAAAGGCTTCAAACAAATCCTGACGGATCCCGGGCCTTGATCGATTGCGCGGTTCTGGCGAATCCAGCAATAACTCCTCCTTGCCGATTGGGGCAACGAGGAAGTCCTGACCCGTGCGCAACCGCAATGCAAGCTGTCCTTCGCCGGCAAGTTGTGCGACTTGATCCTTAAACTTTAGGCGGCCGATCGCCTCTGGAACTTGCAGGTTTACACGATCAGCGGCGGCGGTCACAAGCGCGCGGAGCTTGGCGCCACTAACTGCTGCGCCACCAGTCTCGACGTGGGTCGCGAGTGCAGCTTTTACGAGATCGGCCCATTGGGCGGTGGTCGCTACCGTCACGACAGTCCCCAGACACAAAAAAAGGAGCATACGCTCCTTTTTTTGTTTAATAGATTACGGGTCTCACTACGCTTGGATGGGCAATCATCGGTGGCTCGCTTAGCTCCGAGTGAGAGCGAAGCTAGAACGTACCCCGTACCGGTCCCAGCACCTTCCGCCCCCTGAGGCGCGCTCTTAGCGCATATGCCTCAGTTGTCAGAATTGAGGCAACGGTATCACGTTAGCCCCAATCGATGCAACTAATTGATTTACATGGACTTAGCCAGCATTACATATTTCGACGGTACTCCCCACCCACCTCATACAACGCATGGCTGATCTGCCCCAGCGAATGCGTCTTCACCGCTTCCATCAGCGATTCGAACACGTTCTTGCGCTCGCGGGCGGTTTTCTGGAGGTAGGTGAGGCCGCCTGAGTTCGCGGCGCTGCTCGCGCCTTCGGCGCTCGACCCCTCCCCAGCCCTCCCCTGCACGCAAGGGAGGGAGCAATCGTTGCGCAGCTGCTGGAAGTTGCGGACGTTGTCGATCTGCTGGCCCTTCTCGCCTTTGGTCGACCGGATCAGTTCGATCTCGGTGACGATGTCGCCGCCGTGGTCCTTGGGCAGGAAGGTGTTGACGCCCACCAGGGGCAGGCTGCCGTCGTGCTTCTTGTGCTCGTAGTAGAGCGACTCTTCCTGGATCTTGCCGCGCTGGTACATGGTGTCCATGGCGCCCAGCACGCCACCGCGCTCGCTGATGGCCTCGAACTCTTTGTAGACGGCCTCCTCGACGATGTCGGTCAGCTTGTCGACGATGAAGCTGCCCTGCCAGGGGTTCTCGCAGAAGTTCAGCCCCAGCTCCTTGTTGATGATCATCTGGATGGCCACGGCGCGGCGCACGGACTCTTCGGTCGGCGTGGTGATGGCTTCGTCGTAGGCGTTGGTGTGCAGGCTGTTGC
>CAMPJI010000013.1 GCA_946886865.1 uncultured Lysobacterales bacterium | reverse complement strand
GCGTCACCACGGCCTTGGCTCGGCGCCGGGCGCCGCTGTGCGCGCAAAGCGCGTGACGGCCGCGCAATGCGGTGGCCGCCGGTACCACGCGGGCGGCTCCGGAGAGCCGGTCCCGCCAGATTGGTGCATCACCACTGGAATGGTGCCCAAGGGGGGACTCGAACCCCCACGACCTAAGCCGCTACCACCTCAAGGTAGTGCGTCTACCAATTCCGCCACCTGGGCATGGCCATCCAGTTGTGTTGCAGGCCGTCCTGGCCGTGACCCCGTACATGCCGACCGGTGTCGTCGATCATTGCTGATCCGCACCCCGCGATCCGTGCCGGGCGCCAAGAACTCGCATTATCGCGTAACGCGGTGCCGCTGTGGGCGGTTACTGCGTGTCGCCGCCCTCGGCCGGTGCGGCGGGCACTTCGGCCGGCGCCTGCTCCGGCGCGGCCTGCGGGACCTGCGGCTGGGCCGGCACCTGGGCGGGCGCCTGCTCCTGGCCGGCGGCCGGCGCGGCCGCGGCGGGCACCTCGGACATCAGCCCGAGGTCCTGCGCCGGTGCATCGCCGCCGGTGGCGCGGTGCGTGGCCTGCCACGCCATGAACAGGCTGATCCCGAAAAACGTGATCGCCAGCCACTTGGTGGCCTTGGACAGGAAGTTGGACGCGCCACGCGCGCCGAACACGGTGGCCGACGCACCGCCGCCGAAGCCCGAGCCCGCCTGCGCTCCCGCGCCGCGTTGCATCAGGATCAGCGCGACCATGGAGATCGCGACCAGCACATAGATGACGTTGAGGAACAACAGCATCGCTAAAGACTCTTGTTGCGTTGGACGCCGACCGGACCCGCCGGAAGCGTCAGGGCGCCGCCGCGGTTGCGATGGCGTTGAAGTCGGCCGCGGCCAGCGAGGCGCCTCCGACCAGCCCGCCGTCGACGTCGGGCTGCGAGAACAGCTCCGCCGCGTTGTCGGGCTTCACGCTACCCCCGTACAGGATGGGCAGCGAGCCCGCGATTCTAGCATCGTATGCGGCGATTTCGCCACGGATGAATGCATGCACGGCCTGCGCCTGCCCGGGGGTGGCGGTCTTGCCGGTGCCGATCGCCCAGACCGGCTCGTAGGCAATGATCGCGCCATCCAGCGCCGCCGCCCCGCCCCGCTCCAGGATCGGTGCCAGCTGCTTCTCGATGCGCCATTCGGTCTGGCCGTCCTCGCGCTGGCTGAGCGTCTCGCCCACGCACAGGATCGGCGTCAGCCCGGCCTCGCGCGCGGCGAAGAACTTGGCCGCCACCTGCTCGCTGGTCTCGCCGTGGTACTGGCGCCGCTCCGAATGGCCCACCAGCCCGTAGCGCGCGCCCACGTCCATCAGCATCGCCGCCGACACCTCGCCGGTGTAGGCGCCTTGGGTGTTCGCGCTCACGTCCTGCGCACCGAACGCCAGGCCGCGCTCGCCGTAATGCTCGACCAGTTCGCCCAGGTACGGCAGCGGCGGCAGGATGATCCGCTCCACGCCGTCCACCGTGTCCGACACGACGGCGTCCAGCAGCTCGAAGGCGAAGGCACGGGTGCCGTGAAGTTTCCAGTTACCGGCGACGATCCTGCGGCGCATGACGGCTCCCACGTAAAGATCGCGAAAGCCTAGCGGCGCGCCACTGCCGCGGCAAGGCGGGCGGCCGGCAACACCCGGCTCAACGCTCGACGATGTCGGCGTGCATGGGCGCCAGCCGGCGCAGGAAGCGGTTCTGGATCGGCACCGGGATGCCGCGCGCGTCCATCGCGTCGATCAGCACCTCCACCAGCGCGTTGAAGGCCGGCTCGTCGATCCCGTGGCCCGCGTGGGAGGCCTTCATCGATTCACCGGTGTACTCGCACGGCCCGCCCGCCTCGAAACAGACCTGCTCGATGAGCTTTTCGCGGAACCGCTCCAGGTCGGTGTCCACGAAGAAGTGGTTGATCCGCGCGTCGTCGACGATGCGCACCAGCAGCTCATCCACCAGCGCCTCGACGCCGGGCTGCCCGCCCAGACCGTCGTAAACGGAGCGCTCGGGCACGCTGGCGCACGCGACCAGGGCCAGTGCTGCAGCCAACACTGCCGACATTCGCCGCATTCCGGGGGGTGTCGTCATGGTCGCCCTCAATATCCGAGTTGCAGCGACAGGTAGCCGCCGTGCTGGTCATCCAGCCCCGCGACGGAACCGAGGTCTGCATAGGCCGCCACCACGGCGACGTGTTTGTTCGGGAACCAGGCCACGAACGCATCCTGCCAGTCGTCCTCCCGCGCGAAGCCGAGGTTGTCGGGCTTCTGCCGGTACTCGACGCCGATCGCCCAGTGCGGGCTGGGCATCACCGCCGCCGAACCCTCCAGCACCAGCGAGCGGTCCTGCCGGCGGTCGCCCCCGAAACCGAGCAGCCCCGCCTGGTTGGCCCGCGTCGACCGGACCGTGGCGTTGACCAGCAGGTTGTAGCCACCCGCACCGGCAAGGAACAGCTTGCTGGCGGCGATGTATACGTCGGTGCCGCGGTCGTCGCGCGCGCCGATCGCCGACGGGATGTCGAAATCTCGATGCCGCTTGTGCTGCAGGCCGATGCTGACCTGCGGCATTGCGGTGTAGACCAGGTCGCCGCCCAGGCGCAGCTTGGCGCCGACCACGTCCTGGCGGAACGCATCCACCGGCAGCGCCAGCTGGCGCTGCAAGGTGCCCAGGTCGAAGCGATGGCGCGCGACCGACAGCTCGACCCGGTTGCCGATCCCGTAGGCCGCCCCGACGCTGTCGAGCGCGTAATCGCCGGTATCGACCCGGGTGGCAAACACGGTGCCCGCATGCTGGTCGCGCGTGCCATAGCCGGCGATCACCGCCCAGGGCACCAGCCCACCGCCCGCTGCGCCCTCGAACTGGGTGGCCCCGCCGGTGGCCAGCAGCCGGCCGTCGCGTTCGGCCGCCGTGGCCGCCGTCGCAGCTATTGCAGCCAGCAGACCCGCCGCCGCCACCATCGTCATCCTGATCCGCATTCAACCTCCGAGACGGACGCCGCATGGTGCCGGCACCACTGCACGAATGCGTCCGGGTGCAGCGGCGGCGAAAAAAGGAAGCCCTGGGCCATGTCGCAGTGCAGCCGGCGCAGCACCGCCAGCCCGTCCGCGGTCTCCACGCCCTCGGCGATGACCCGCAGGCCCATGTTGTGGCCGATCTCGATGGCCGAACGCACGATCACCGCGTCCTCGCTGCCCTCGGTCAGGCGCATTACGAAGCTCTTGTCGATCTTGATCTCGTCCACCGGCAGGCCACGCAGCTGCGCCAGCGACGAATGCCCGGTACCGAAGTCGTCGATCGAAAGCCGCACGCCGGCCTCGCGCAGCCGCCGCAGCACCTTGACCGCCGACTCCAGGTCGCGCATCAGCGTGCTCTCGGTGATTTCGATGATCAGGCGATTGGCGGGCACCGAATGCTGCGCCAGCGCCGACAGCACGTGCTCGGGGAACGCCGCGTCGAGCAGGTCGATGGACGAGATGTTGACGGCCAGCGCGATGTCGAGGCCGTCCTGCGACCAGGCCCGCAGTTGCCCCAGGCCCCGGTCCAGCACAAACCGGGTCAAGGCGTGAATCAGGCCGGAGCGCTCGGCGAGCGGCACGAACTCGTCCGGCCCGATCTTCCCCAGCTCCGGATGCGCCCAGCGCACAAGGGCCTCGGCATGGGCGACCTGGCCGGTGGCCAGGTCGATCTTGGGCTGGAAGACCATGTCCAGCTCGCCGTGCGCGATGGCGGGCCGCAGATCCGCCAGCAACGTGAGTTGGCGCAGGTGGATCTCGTCGCGCCCCGGCTGGTACAGCACCACGCCGCCCCGCAGGTCCTTGGCGTCGTACATGGCGATGTCGGCACGCCGCAGCAGCATGTCCGCCTCGCGTCCGTGCTCCGGGTACATCGCCACGCCGATACTCGCATCGAGGCTGACCTGGGTGTCGCCCAGGTGCAGCGGATCGCGCAGAGCGCCGGCCAGCACACCCGCGCGCTCCAGCGCGGCAGGGGTGTCGACCCCTTCCATCACCACCAGGAACTCGTCGCCGCCCAGGCGCGCAAGCAGATCGCCGGCGGCGAGCGCGTCCTTCAGGCGCTGCGCGGCCAGGACGAGGACCCGGTCCCCGAACCCGTGTCCCAGCGTGTCGTTGATCTCCTTGAAGCGGTCAAGGTCGATCAGCACCACCGCGCACGACGTGCAGCCCCCGGCGCGCGTGATGGCAGTGCCCAGCATCGACAGCGCATGCGTGCGGTTGGGCAGGTCGGTCAGGCCGTCATGGCGGGCCTGGTGGAGGATCTGCTGCTCGCGCTCGGCGATGCCCGACTGCATCCCGTTGAACGCGCTCGCCAGCTCGCCCAACTCGTCCCGACCCATGGGCGGCAACGCGCGCGTGTAGTCGCCAGAGCCGATGCGGCGCGCCGCCTCCGCCAGTTCCGCCACCGGGCGGCTCACGCCACGCCCGATCGCGACTGCGACGGCGAGCGCCAACAACGCAGCCAGCACCGACACGGCAATGATCTGTTCCTGCACCCTCCGGAAGGGCGCGAATACCTCGTCGCGCGACGCCAGCAACCACGCCTCCATGCCATCGCCGGCCCCGGGCATGGCCACCCGCCGTGCGACCACATCGCCGCCGTCGACCCGGCCCCCTTCCGGGGCGCCGTTGCCGTCCGTCAGCCGCAGCAGCGTGCCTCCGGGCGCCCGGCTGCTGACAAGCAGTCGACGCGCATCCCCATCGCCGCGGGCCAGCGCGACGTGGAGACCCGACAACGTGTGGAACTCCTCCAGGTACGCCGCGTCCAGGGCCCGGCCCATCGCGACCCAGGCGATGGTGACGGGCGCGTTGACCGGCACCATCGCCACTAGGTACGGGCGTCCGTCCAGCACGACCGTTCCCGTTGCCCGCCCCTCGGCTTCGGCCAGACGATGCAGGGGCCGCAGCGGCGCAGCCGCCCGTTCGGCGTCCAGCACCGTGCCGGAAGCGGCGGCCAGCCACTCGCCGTCTGCGGTCAACAGCACGCCGATGTCGGCGCCGACGCGCTGGCCATGGTTGTCGAGGGCGGACTGCACAGTGCCGGCATCGGCCGTCGCCGCCGCGGCCCTGAAACCGAAGTCGTCGGCCAGCACGGCGACGGAATCGACCAACTGCTGCCGGCGTGCGGCGTGGAAGCTTTCCCAGACGCGGCTGCCGACGGCGAGCTCGCGCGCGACCTGGCGGTCTACCGCGCTGGACACCGCCAACTCGACGACGCCAAGGGTGACCACCAGCGTCGCCAGCAGCGTGGCCGCCAGCAGCAGCAGGATCTTGGCCTGGAACCGAAGGGTGGCCCGGCGCGGCGCCGCCTCAGGGGTCACGCTTGAGGCTCCGCAGTTTTTCCTGCAATGCCCTCAACTTGGGATCGGCAGGCGCGCGCGGGGTGGCGGCCGGGGCCTGCAGATCCAGGTCGACGTCCACGGCCGCAGTCGCGGATCCGAAGACGACCGCCTGGCGTGGGGGTGGGGTGTTGGGGCGCTGGTGCGGGTGCCAGACCTGCAGGCTGTAGGCACCGGCCGGCGCGGCGAGTTCGACGCGGCCACTCGCGTCCGTGCGGCCGGTATACGGCGTGTCCAGCACCAGGATATGGCCGACCATCCAGTCATGGATGTTGCAGCCCAGGGTGACCACGCCGGGCGTATCGAACACCACAGGACGCGCCGGTTGCCCGCTGTAGAGCGGCAGCTCGAAGCGCTTGGCCGCCGAAAAGGAATACACGTGATGGCGGATGTTGTCGCTGTTGGGAAACGCGACGGCGCTGCCGGCCTGGACCACCAGCACGCGGGGGTCGAACTGGCTGCCGCGCTGGTCCATCCGCGCCGCAACCGGCCGTACGTCGGCACGTGCCGACACCGAGTGGAGGCTGACGACGGCACCTGCCACGGGCTGGCCGTGCGCGCGCACCTCGACGACCAGTCCCGCGGCCGTCGCGGATGCCATCCCCACCACCGCCAGGACGCCCGCCAGCAACGCGCTGCGGACGCGCGATACGGTGGCGAAACCTCCGTCAGAAAACCTGTTCATTCATCCCCTCCCCGCCGCCCTGCTGTGCGTACGCGCCCAACCCATACGTGGATGCAGGAAACATGCCAGCACCTGCCGAACGGACCCGTCGCCGGAGGGGGCAAGGCAGCGCGCATGACGGACGTCCGCGCAGGTGCCAATGTCGCCGGTCCGCGCCATCGCGTCCGCCCTCGCACGGCCGACCGGGGGCCGGCGCGGTTACTTCAGCTTGATCTCGCGCAGCCGCTCTTCCAGGTAGCCCTGCGCGGTAATCGGTTCGGGATAGCGGCTCGGGTTGTCGGCGGTCACCGTGGACGGCAGCACGTCGATCACGAAGTCCGGGTTCGGGTGCAGGAAGAACGGCGTGGAATAGCGCGGCTGGCGTGCTTTCTCGCCCGGCGGGTTGACCACGCGGTGGGTGGTGGAGGGGTACACGTGGTTGGTCAGGCGCTGCAGCATGTCGCCGATGTTGACGACGATGGTGTCGGCGTCGGCGGTGAACGGCACCCAGTCGCCCTTGCGCGAGCGCACCTCGAGGCCTTCGGCGCTGGCGCCGACCAGCAGGGTGATCAGGTTGATGTCCTCGTGCGCGCCGGCGCGCTCGTTCGGGATGTTGTCGGACGTGATCGGCGGGTAATGGATGGGCCGCAGGATGGAGTTGCCCGAGTCGGTCTTGTCGGCGAAGTAGTCGGTCGGCAGGCCGATGTGCAGAGCCAGCGCCGACAGCACCTGCGAGCCCAGTGCGTCCAGGGATTCGTACAGGCCGTAGCCGTGCTCCCGGAAGCCCTCGACCTCGTCGGGCCACAGGTTCGGCGGCATGACCTCGCTGTACTTCGAATCGCGCGGAATCTCGCGACCGATGTGCCAGAACTCCTTGAGGTCGTGGTGCTGGGCCCCCTTGGCGGTCTCCACGCCAAACGGCGTGTAACCCCGCGCGCCACCGCCGCCGGGCACGTGGTACGTGCGCTTGGTGGCCTCGGGCAGCGCGAAGAAGCGCTTGAACACGTCGTACGACTGCGCGATGCGATCGTCGTCGATGCCGTGTCCGCGGATACCGGCGAAACCCCACTCGCGGTAGGCGGCCCCCAGCTCCTCGACGAAGGCGTCGCGGTCGGCGGGGCTGGAGGGATGCGTGAAGCGGCGGATATCGAGCGTGGGGATGGCGTTCATTGGAATCCGGCGGGCCTTCACCGGGCCCGGCAAGTCGTTGGAATCAGGCGGCCGCTGCGCGAACCGCGCCGGCCAGGGTGTCGAGCGTGCCCTGCATCAGTGCGTCGTCGTCGGCCTCGACCGTGACGCGCACGACCGGCTCGGTACCCGACGGCCGCAGGAAGGCCCGACCGCGTCCCTGCACCGCGCGTTGCGCGTCGGCCAGCGCGGCCTGCACCGCCGGCGCCTCGGCCGGCCGGGCATCGCCCTCGTAGCGGACGTTGACGGTCTTCTGCGGCACCTTGACCAGGCCTGCCAGCGCCTGGCGCAGCGACAGCTTGCGGCGCTTGAGCACCTCCAGCACCTGCAGCGCGCTGATGATGCCGTCGCCGGTGCTGGCGCTGTCCAGGCACAGCAGGTGGCCGGAGGTCTCGCCGCCCAGCACGCCGTCGTTGGCGACCAGCTGCTGGTGCACGTAACGGTCGCCGACCTTGGACCGGATGAAGCCGATGCCGCGCTCGGCGAACGCGCGTTCAAGCCCGTAGTTGGTCATCAGCGTGCCGACCACCGGGCCCCGCAGGCGGCCGCTGGCCAGCCAGTCGGTCGCCAGCACGTACAGCAGGTCGTCGCCGTCGCAGACGCGGCCGTCGGCATCGATGAACAGCACGCGGTCGCCGTCGCCGTCGAAGGCGATGCCCACGTCGGCGCCGGTTTCGCGTACGCGCGCGGCCAGGAACTGCGGGTGGGTCGACCCCACGCCGTCGTTGATGTTGGTGCCGTTGGGGTCCACGCCGATCGCGTCGACGCGCGCGCCCAGTTCGCGCAGCACCAGCGGCCCGATCTGGTAGGTCGCGCCGTTGGCGCAGTCCATGGCGATGCGCAGGCCGCCGAGATCGAATCCGCGCGGCACGGCGTTCTTGCAGGCTTCCACGTAGCGGCCGATGGCATCGCGCGTGCGCAACGCCTTGCCCAGGCGATCGGATTCGACGGTGCGGAACGGCTCGTCCAGCGCCACCTCGATCGCCAGTTCCGTGGCGTCGTCCAGCTTCTCGCCATGGGCGGAAAAGAACTTGATGCCGTTGTCGTAATGGGGGTTGTGCGAGGCGGAAATCACGATACCGCCATCGGCCCGCAGGGAGCGCGTGAGGTGCGCGACGGCCGGGGTCGGCATCGGCCCCATCAACTGAACGTCGACGCCGGCCGCGACCAGCCCGGCCTCCAGCGCGGCCTCGAACATGTAGTTCGAGATGCGCGTGTCCTTGCCGATGATCACCACCGGCTTGCGCCACTCGTTGCGCGACAGCGCGTGGCCGTAGGCGTTGCCCAGGCGCAGGACGAAGTCGGCCGAGATGGCGCCCTGCCCCACGCGGCCGCGGATGCCGTCGGTGCCGAAGTACCTCCGGCTCACGCGGCCACCTCTTCGTCCTCGGCCGGCGCGGGCTGCTTCATCAGCAACGCGAGCAGCTGGGCGATGCGCTCGCGCATCTCGCGGCGGTCGCAGATCTGGTCCACCGCGCCGTGCTCGAGCAGGAACTCGCTGCGCTGGAAACCCTCCGGCAGCGTCTCGCGCACGGTCTGCTCGATCACGCGCGGGCCGGCGAAGCCGATCAGCGCCTCCGGCTCTGCCAGGTTGATATCGCCCAGCATCGCCAGCGACGCGGACACGCCGCCGGTGGTCGGGTGCGTCATCACCGAGATGTACGGCAACCCCGCCGCGCGCAGGCGACCGAGCGCCGCGGAGGTCTTGGCCATCTGCATCAGCGAGAACAGGCTCTCCTGCATGCGTGCGCCGCCGGTGGCCGAGAAGCACACGAGCGGGCAGCCGATCTCCAGCGCGGTCTCGGCGGCGCGGGCGAAGCGCTCGCCCACCACCGACCCCATCGAGCCGCCCATGTAGGCGAAGTCGAAGGAGCACGCCACCAGCGGGCGCTGCTTCAGCGTGCCGCGCATGGCAATGAGCGCATCACGCTCGCCCGTGGACTTCTGCGCGGCCTTGATGCGCTCGCCGTACTTCTTCTGGTCCTTGAACTTGAGCACGTCGGTCGGCCCGAGCTCGGCGGCGATCTCCTGCATGCTGCCCGCGTCGAACAGCGACTTCAGGCGCGCGCGGGCGCGGATGGCCATATGGAAGTTGCACTTCGGGCAGACCTCCAGGTTTTCCTCCAGCTCCGGCCGGTAGAGCACCGCGCCGCAGCGGTCGCACTTCTCCCACAGCCCCTCGGGCACGCTGCGCCGCTTGTTGGCGGCGGCCGAATCGGTCCGGATGCCCGAGGGCATGAGTTTCTTGAGCCAGCTCATCCTGGTGGGTTCTCGCTTTCTCGTGGTTCGGCGGCTGCCCTGCGGCGCCGTGGAGCCATGTCCGCGTCACGACCCTGGGGGCCGCAACCGCGTCCTTGGGTCGGACCCGGGCCTCGCAGATGGCGCCCGGGCCCGGCGAACAGGCGGCCGGACAGTTTAATGCCGTCGGCGGGCGGCTGCCCGTTCCGGGTGCCGGGCGTGGCGCGGCCTGCGGCGTGCTGAACGCTTCAGCCGGCGTCGAGGGCCCCGCGCAGCGGGGCCAGGAACCGGCCCGCGCGGTCCGCCGCCGCATCGGCGTCCACGGCACCCTCGAGCGCGGCCACCAGGGCACTGCCGACAACGACGCCGTCGGCCTGGCGGCCCATGGACGCGGCGCTGGCGGCGTCCTTGATGCCGAAACCGGCGACCACCGGCACACCGCTCCGCGCCCGGATGGCCGCCAGACGGTCGCCGGCCGCGCCGGTGTCGAGCCGGTCCGCGCCCGTGACGCCCGCGAAACTGACGTAATAGAGGTAACCGGCGGCGAGGTCGCACAACTGCCCGACCCGCGCCTCCGACGTGGTCGGCGACGCCAGCAGGATCAGCGCGATGCCGGCGGCGTCGAAAGCGTCGCGGAACTCCGCGGCCTCTTCCGGAGGCAGGTCGACCAGCAGGACCCCGTCGACCCCGGCGTCGGCCGCCTCACGGGCGAACCGGGCGGCCCCACGGATCTCGATCGGATTGAGATAGCCCATCAGCACGACGGGCGTGTCGGCGTCGCGGCCACGGAATGCCCGCACGCTGTCGAGCACGAACCCCAGGCCCGCGCCGCGGCCGATGGCACGCTCGGAACTGCGCTGGATCGTCGGCCCGTCGGCCATCGGGTCGGAGAACGGCACGCCCAACTCGATCACGTCCGCACCGGCGGCGACCAGCGCGTGCATCACCGGCACCGTGGCGTCCAGTGCCGGGTCGCCGGCGGTGATGAAGGGCACCAGTGCCTTGCGGCCGGCGGCCTTGAGCTGGGCGAAGCGGGCGTCGATGCGGTTCATGGCGCTCAAAACGTCAGTCCTTCGCGCGCGGCGATCGTGTGCACGTCCTTGTCGCCGCGCCCGGACAGGTTGCACAACACCAGGGCGTCGGCCGGCAGGTCGCGCGCCAGTTTCACGGCCTGGGCGATGGCGTGGCTGGATTCAAGCGCCGGGAGGATGCCCTCGGTGCGCGCCAGCTGGTGGAACGCGGCCAGTGCCTCGTCGTCGCTGACGCCGACGTATTCGGCGCGGCCGGTGTCCTTGAGGAACGCGTGCTCGGGGCCGACGCCGGGGTAGTCCAGCCCGGCCGAGACCGAGTGGGTCTCGATGATCTGGCCGTCGTCGTCGCAGATCACATAGGTGCGGTTGCCATGCAGCACGCCGGGGCGCCCCGCTGCCAGCGACGCCGCGTGGCGGCCGGTGTCAACGCCATCGCCTGCCGCCTCGGCACCGACCAGGCGCACGCCGGCATCGTTGAGGAACGCGTGGAACACGCCGATCGCATTGCTGCCGCCGCCGACGCACGCGGTCACCGCATCGGGCAGGCGGCCGTACTCGGCCACCATCTGCGCCCGCGCCTCGCGGCCGACCACGGCGTTGAAGTCGCGCACCATGCGCGGATACGGGTCCGGACCCGCGACGGTGCCGATGATGTAGAACGTGTCCTCCACGTTGGTCACCCAGTCGCGCATCGCCTCGTTGAGCGCGTCCTTGAGCGTGGCCGAGCCGCTCTCGACCGGGACCACCTTCGCGCCCAGCAGGTTCATCCGGTAGACGTTGATCTTCTGGCGCTCGATGTCGGTCGCGCCCATGTACACCACGCACTCCAGCCCCAAGCGCGCCGCGACCGTGGCGCTGGCGACGCCGTGCTGGCCGGCGCCGGTCTCGGCGATGATCCGGGTCTTGCCCATGCGGCTGGCGAGCAGCGCCTGGCCGATGGTGTTGTTGATCTTGTGCGCGCCGGTGTGGTTCAGGTCCTCGCGCTTGAGCAGGATGCGCGCGCCGCCGACCTCGCGGCTCAGGCGCTCGGCGAAGTAGATCGGGCTGGGGCGGCCGACGTAGTGCGCCAGGTCGCGCTCGAACGCGGCGATGAACTCCGGGTCGATACGCGCGGCATCGTAGGCCGCGGCCAGTTCCTGCAGCGGGCCGACCAGCGTTTCGGCGACGAACCGCCCGCCGTAGCGGCCGAAATGGCCGGTGGCGTCCGGGTAGGCGTGGTAGTCGATGGGGGGCGAGGCGGCCATGCGTGGCACCGTTTTGTGGAGTCAGAGACGGCAATGCCGGCACTCCGCCGGCATTCCAAGTGTAGGCGATCGGCCGCGGCGTCCCGGGCGGACCGGCGCGACGTCGAGTTGCGACCGCGCGCGCCTAGTCGAGCTGGTGGCAGTCGGCGCGGCGGACCTCTTCGACGAACCGGCGCATCTTCTCGCCGTCCTTGAGGCCGGGCTCGCTTTCGATGCCGCTGGAGACGTCCACGCCCCAGGGCAGCGTGCCGATGATCGCGTCGAACACGTTCCCGGCATGCAGGCCGCCGGCCAGCATGAAGGGCTTCTGCACGCCGGCCGGGATGCGCGACCAGTCAAAGACCTCGCCGCTGCCGCCCTGGGTGCCGACGGTGTGGCTGTCGAACAGGAAGCCCGACGCCGACGGGTAGCGCACGTGGATGTTCGCCGGGTGCTGCTCCGCCAGCTCCGTGCCCATCGGGATCGCCTTGACATACGGGACGCCGAAGCCCCGGCAGAACGCGTCGTCCTCGCTGCCGTGGAACTGCAGCAGGCTGGGCCGCACCTGCTTCACGACTTCGCGCACCTCCTCCACTGCGTTGTCCATGAACAGCGCCACCGCGTCGACCAGCGGCGCCAGCGCGTGGCGCATCGCGCGCGCTTCCTCGGGCGCCACGCGCCGCGGGCTCTCCGGGGCGAACACGAAACCGATCGCGTCGGCCCCCAGCTCGCACGCCAGGCGGACGTCGCCCGGCCGGGTGAAACCGCAGAACTTGATTCGGGTGCGGAACAGGGTTCGGTTCATGGCGCGGGGCTCTGCAGGGTCACGTCGGCCGGGAGGCCACATTCGGCGGGATACAGCGGACCGAGGAACACCAGTCCATCGGGGGGGGCGGTGGGGCCGGCCCGGGTCCGGTCGCGGCCGCCCAGCACCTGCCCGACCCATGCCTCCGGTTGTTCGCCCCGCCCCACCAGCAACAGGCTGCCGACAATGTTGCGCACCATATGGTGGAGAAACGCGTTGGCCTGCACCTGAACCTCCACGACGTCGTCATGGCGCGTGACACTGATGGCCTGCAGGTCGCGGCGCGCATGCGGTGCCTGGCAATGCACGGTGCGGAACGCGGAGAAATCGTGCTCGCCCACCAGCGCCTGGGCCGACCGGTGCATGGCGGCCGCATCGAGCCGGCGGCGCTCCCAGGTCAGCATGCCGCGACCCAATGCCGGCCGCACGTTGCGGTTGAGGATCCGGTAACGGTAGCGGCGCGCGCGCGCGGAAAACCGCGCGTGGAACCCGTCGTCCACCGGCACACACCACAGCGCGCACACGGAGGACGGCAGGCGCGAGGTCGTGCCCAGCGTCCAGCCACGCGGCTCGCGGGCGGCCGGGCCGTCGAAATGGATGACCTGGCAGGCGCCGTGCACGCCCGCATCCGTCCGGCCCGCGCACACCACGTCGGTGCGACCGCCGGCCACGAATGACAGCGCCTGTTCGACCGCCTGCTGCACGGTGGCCTCCTCGCGGAGGCCCTCCTCGCCCGGGCGGGTCAGGCGCTGCCAGCCGGAAAATGCGGACCCGTCGTACTCGATGCCCATCGCGAACCGGCGCAGCGCGGCCGGCTGCGGATCGGTCGGTGCCGCACCCGGCAGCGTCGCGGTGTCCACGGATCAGGCGAGGTCGCGCAGCATCCGCTCGGCCTGTTGGCGAGCGTCGGGGTCGCCGTGGCCCGCGACCTCCTCCAGCAACTGCCGCGCGCTGCCATGGTCGCCCAGCGCAACGTAGGCGCGCGCGAGCTCCAGGCGGTCATGCCCGGACGCCGCGTCGACGGGCGCATGGGCGGCGCTGCCGCCGGCGTGCCAGGTCGGCGCACGACCGCCGGGCAGCGGATCGCGCTCGCCCCGGTTCCAGAGCGGCGTTTCATCCTGAACCGGGGGGGCGGACGCCTGCGCAGCGTCCGAGGCGGCCGTTCGATCCTCGACCACCGGATCCGGAGACGCATCTGCCCCCGCTTCCAGACGCCCTTGGGCATCCGCACGAGTCGCCGGCGGAACCGGCTCAACCGGCCCGGGTGCGGGGACCGGGTCGGGGCGCGCCGCGGGCACGGCCATCGCCCCGGACGGAAAAGCATCGGCAATGCTCGAAGTCCGCTCCGGCGGGGCGCGGAACACCGGCGTCGCCGCGCGACGGCGGCCCAACCACCAGCCCAGCAGCGCGAACAGCAGCACCGCGCCGCCACCCACCAGCCAGGGCGTGGCGGACATCGGCGCCTGCGCATCGTTGCTCTGTGCCAGGCGCTGTTGCGCCGCGGCCAGCTCGCTGTCCTTCATTTCCAGGAGCTGCTGCTGCTGTTGCTGGAGCTTCTCCAGCTCGGCCAGCCGGCTCTTCATCTCGACCAGCTCGGCATCGCGCGCGGCGAGCGTTTCCTGGGTGGTCTGCAGTTCCTGTCGCAACATGTCGCCCTCGCCCCCGGCACTGGTGCCGGACTGGGTACCCGCTGTCGACGCGTCGCTGGCGCCGGGCGGAACGATTTCCAAACGTGCATCGGCCGTGCGGCCGGATGCGGCGGGTGACGCGGCGCTGTCGGCCTCGCCCCCGGTGGCCTCGGCCACCGCAGGCTGCGGTACGGCCGCGGTGGCCTCGCGCCACTGCTGGGTCTGCGAGCGCACCAGCGCCGCAGCCTCGGCCGTGTCGACCTGCGCGAGCGCGCTGGCGTCCGGGATCTGCAGCACCGCGCCGGCCTTGACCAGGTGGATGTTGCCGTCGATGAAAGCGCCGGGGTTGGCGCGCAGCAGCGCGATCATCGCCTGGTTGACGCTGGCGCCTTCGATGCGGCCGGCAATCGCCGACAGGGTATCGCCGGCCTGCACGTCGTAACGGCCGCCCTCGATCGGCGACGGCACTTCCGGCGATGCCGCGACCGGTCGCGGGGCGGGTTGCGGCGGCGGAACGCTGAACGGCGCGGGCGCGGTGTCGGCCTCGGCCCCGGTTTCCGAAGGCGCGGCGGCGACGGGATCGGCCTCCGGCGCCGGCGGGTCGGCGGGCACCGGAGCGGGCTCGCGCACGATGGTGTTCGACGGGGCGGCCTGCGGTGCCTGGATCGGCGGCTGCATCGGCGCGGCCGCGGTGCGCGGCGCGTCGATCAGCGTGGAGTACTCGCGCACCAGCCGTCCCTGCCCCCAGTCGACCTCCACCAGGAAGGTCAGCAGCGGCTGGTTGATCGGCTGGGTGCTGGTGACCCGGATCACCGGGTTGCCGCGCGCGTCCAGCGCGGAGACGAACTGCAGGTCGGCCATCACCGCGTCCGGCGGCTGCAGCCCGACCCGGGCGAACGTCGCCGGCGACGCCAGGCTGGCGCGCAGGCGCTCCAGCTCGGACGGGTCGTTGGAGATGATCGGGATTTCAGCCAAAAGCGGCTCGCCCAACCCGGACTTGAGCTGGATCTGGCCCAGGCCCAGCGCCGCCGCCGCGCCGCTGGCCAGGGCCAGGGACACCGCCAACGCCGACCGCATCAATCGCTTCACGCGTACTCCCACTGCCTTCCCCAAGGCGCGACTCTAGCGAGCGGCGCCCGGGGCGGCAATGCGCGCGGCCGCGTGCGGCACGCGTCGTCCGTGCTGCCCGGCGTGTTCAGGCGGTGCGTTCGGCCAGCACCAGCTCGGCCAGTTGCACCGCGTTGAGCGCCGCGCCCTTGCGGATGTTGTCGGCCACCACCCACAGCGACACGCCGCGCGGGTGCGAAATGTCGTCGCGGATGCGGCCCACGTACACCGGGTCGTTGCCCGACGCATGGGTGACCGGCGTGGGGTAGCCGCCGCCTTCGCGTTCGTCCACCACTTCGACGCCCGGCGCGGACTGCAGCAGTTCGCGCACGCGTGCGGCGCCGATCTTGTCGCGCGTCTCGATGTGCACGGCCTCGGAGTGCCCGTAGAACACCGGCACGCGCACGACCGTGGCGTTCACCTGGATCGACTCGTCGCCGAGGATCTTGCGGGTCTCCCAGACCAGCTTCATTTCCTCGGTGGTGTAGCCGTTGTCGCAGAAGTCGCCGCCGTGCGGGATCACGTTGAAGGCGATCTGCACCGGGTACACCTCCGGCTTCGGGTCCTGGAAGTTGAGCATGCCCGCGGTCTGCCGGCCCAGCTCCTCCAGCGCCTTGCGTCCGGTGCCCGACACCGACTGGTAGGTGGCGACGTTGATGCGCTCGATGCCGGCTTCGCGGTGGATCGGCGCCAGCGCGACCAGCATCTGCATGGTCGAGCAGTTGGGGTTGGCGACGATGCCGCGCGGGCGCTGCTTCATCGCATCCGGGTTCACCTCGGCGACCACGAGCGGTACGTCGTCGTCCTGCCGGAAGGCCGAGGAGTTGTCGATGACCACCGCACCGGCGGCGGCGAACTTCGGCGCGTACTCCTTCGAGACGCTGCCGCCGGCGGAAAACAGGGCGATGTCGACACCGGCCGGGTCGAAGCGGGCCAGGTCCTGCACGACGACCTGGCGGGCACCGAACTCGACCTTGTCGCCGGCCGAGCGCTCGCTGGCGAGCAGGTGCAACTGGCCGATCGGGAATTCGCGCTCGGCGAGGATCTTGAGCATGGTCTCGCCGACGGCGCCGGTGGCGCCGACGATCGCAACATTGACGGGGTGGGTCATGGGGGATCTCGGAGGGGTTCTTCGCCACGGATGGCGCGGTTGGAGGCGGATAGAGCTTAGCGGTGGCGGGCGCGCACCACGTCACGGCGGATGAAACGCTGCCCGTAATCAATAGCGGGAATCAACAGGACACCTTCGGTCCGAGTCCGTCCGTGGCGAGAACGCCCTACCCTGGCACCCGCGGCGACACGGCGCCCACGTCGCCGCACTGGGCGCGGTGGCGCAGGGCCTGATCCATCAGCACCAGCGCGACCATCGCCTCGCAGATCGGCACCGCGCGGATGCCCACGCAGGGGTCGTGGCGCCCGGTGGTGACGATGTCGACCACCTGCCCGTCCACGTCCAGCCCGGCAACCGGCAGGCGCAGGCTGGAGGTCGGCTTGAACGCGACCGAACACCGCACGGCCTGCCCGCTGCTGATCCCACCCAGCACGCCGCCGGCGTGGTTGGACGCGAAGCCGTCCGGGTCCATCCGGTCGCGGTGGACACTGCCCGGCTGCACGACGGACTCGAAACCGGCGCCGATCTCCACGCCCTTGGCCGCGTTGATGCCCATCAATGCCGCCGCCAGCTCGGCGTCCAGCTTGCCGTAGACCGGCTCGCCCCAGCCCGGGGGCACGCCCTCGGCAATGACTTCGACGCGCGCGCCGGCCGAATCGCCGGACTTGCGCAGCGCGTCCATCGCCGCTTCCAGTGACGGCACCTGCGCGGCAACGGGCCAGAAGAACGGGTTGCCCTGGGCGTCGCCTAGCGCATCGATGCGCTCCGGCGTGGTCTCGAGCCGCTGCGCGCCGATCTGCGAGACGAATCCCTGGATGCGCACGCCGTGGCGCTCGGCCAGCCACTTGCGCGCGATGACACCGGCGGCGACGCGCATGGTCGTCTCGCGCGCGCTGGAGCGCCCGCCGCCGCGGGGATCGCGGAGGCCGTATTTGTGCCAGTAGGTGTAGTCCGCGTGCCCGGGGCGGAACTGCGCGGCGATCGCGTCGTAGTCCTTGCTGCGCGCGTCGGTGTTGCGGATCAGCAGGCCGATCGGCGTGCCGGTGGTGCGGCCCCCGTACACGCCGGACAGGATCTCGACCTCGTCGGCCTCGCGCCGCTGCGAGGTGTGGCGCGACTTGCCGGTCGCGCGACGGGCCAGGTCCTGCACGAAATCGTCCGGCGCGATCTCCAGCCCCGGCGGACACCCGTCAATGACGCAGCCGATCGCCGGCCCGTGGCTTTCGCCGAAGGTCGTCACCGCGAACAGCTTTCCGAAGGTGTTGCTGGCCATCGGTACTCCGCTTGAGGGCGACCCGGCGGTCCGGGATCAACCCATTGTAGGAGCGGCTTCAGCCGCGAACCTTCGTCTGTAGGGGCGACGTGAGTCGCGATCACGCCCGCCGGAAATCTCGTACCCGCATGATTGCCGGTCGCGACTTACGTCGCTCCTACAGAGTGCATTCGAATCAGAGCGGCTTCTCGGCTGGCACACCCCTCAACGCGCGTCGGCGAGCGCCTTGATGCGGGCGTGGTGCTCGACCAGGTCGCTGCGCTCGACCACGAAGATGCCCATCTGGCCCACCTTGAACTCGACCCACGCCATCGGCAGCTCGGGCAGCAGCGCGACCAGTGCGCGCTCGGCCTCGCCGACCTCGCAGATGAGGAGACCGTGCTCGGACAGGTGCTCCGGCGCGTCGCGCAGGATGCGCAGCGCCAGGTCCAGGCCGTCGTCGCCGGCGCGCAGCCCCAGCTCCGGCTCGTGCGCGTATTCCGGCGGCAGCGCGTCGGTCTCGTCGTGGGTGACGTACGGCGGGTTGGTGACGATCAGGTCGAACACTTCACCCTGCAGGCCGGCGAACAGGTCGGACTGGCGCAGCTCGACGTAGTCGGCGTGCAGGCGGTCCTTGTTCTCGCGCGCCAGCGACAGCGCATCCTCGTTGATGTCGGCCCCGACCACCGCCCAGTCCGGATGGTAGTGCGCCGTGGCGATGGCAATACAGCCCGAGCCGGTGCACAGGTCCAGCACGCGCTCGACCTCGCGGCCGCCCAGCCACGGCTCGAAGCCGGTCTCGATGAGTTCGGCGATCGGCGAGCGCGGCACCAGCGCGCGCGGGTCGGACTTGAAGCTCAGGCCCGCGAACCACGCCTCGCCCGTCAGGTACGCGGCCGGGATGCGCTCGTTGATGCGGCGCTCGAACAGCGCCAGCACTTTCGCCTTCTCGGCCGTGGTGACGCGCGAGGCGCCGTACACCGGGCTCAGATCGTGCGGCATGTGCAGCGCGTGCAGCACCAGCTGCGTGGCCTCGTCCAGCGCGTTGTCGAAGCTGTGGCCGAAGGTCAGCCCGGCCTGCGCGAAACGGCTGCCGCCGTGGCGGATCAGGTCGACGATGGTCAGCTGCTCGAACTGCACGTCGGCGACATCGAAGTCGGACGCGTTGGCAGCGGCGCTGCGGGCGGGGCCTGCGGACATGGCGGCGCGTTCACGGAAGGGCCGGCGATTATAGCGGCCGGCCGCTATCATGCCGCGGTTGCCTCCACGGGATCCGCCATGTTCAACCGCACCACCGCCATCGTCCTGGTGGCCGCGCTCGCGGCCGCACTGGGCCTGATCGCCGCCCAGCGCGTGTTCAACGCCCCTCCGGCGGCGGCCGCCGCCTGGCCGCAGACCGAGGCGGTGCGGCTGTTCGACCCGCCGCGCGAGCTGCCGGCCTTCAACCTGCGCCAGTCCGACGGCACGCCGCTGGTGCCGGGCGAACTCAAAGGGCACTGGACGCTGGTGTTCCTGGGCTTCACGTACTGCCCGGACGTGTGCCCGATGACGCTGACGCAGATGGCCCAGGCCCAGCGCCAGTGGGAGACGATCCCCGAGGCACGCCGCCCACGCGTCCTGTTCGTGTCGGTCGACCCGGAGCGCGACACGCCCGACCGCATCGGCGAATACGCCCACGCCTTCCACAAGGACACGCTGGCGGCCACCGCCGACATCCCCGCGCTGGAGGAGTTCGCGCGCTCGATCAGCATGGTCTTTGCCAAGGTGCCGCCCGAAGACGGCGCGCCGGCCGACCAGTACTCGGTCGACCACAGCGCCGCGATGGCGGTGCTCGATCCGCAGGGCCGCATGTCGGGCCTGGTCCAGCCGCCCTTCGAGCCGGCGGCCATCGCCCGCGACATGGCCGCGCTGACGCAGGCCGCCGCGCCATGAGCCTGGTCACCTGGCTGACCTACGCCCTGCCCCACCGCGCCCTCTCGTCGGCGGCGCGTGCGCTGGCGTACTCGGACAACCCGCGGCTCAAGGCCTGGCTGATCGACACGGTGACGCGCCGCTTCGGCGTCGACCTGTCGGAAGCCGCGCAGTCGGATCCGGCCGGCTACCCGACGTTCAACAGCTTCTTTACCCGCGCGCTCAAGCCCGGCGCGCGCGTGGCCGATGCCGACCCGGATGCGCTGCTGATGCCGGCCGACGGGCGCATCAGCCAGTGCGGGGCAGTCGAGGGCGACCGCATCTTCCAGGCCAAGGGCCAGTCGTTCACCACCGGCGAACTGCTGGGCGATGCGGAAGCGGCGCGCGCGTTCGAGGGCGGCACGTTCGCCACCGTCTACCTGTCACCCAGGGACTACCACCGCGTGCACATGCCGTGGGCCGGGCGCCTGCGCGAAACCGTGCACGTGCCGGGCCGGCTGTTCAGCGTGGGCCCGGCGGCCGTCGCGCACGTGCCGCGGCTGTTCGCGCGCAACGAGCGCCTGGTCTGCCACTTCGACACCGACTTCGGGCCGATGGCTGTGGTGATGGTCGGCGCACTGCTGGTATCCGGCGTCGAGACGGTCTGGAGCGGCGAGGAGATCCCGGCCTATGGCCGCGCGATCACGGTCAAGGACTACCGTGGCGAGGCGATCGAACTGGACCGGTTCGAGGAAATGGCGCGCTTCAACTACGGCTCCACCGTCGTGGTGCTGCTGCCCCCCGGCGTGGCCGCGCTGGCGCCGGGACTGGCCGCGGAGACCGCGGTACGGCTGGGTGAGCGACTGGCGACGCGGGTGCGCTGAGCAGCCCAGCCGCGCATACCAGATGGCGCGAGCGCCATGCTGCCGCGTAGCGTCCTGTCGTGATCCCGGCGAAAGCCGGGATCCATCGTCCCGGAGCCGGTGATCGCGCCGGGCGGCTGACAACGCCAGGCACCGCCGCATGGCGGCCATGTGCAGGGCCGTCCCAACCCTCCGCACCATCATCGATGCAGCGCGGATCGCATCCCGTATGAATCCCGCGCCCGAGTCGAGATGGATCCCGGCTTTCGCCGGGATGACGGACCGGAATGTCCGAGGTGGACCTCAACGCCGAGAGACCATCAAGGCCCGGTCCGTTCCCGCTACAAGTCCTCGCACTGCTCCAGCTTCAGCATCTGGCCCGGCTGCAACGCGTTGCGGGCCGGGCGCAGGTCGTTGGCGCGCGCCAGCACACCGGCATCGCAGCCGAACTTGCGCGCGATCGACCCGAGCGTTTCGCCGCGCTGCACCTGGTACTCGCGCACCACCGGCACGGGCGGCGGCGGCGCGGGCGTGGGCACGGTCGGCAGTGGCGCGCTGCCGCGCACCAGCGCGGCACGCGGGTCGCTGTTGACCAGCGTGCGGGCCAGGTCGGCACGCTCGCCGCGGGTGCACCAGCGGTTGTAGCGCTGGGCGATGCGCGCAGTGGCCTTGAGCTCGGTGCCGGCGGGGATGCGGTCGTCGGCCTGGTAGCGCGGGTTGAGGTTGCGCAGCGCGCGCATGTAGCCGTCGCGCGCGCCGTCGTCGTTGCCCAGGCAGACCGTCAGCTGGTAGATCGAGGCGTCCTGCGCCAGGCGCAGCGGTTGCGGCCGCGCGTCCACGTCGGGAAACGCCACGCCGTAGTCCTCCGGGTGGAGGTAGATCCACGCCGCGGCGATCACCATCGGCACGTAGTCGCGCGTTTCCTCCGGGAACTGGCTGTAGACCGACTCGTCCCAGAAACTGCGGCCGCCGGTTTCCCGGTACACGCGCAGCGCCCGCCCCTCGCCGCCGTTGTAGGCCGCCAGCGACAGCTCGATGTTGCGGTTGAGCTGGCCGAGGCGCTCGTTGAGGTAGTCGACGCTGGCGCGCGCGGCCGAGTACGGGTCGTAGCGGGTGTCGAAACCGCTGCCGTCATCGCCCAGCCCGAAACGGCGCCCGGTGGCGTACATGAACTGCATCGGCCCGGCGGCGCCCGCGCGCGAGGTGGCATGGACGCGGCCGTGCGACTCCTTGGCCATGATCCCGAACAGCAGCGCCTCCGGCAGCCCGGCGCGCTGGTAGTGCGGCCACATCAGGTGGCGCATGTACTGGTAGTTCTCATGGCTGGTCATCAGCGCCGGGCGCATGTCGGTCAGCCAGCGGCGGATGCCTTCCTGCACGGCCGGGTTGAACTCCACCATGCGGTCGAAGTCGTGCCCGTCGCCCAGCAGGTGCGCCGCGCGCGCGGCCTGCGGCACGTCCGCGGCCACCACGTCGACCGGTCCGCCCTCCGACAGCCCGAGGTCGTCGTCCTGCAGGTCTTGGGCGTCGGCTTCCTGCTTCAGCAGCCGCTTGTAGGTCGCCAACAGGGTCGGCACCTGGCAGCCGCGCTGGGCCACGCAGGCGGCCATCACGTCCTCCATGTCCTCCAGCGCGGAATCGGCCTGCGCCCGGCCGTCGGGATCGGCGTTGCCGACCATGACGATGGCCTCGCGGTAGCGGGCTTCGGCCGCCTGCATGCGCTGTTGCAGCGCGGCGGCGGCCTCGCGGTCGCGGCGCGATTGCGCAGTCGTTTCAGTGGGGAGCGCGGCGGCCAGGACGGCGACGAGCAGCGGGAGGGCAACGCGGTACGGAAGGGCCATCGGGGGACACACGGCGACTGGGGAGTCAGGGTAGTGCCCGCGCGCGGGCACGGGCAACCACGCAAGGCACCCCGGGCCCGCCGACGGTTCAGGCGCCGGGCGTGGCTAGAATCGACCCGCCTGCCGCGCCTGTCGCCGCCACTCCAGAGGACCCCCGCCCATGGCCCAGCCCGCCCCGCTCCTGATCGGCCAGGCCATCACCGATCCGCCCGCGGCGCCGGGCCAGGGGCATGTCGTGCTGCAGCCCGCCCTGGCCAACCGCCACGGCCTGGTGGCCGGCGCCACCGGCACCGGCAAGACGGTCACGCTGATGGTGCTCGCCGAGGGTTTCTCGCGAATCGGGGTGCCGGTGTTCCTCGCCGACGTGAAGGGCGACGTCGCCGGCCTGGCCGTGCCGGGCACGTCCAGCGAGAAACTGCAGGCGCGCGTCGACCGCATCGGCGTCGACGGCTACACGCCCGAAGGCTGCCCGACGGTCTTCTGGGACCTGTTCGGCACGCTCGGCCACCCGGTGCGCACCACGGTCAGCGAGATGGGCCCGACGCTGCTGTCGCGCATCCTGGAGCTCAACGACACCCAGTCCGGCGTCATGGACATCGTCTTCAGGCTGGCCGACGACCGCGGCCTGTTGCTGCTGGACCTGCCTGACCTGCGCGCCCTGCTCAACCTGGTGGCCGAAGAGCGCAAGGCGGTATCGACCGAGTACGGACTGGTCAGCGCGCCGTCGATCGGTGCCATCCAGCGTGCGCTGCTCCGCCTGGAATCCGATGGCGCCGAAGCCTTGTTCGGCGAACCGGCGCTGGACCTGTCGGACCTGATGCGCACCACCGTCGACGGCCGCGGCATCGTCAACATCCTCGCCGCCGACAAGCTGGTTTTGAAGCCGCGCCTGTATTCCAGCTTCCTGCTGTGGCTGCTGTCGGAACTGTTCGAACAGTTGCCGGAGGTCGGCGACCTGGACAAACCGAAGCTGGTGTTCGTGTTCGACGAAGCGCACTTGCTGTTCGACGATGCCCCGCCCGCCCTGCGCCAGCGGGTGGAGCAGGTGGTACGGATCATTCGATCAAAGGGCGTGGGCGTGTACTTCTGCTCCCAGTTCCCCGACGACGTGCCCGACGACATCCTCGGCCAGCTGGGCAACCGGGTGCAGCACGCGCTGCGCGCCTTCACCCCGCGCGACCAGAAGGCGGTTCGCACCGCCGCCGAGACGTTCGTCCCCAACCCGGGGCTCGATGTCGCAGCAACCATCGGCACGCTGGGCGTGGGCGAAGCGCTGGTATCCACGCTGCAGGGCAACGGCGTGCCGATGCCGGTCGAGCGCACGCTCATCGCACCACCGCGCTGCCGCATGGGCGCGATCACCGATGCAGAGCGCATGCGGGTCCGCGCCGGCAGCCCCGTTGGCGCCAAGTACGACACGGCGCTGGACCGCGAGTCCGCCGTCGAGATGCTGGAGCGCAAGGCGCAGGCGCTCGCTGAGAAGGCGGGTGCGCCCGCCGCGAAAGGCAACGGAAAGGCTGCCGAGGAGGCGGCGGAGGGCGGCTTCGGCCAGACGGTGAAGGACGCGGTGTTCGGCACCAAACGTCGACAGGGCATGCTGGAGACGATGGCCAAGCAGGCCTCGCGCACCGTCGGCAACCGGATCGGCCGGCAGATCCTGCGCGGCGTGCTGGGCGGCATCTTCGGAGGGCGCCGCTGAAGTGCGACGCGAACCGAACCGGCCTGCAAGGCTGATTAGAATTGCAACACCTCGCGCCGTCCGTGGCGCCCACCCACATGGAGATGCGTGACATGACCCCCACCGCCCGCCTTGCCTGCCTGGCCCTGTCCGTCGTGCTCGTCGCCGCCTGCCAGCGCTCCGAGCCGGCCGACGATGCGACGGCCACGACCGACGCCGCGCCCGCCGCCGAACCGGCCACCGCGCCCGTGGAGGAAACGTCGAAAGTCGTGAGCACCGACGGCGGCGCCGCGGATGCGGGCGATCTCGACCTGCGCGCCTTCGCCGGCACCTTCAACGGCACCCTGCCCTGTGCCAGCTGCCCGGGCATCGAGACCGAGCTGACGCTGTCGTCCGACGGCACCTTCGCGATGACGGAGACCTACATCGACGAGGCCGACGGCGCTCGACAGCTGCAGGGCACATGGGCCGCCGAAGAAGACGGCGCCCGCCTGCGCCTGGACCCGGACAGCAAGTCGGAGAACGACCGCGTGTACGAGATCGTCTCCAACGACGAAGTGCGGATGCTCGACCCGGGCGCCCAGCGCATCGAGTCCGACCTCGACTACAGCCTGCGCCGCTCCGAAGCGAACATGTAACCGACCCGGCCGCGGGGGCGTTGCCCGCGCGGCCCCTTCGCCCGTCCCGGAGCCGACCCCGCATGGGCCGCTGGCGCCCCCCGTCCGAAACCGGCACTGCGCTGATCACCCGCCAGGGCCACGACCGCCTCAAGGCGGAGCTGGACGACCTGTGGCGCGTGCAGCGCCCCGACGTCGTGCGCGCGCTGTCGGCCGCCGCGGCCGAGGGCGACCGCTCGGAGAACGCGGAGTACACCTACCGCAAGAAACAGCTGGGGGGTATCGATCGCCGCGTGCGCTACCTCAGCAAGCGGTTGTCCAAGCTGAAGGTGGTGGATACCGCCCCGTCCGACCCGTCGGCCGTGTTCTTCGGTGCGAGTGTCGAGCTGGAGAACGCCGACACCGGCGAACACGTCCGGTACCGCATCGTGGGGCCGGACGAGACGGATGCGACGCTGGGCTGGATCAGCATCGATTCACCGCTGGCGCGCGCATTGCTGGGCAAGCGTGTCGACGACGAGGTGCGCGCGGCCCTGCCCGCGGGCGAGGTGGCGTACTGGGTGGCGGCAATCGAATACTGACGCCCGTCGCATCACGACAGGCCGGCGTTGGAGCCGCCTTCTTCGCACGCTGGGGGAAAGCACGTCAGGCGACAGCGGCCGGTGTGCAAACGCAGCACCGTCCGCTGTCCCGCCCTGGGACGGAAGCCGGCCTTACCCGGCGACCGCGCGGATGACCGCCTTCGTGAACGCCGGGATGTCGTCCGGCTTGCGGCTGGTGATCAATCCACCGTCCTCGACCACTTCGCTGTCCTCCCAGGTCGCGCCGGCGTTTTCCAGGTCCTTGCGCAACGAGGGCCATGACGTGACGTTGCGCCCCTCGACCAGGTCGGCCTCGATCAGCGTCCACGGGCCGTGGCAGATCGCCGCGACCGGCTTGCCGCCGTCGAAACACCGCTTGATGAAGCCGATCGCCTTGTCATCCAGACGCAGCGTGTCGGGGTTGATCACGCCGCCGGGCAGCACCAGGGCGTCGTAGTCACCGGCCTTGGCATCGGCCAACGCCTTGTCCACAGCGACCTCCTTGCCCCAGTCCTTCTTGTCCCAGCCGCGGATCGAACCGGGCTTTGGCGCAATGACATGGACGGTCGCGCCGGCCTCCTCCAACAGGCGCTTGGGTTCGGTCAACTCGGACTGTTCGAAACCATCGGTGGCGAGGATGGCGATGGACTTGCCGGTCAGGCTCTGGGCCATGGGACTGCTCCGTGCGGCGGGCCAGTGGACCGCAGGAGGCGATAAACGCGCGTGAACCAGCGGTTCAACCGATGCGAAACACGCCGCGCGTCTGACGCATCGCCACGCGTTCGACGCGCCACCGGGCGGCCCGAGTCAACGCGCGCAGCCACCGCTAATCGGCGATGACGGCCTCGCCGTACAGGTCGTGTTCGTCGCTGCCCATGATCTCGACGTCCACGAACTGGCCCGGGCGCAGTCCCGCCTCCAGCCCGTTCTGGATCTGCACGACGCCGTCGATCTCCGGCGCGTCGGCCTTCGAGCGTGCGATCGCGAGGTCGCCATCGACCATGTCCACGAGGCACTGCTGGACCGTGCCGACCTTGGCCTCAAGGCGCGCCGTGGAAATCTCCGCCTGGCGCTCCATGAACCGCGCCAGCCGCTCCTGCTTGACCTCTTCGGGCACCGGGTCGGGCAAGGCATTGGCCGTCGCGCCGTCCACCGGCGAGTAGGCGAACGCGCCGACGCGGTCGAGCTGCGCCTCGTCGAGGAAGTCCAGCAACGCCTCGAACTCGGCCTCGGTCTCGCCGGGAAACCCGACGATGAAGGTGCTGCGGATCGTTAGGTCGGGGCACATCGCGCGCCAGCGCTGGATGCGCTCCAGCGTGCGGTCGACCGCACCGGGGCGCTTCATCAGCTTGAGGATGCGGGGGCTGGCGTGCTGGAACGGAATGTCCAGGTACGGCAGCACGGTGCCTTCGGCCATCAGCGGAATGATGTCGTCGACGTGCGGGTACGGGTACACGTAGTGCAGGCGGCTCCACACGCCCAGCTCGCCCAGCCCCTCGCACAGCGCCTTCATGCGCGTCTGGTACTCGCGGCCGCGCCACTCGCGCGGCTGGTAGCGCACGTCCACGCCATAGGCCGACGTGTCCTGCGAAATCACCAGCAGCTCGCGCACGCCGCCCATCACCAGCTTCTCGGCCTCGCGCAGCACCGCGTCGACCGGGCGCGACACCAGGTCGCCGCGCATCGACGGGATGATGCAGAAGCTGCAGCGGTGGTTGCAGCCCTCGGAAATCTTCAGGTATGCGTAGTGCTTCGGCGTCAGCTTGATGCCGACGTCGTCCTCCTGCGACGCGCGGCGCGGCAGCAGGCTGGTGAAAGGGTCGTGCGTCGGCGGCAGCGCCTGGTGCACCGCGCCCAGCACAGTGTCGTAATCCTGCGGACCACTGATGGATAGCACGTCCGGGTGGGCCTCGCGGATCAGGTCGCCGCGCTTGCCCAGGCAGCCGGTGACGATGACCTTGCCGTTCTCGGCCATGGCTTCGCCGATGGCGTCCAGCGATTCGGCGACTGCCGAGTCGATGAACCCGCAGGTGTTGACCACCACCACGTCCGCGTCGTCGTAGCTGGGCACCAGCTCATAGCCCTCCACCCGCAGTTGGGTCAGGATGCGTTCGGAGTCGACCAGGGCCTTCGGGCAGCCAAGGCTGACGAAGCCGACCTTGCCGCTGGTGGCGGGCGTGTTGGGCAGTGACATGGATACGGTGCGCAGTTGGGAGCGCGCAGGCGGCGCGCTGGGACGGTCGCAGGGGGCGGGCTGGCGGGAGCCCGGCCTGACCGGGCCGCCGATTATAGCGGGCGCTAGAATCGGGCCGTGCCGCCTCCCCCGGGCGGTTCAGCCTGGAGGCAGCGCGATGGCCACATGGATCGACATTGGAAGTGACGCCGGCCCCATCCGCGGCTGGCGCGCCGACCCCACGGGCCCCTCCAAGGGCGCGGTGGTCGTGGTTCAGGAAATCTTCGGCGTGAACGGCCACATCCGACAGGTGGTGGGCCGTTTTGCCGATGCCGGCTTCGTGGCCCTGGCCCCGGCCGTGATGGACCCTGTCGAGCGCGGCGTCGAACTCGATTACGACGAAGCAGGCGTCGCCCGCGGCCGCGATCTGGTCGCCCGGCTCGGCTTCGACCGCGCGGTCGATGGGGTCGGCGCCGCGGCGACGTTGCTGCAGGACGAAGGCTTGCGTACCGGCGTCGTGGGCTTCTGCTGGGGCGGTTCGGTCGCATTGCTGGGCAACACGCGTCTGGGACTGCCCGCGGTGAGCTACTACGGCGGCCGCAGCGTTCCGTTCCTGGGTGAGCCGCTGCGCGCGCCGATGCTGTTCCACTTCGGCGCGCACGACCCGATCATCCCGGCGGCGGATCTCCAGGCGCACCGCGATGCGTATCCGCAGGCGCGGATGTTCGTATACGAGGACGCCGGTCACGGCTTCAACTGCGACCGCCGCGGCGACTTCCATGCCGCCAGTGCCGCCCAGGCGTGGACGCGCACGGTCGATTTCCTGGAGGACGCGTTGCGATGAACGCCACCGACTGGCACCTGGACCCGCAACTGGCCGCGGACACCCACCCGGTCGCCCACCTGCCGTTGAGCGAACTGCGGCTGATGGACGATGCCAACCACCCGTGGCTGATCCTGGTACCGCGCGTGGCTGGCGCGGTGGAGTGGATCGACCTGGACGATGCCGCGCAGTCCGGCCTGACTCGTGAAATCGCGCTCGCCAGCCGGGCGCTGCAGTCGGCGTTCAAGCCGCACAAGCTCAACGTCGCCGCGCTCGGCAACATGGTCCCGCAACTGCACGTGCACGTAATCGCGCGCTACCGCGACGACATCGCATGGCCGCGCCCGGTGTGGGGGACGGCGACCGCCAAGCCCTACACGCCCGAGGCGCTGGTCGAGCGGATCTCGGTCCTGCAGCGCGCGTTGCCCGCGTAGGGGCGCGCCGCGGGGCGCATCAGGTGCGCGGAAGCGTGACGCCGGTCTGGCCCTGGTACTTGCCGCCCCGGTCCTTGTAGGACGTCTCGCAGACGTCGTCCTGGTCGGCCTGGAAGAACAGCATCTGCGCGACGCCTTCGTTGGCGTAGATGCGCGCTGGCAGCGGCGTGGTGTTGGAGAACTCCAGCGTGACGTGGCCCTCCCATTCCGGCTCGAGCGGCGTCACGTTGACGATGATCCCGCAGCGCGCATACGTGCTCTTGCCCAGGCACACCACCAGCGTGTCGCGCGGGATCCGGAAATACTCGACCGTGCGCGCCAGCGCGAAGGAGTTCGGCGGGATGATGCAGACGTCCGCATCGATGTCGACGAAGCTGCCCGGATCGAAGTGCTTGGGATCGACGATGGTCGAATTGATGTTGGTGAACACCTTGAACTCGCGCGAGCAGCGCACGTCATAGCCATAGCTGGACGTGCCGTAGCTGACGATCCGCTCGCCGTCGGCGTGCTTGACCTGCCCGGCCTCGAACGGCTCGATCATGCCCTTCTCTGCGGCCATGCGGCGGATCCAGCGGTCGGACTTGATGCTCATGCGGTGATTCCCGGGTGGCGGTGGCGTCCGGCGGCCCGTCAGGGCGCCGGCAGCGGGCGATTGTAATGGGGACGGGGCTTCTTAAAGCAGCGAGGCGCTGATCGACGGCGTCACGCGCGGCCGCAGCGCCAGCTCGATGGCGACGCGACGCGCGGCGTCACGGTAGGCCTGCGCGGCCGGAGACTGCGGCGCCGCGGCCACGACCGGCGTGCCGGCATCGCCCTGCTCGCGGATCGCGACCTCCAGCGGCAGCGAGCCCAGCAGCGGCACGCCGTACTGCGCCGACATCCGCTCGCCGCCGCCCTGGCCGAAGATGTGCTCGGCATGGCCGCAGTTCGAGCACACGTGCACGGCCATGTTCTCGATCAGGCCCAGCACCGGCACTTCGACCTTCTCGAACATCTTCAGCGCCTTCTTCGCATCCAGCGTCGCCACGTCCTGCGGCGTGGTGACGATGACCGCGCCCGCGACCGGGATCTTCTGCGCCATCGTCAGCTGGATGTCGCCGGTGCCCGGCGGCAGGTCGACGATCAGGTAGTCGAGCCCCTCCTCGCCCCCCCAGCGCGTCTGCTCCAGCAGTTGGGTCAACGCCGAGGTGGCCATCGGTCCGCGCCAGATCATCGGCGTGTCCTGGTCGACCAGCAGCCCGATCGACATCGCTTCCACGCCGTGCGCGCGCATCGGCTCGATGGTCTTGCCGTCCGGGCTGTCCGGCCGGCCCGACAACCCCAGCATCATCGGCACGCTCGGCCCGTAGACATCGGCGTCGAGCACGCCCACGCGCGCACCGTCGGCCGCCAGCGCCAGCGCCAGGTTCACCGCCGTCGTCGACTTCCCGACCCCACCCTTGCCCGACCCCACCGCAATGATGTTGCGCACGTTGGGCAGCGGCGAGAGGTTGGGCTGGACGGCGTGGCTGGCGATGCGGGACGTAATCTCCAGCGAGGCGACCCGCAATCCCATCGACGACAGCATCACGGCGGCCGCCTGGGGTACCCACGCCTGCAAGGCACCGGCCGGCACGCCAGCGGACACATGGAGGGATGCCGCGCCATCCGCCTGCAAGGTGCGGATGCGCGCACCCAGCGACTGCAGCGTGGGCCCTCCCGGAGCAGGCGCGAGTTCGGCAAGACGGGATTCGATGGATTCGGTCACGGCAGAAGGCGTCGCTGGCGTTCGGAGAGCGGCCCATTGTCGCAGGACGTGCCGGTCCACGCGTCGGCATGCCCGCGCGCGCCAGCTGAATCACCGGGGTCGGGCACCCGTAGCGGAGCGTCCGGATGCGGTATAAAAGACCGCGATCCCGCGACCCAAGGCGGGTTTCCTCATATCCCTGGGAGGGGACGAATCCATGCGCAAGACACTGCTCGCCCTGCTCGCGCTGCCGCTGATGGCCGTTTCGGCCATGGCGATGGCGCAGAACACTCCGGTCGGTTCGTGGACGACCATCGATGACGAGACCGGCAAGCCCAAGTCCGTCGTGGAAATCTACGAGGCACGCGACGGCACCCTGGCCGGTCGCGTCGACGAGATCCTGCAGTCCGACCGCGGCCCCAACCCGATGTGCGACAAGTGCACCGGCGCCAACAAGGGCAAGCCCGTGAAGGGCATGGTCATCCTGTGGGGCGTCAAGCAGAAGGGCAACACCTGGGAAGGCGGCAAGATCCTCGACCCGGCCAGCGGCAAGGTGTACTCGGTCAAGGTCACGCCGACCGAGGGCGGCAGCAAGCTGGAGGTCCGCGGTTTCATGGGGTTCTCGCTGCTGGGTCGCACCCAGACCTGGGTTCGCCAGTAGCGCATCACCTGGTTCTTTGTTGTTCGGCCGGCAGATCGGCCTACCCGAACGGCCCGCATCGCGGGCCGTTTGCGTTGGGGAGCCACGCGCGACGGTGTGGCGCATCCGGATACCACCGCGCCCGGGGACAAAGTTCATCCCGACCTGCATGCGATAATCGCCGGCCGTTCCGCGCCCGTCCAAGAAGCCCGACCCATGCCCCGCGAGCTCGTCGTCACCTGCGCCCTGCCCTACGCCAACGGCCCCCTGCACCTGGGCCACCTGGTGGGCTACATCCAGGGCGACATCTACGCCCGCGCGCACCGCATGGCCGGCCACACGGCGCACTTCGTGTGCGCCGACGACACCCACGGCACACCGATCATGCTGGCCGCGCAGAAAGCCGGCACCACGCCGGAGGCCTTCATCGCCGGCATCCAGGCCAGCCATGAGCGCGACTTCGCCGACTTCGGCGTCGCCTTCGACCATTACGACTCCACCCACTCGGCCCGCAACCGCGCGCTGACCGAGGCGATCTACACCAAGCTCGACAACAACGGCCACATCAGCCGGCGCTCGGTCGAGCAGCTGTACGACCCGGCCAAGGGCATGTTCCTGCCCGACCGCTACGTCAAGGGCACCTGCCCCAACTGCGGCACGCCGGACCAGTACGGCGACAACTGCGAGCACTGCGGCGCGACCTACGCGCCCACCGAGTTGAAGGAGCCGCGCTCGGTGCTGTCGGGCGCGATTCCCGAGCTGCGCGAGTCCGAGCACTTCTTCTTCGAGGTCGGCGGCTTCGAGGCGTTCCTGCGCGACTGGTTGTCGGGCGACGTCGCGCCGTCGGGCGTCAAGGCCAAGCTGCAGGAGTGGCTGGATGCCGAGGGCGGCCTGCGCGCGTGGGACATCTCGCGCGATGCGCCGTACTTCGGCTTCGAGATCCCGGGCCACCCGGGCAAGTACCTGTACGTCTGGATCGATGCGCCCATCGGCTACCTCTCCAGCTTCCAGGCCCTGTGCGAGCGCGAGGGCCTGGACTTCTTCGGCCACCTGGCCCGCGACGCGTCGTCGGAGCTGCACCACTTCATCGGCAAGGACATCGTCAACTTCCACGGCCTGTTCTGGCCGGCGGTGCTGCACGGCGCCGGCTTCCGCGCGCCCACGCGCCTGCACGTCAACGGCTACCTGACCGTGGACGGGGCCAAGATGTCCAAGTCGCGCGGCACGTTCGTCATGGCCCGCACCTACCTGGACACGGGGCTGGACCCGGAGGCGCTGCGCTACTACTTCGCCACCAAGACCAGCGGCGGGGTCGACGACCTGGACCTCAACCTGGCCGACTTCACCGCGCGGGTGAACGCCGACCTGGTCGGCAAGTTCGTCAACCTCGCCAGCCGCTGCGCGGGTTTCATCAACAAGCGCTTCGACGGCCGACTGGCCGATGCACTGCCGGACCGCGCCATGTACGCCCGCTTCGTCGAGCAGCTGGCGCCGATCAGCGCCGCCTACCAGCGCAACGAGGCCGCGACCGCCCTGCGCCTGACCATGGCGCTGGCCGACGAGGCCAATCGCTATATCGACGAGCACAAGCCGTGGGTGCTGGCCAAGCAGGAGGGCTGCGAGGCGCAACTGCATGCGGTCTGCACGCAGGCGCTGAACCTGTTCCGCGTGCTCAACACTGCACTCAAGCCGGTGCTCCCGCGCACCAGTGCGCAGGCCGACGCGTTCCTGCAGGCGCCGGTGTCCAGCTGGCAGGCGCTCGAAGCGCCGCTGGTGGCCCACCGCATCGGCGAGTACACGCCCCTCTTCACCCGCATCGACCCGAAACTCCTCGACGCCATGACCGAAGCCAGCAAGGATTCCCTGAAGCCCACCGAGACCAGCGCCGCGACCGCAGCAGCCCCTCCTGCCGCGAAGCCGGCTGCGGGTTCGACCACCGATCAAGCGGCTCCCGCGATGGCAAAGACCGAAGACGCCGCCGCGCCGACCATCGGCATCGACGACTTCGCCAAGCTCGACCTGCGGGTCGGCCGCGTGCGCGTGTGCGAACTCGTCGAGGGTTCCGACAAGTTGCTGCGTTTCGAGCTCGATGCCGGCGACCTCGGCACCCGACAGATCTTTTCCGGCATCCGAGCCTCCTATGGCGAACCCGAATCGCTCGTCGGCCGCAACGTGGTGTTCATCGCCAACCTCGCGCCGCGCAAGATGCGCTTCGGGATCAGCGAAGGGATGATCCTGTCGGCCGGCTTCGACGGCGGCGGGCTGTTCCTGCTCGATGCGCACGAGGGTGCGCAGCCGGGCATGCCGGTGCGCTGAACCGGCGACCGCACCCGGCACCGAAGCCGGGGTGCACCACATGACCGACCTTGCCGAACGCCTTGATCGCGTGTTGCCGCAGACCCAGTGCGGCCAGTGCGGTTATGCCGGTTGCCGGCCGTATGCCGAGGCAATGGCCGCGGGCGAAGCCGGTCCGGAGCGCTGCCCGCCGGGCGGCGACCGTGGTGCGCGGGCGCTGGCCCATCTGCTGCACGTACCGGCGATACCGTTCGACCAGAGCCGGGGCGAGCACAAGGCGCCGCAGGTCGCGCGCGTCATCGAGGCCGACTGTATCGGCTGCACCAAGTGCATCCAGGCGTGTCCCGTCGACGCCATCGTCGGCGGCAGCAAGCACATGCACGTGGTGATCGAGCCGCTGTGCACGGGCTGCGAGCTGTGCGTGCCGGCCTGCCCGGTCGATTGCATCGTGCTGTTGCCGGCGCACTGACCCCGGGCCCGGGCGCACCGTCATTCTGCGGGCTGGGTCTCCGGCTCGGGCTCCGCGCACGCCGAGCACACGCGCTCGAGCTGGTACCCGCCGTCGGACAGCTGGGCCACCAGGCCGTCCTCGCCCAGCAGGTGCAGCGCACCGACCACGACCAGCACGTCCTCGCCGCTGCTGTCGTCCATCAGCGCGCGGATCTGCGGGACCCACGCCTGGTTACGCACCACGTTGACCATCCGGTAGGTCTCGGGCGTCCTGGCCTGCATGTCCTCCCGCGTCAGCCGGTCGAGCTCGGACACGTCGCCGTTGCGCCAGGCGGCGTGCAGGTCTGACAGCATCCCCGGCATCTCCTGCGGACGGTCGATGAAGTCCGACAGCGATGCGACCTGCTCGTCCATCGGCGTGCCGTCCAAGGCGCGCAGCTGGTCGTCGATCGTCTCCAGCCCACCGGTCGGCTTGCCGGCGTCGGCGGCCGCGCGCATCAGGTGCTGGTCCAGGCCGTGCTCGCCACTGAAGCCCATCGACTGCGACAGGCCCAGCGTCAGCGACAGGTTCACAAACCAGGGCTCGTACGCTTCGAACTGCGCGATCGACGCGCCATTGCGCGCCAGGATGCGGTTGAATTTCTCGCGCATCGCCAGCGGCAGCACGTCGCTGAGGGTGCCGCCTTCGGCATAGCCGGCCGCCTGCAGGAACTTCAGCGCCGTCGCCGGGTCGTGCAGGTCCTCGGGCGGCACCTCGAACACCACCCGGTCGGCCGCTTCGAAGGCGGCGTCGACATCCGGCGACACGGGATAGTCGTCCGGCTTGAGCAGGTGGAACGAACCCAGCAGGTAAACGCTGTTGTCGGCATCCGACAGCTTCCACAGCAGCGGGACCGGCGCGTTGCCGGTGGCTTCGGCCAACGTCGCGGTCGTGGAGGCAACAGGCGCCGTCTCCCCGTCGGGGCGTGCGGAGGCCGGCGCCAACAGGGCCAGGGCAAGGGAAGCAGCAAGGGCAAGGCGGCTGAGGCGGCGCATGGAGGTCCCGTCAGGGGGTGGTCGGAGCAACGTAGGCCTTTTCGCCCGCCTCGACCCGCAGGTCAAGCCGGTTGGCATTGGGCGTCAGTCGGCAGGTAGAGAACTTGGAGAACGCGCATGGCGGGTTGTAGGCACGGTTGAAGTCCAGCCGCACCGGCCCGGCGGACGGCGGCAGGTCGACATCGAGGTAGCGGCCGATCCCGTAGCTGCCGTGGCCGCTGGTGCCGTCGACGAAGGCGATGGCGGCGCCTTCGAGACCCGGATCCAGCACTTCGATCCGGTGCGTGCGGCCGTCACGGTCGAACTCGATCGTGCCCGGGTTGGCCACCTGCTCCACCGTGCCGACGATGTCGGTGACCTCCAGCGTGCGCGGTGCCGGATGCGGGGTGTAGCGCCCGGTCACCACCCAGCCGGTACCCCCGGGCCAGTACTCGATCGACTTGAACCCGGTGCGGGTCGCGGCGTCGGCATGCCAGACGCGCAGCGCATGGCGCGTCCCGCGCCGGATCACCGCCAGCCGTCCACTCCCTTCGTCGAAGCCCACCACGCTCGGCGCTGCGGCGTCGGCATCCGTGGACAGCACGACGGCGCCGTCGAGAGGCTCGCCATCCAGCGTCAACGGCACGCCACGTTCCGGAACAAACCGGATGCCGCCGTCGCGCACGTCCACCATGCCCAGGTGCGACGGCCCGACCGACAGTTGCACGCCGTTGCCTGCGCTGCTGCCGACGTAGTGCGGCCCGGGTCCGACCCAGTGCAGGCCGACCAGGCTGGCCCAGCCGCCGGGCTGGGTGAGCATCCCGGCGCGCTCGCGCCGCCAGCCGGCCTGGGACGCATCGAAGGCGGCCTGCGCCGCGGGATCGATGACAGTCCCCGTTGCGGCGTCGTCCCCGCCGCAGCCTGCCGCCAGCAGGGCGGCCAACACCGCGGAAGCGGCGAGGGGGGCGCGGCGCCATGACGGCGTCACTGCGCTCAGCGTCCGCGGAGAAACCATCGATCGATCTCCGGCAGCGAAAAATGCGCCCAGGTCGGGCGGCCGTGGTTGCACTGGCCGGAGCGTTCGGTCGCTTCCATCTCGCGCAGCAGTGCGTTCATTTCCGGCAGCGTCAGGCGGCGGTTGGCGCGGACCGCGCCGTGGCAGGCCATGGTCGACAGCAGTTCGTCGCGCGCTTCGGCGACACGGCGCGACTGGCCGTGCTCGCGCAGATCGGCGAGCACGTCGCGCAGCAGCGCTTCGACGTCGCCGTGCGCGAGCAGCGCAGGAACCGCGCGCAGCGTCAGCGACTGGGGGCCGGCACGCGTCACTTCGAAGCCGAGTGCCGCCAGCGTCGCCGACTCGCGCTCGGCGACTTCGGCTTCGCGCTCGGACACGGCGACCGAGGCCGGCACCAGCAGAGGCTGGGTCCGCAGGCCCTCGCCGTCGTGCGCGCGCTTGAGCTTCTCGTAGCCGATGCGCTCGTGCGCGGCGTGCATGTCGACGACGAAGAGGCCCTGGGCGCTCTCGGCGAGAATGTAGATGCCGTGCAGTTGCGCCACTGCATAGCCGAGCGGTGGAAGCGACGGCTCGGCGCTGTCGGGCAAGGGGGCCATGGGCGCCGCCGCCGGCGCGCACTCCCCGCCCGCCGCCGGCGCACCGTACAGCGCGGCGTAGCCCGCCTGCGCCTCCCGTGCCCAGACGCCATCGGACGCGCCTTCGCGCAAGCCAAGCGGTGCCTGGGACCGGTCCCACGATGCCGGGGGCGGCGACCCACCCTGCGAAGCGGGCGCGGCGGGCAGGTGCGCCGCCATCGCCGACGCCTCGATGCCCGCACGCGTTTCCGCCAATGCCTGGTGCAAGGTGCGATAGACGAAATCGTGGATCAGCCGGCCGTCGCGGAAACGCACTTCGTGCTTGGCCGGATGGACGTTGACGTCCACGCGACGGGGATCGACGGAGAGGAACAGCACATACGCCGGCTGGCGGCCGTGGAACAGCACGTCGGCGTAGGCCTGCTTCACCGCGTGCGCAACGCTGCGGTCGCGGACGGCGCGGCCGTTGACGTAGAGGTACTGCTGGTCGGCACTGGCGCGGGAGTAGTTGGGCTTGGCGATCCATCCATGCAGGCGTAGACCCGCTGCCTCATGCTCCACGCGCAGCGCCTGCGACGCGAAGCCCTCGCCCAGCGTCTCGTGCAGCCGCGCATCGGACAGCCCCGACTGCTCGAGGATGCCGACCTCGCCCTTCCAGCGTCGCGACGGCTTGCCGTTGTGCGACACGCGCAGCTCGACGTCGGGCCGGGCCAGCGCCAGCTGCCGCAGCCACTCCTCGATGTGGCCCAGCTCCGTGCGCTCGGCTTTCAGGAACTTGCGGCGCGCCGGCACATTGAAGAACAGGTCGCGCACTTCCACCGTGGTGCCGGGCGGGTGCGGCCGTGGCGCAGGCTCGGCCACGCGCCCGCAGTCGACCTCCAGTGCCATCGCATGCTGCGCGTCGCCCGGGCGGGACACCAGCGTAAACCGGCTGACGGAGGCGATCGATGGCAGCGCCTCGCCGCGGAACCCCAGCGTCGACACGCCTTCCAGGTCGTCGAGCGAGGCGATCTTGCTGGTCGCGTGCCGCGAGACCGCCAGCGCCAGTTCGTCGGCCGGAATGCCGCCACCATCGTCGCGGATCCGGATCAAACGCGCGCCGCCTTCCTCCAGGTCGATGTCGACCCGCCGGGCGCCTGCATCGATCGCGTTCTCGACCAGTTCCTTGACCACGGATGCCGGCCGCTCGACCACTTCGCCGGCGGCGATCTGGTTGACGAGGATGTCGGGCAGCGGGCGGATGGGCACGTGTCGTCCAGGCCGGGAATGCGGGCCCGCCATCATACCGGCGCCCGGATGGACGAACGCCGGCGGGAGTGCGCCGGCGTTCGTTCGATCAGGCATCCAGGACCCGACGTCAGGGGCTTCCGCCGGCCCCGCCCGGTGCGGCGTATTGCGCCTCGGCACGCGCGGCGAACATCGTCCCCGGCGGCGGCTGGCGGGTGAAGTAGGTATTGATGCCGTCGAGCACCGCGCGGGCGATCACGCGCTGCTGCGCGGGGTCGGTCAGGCGCTTTTCTTCTTCCGGGTTCGACAGGAACGCCGTTTCCACCAGCATCGCCGGCATGTCGGACGTGCGCAGCACCGCGAAGTTGGCGCGCTCGACCTGCGGCTTGTGGTTGTTGCCGATCTTCTTCAGGCCCGAGAGCACGTGGCCGGCGGCGTCTTCGGACGCGCGCATGTGGCCGCTCTGGGTGAGGTCGAGCAGCACCGAAGTCAGCGTGTTGTCGGTCCTGGGCAGGCGCGCGCCGCCGATGAGGTCGGCCGAATTTTCCTTGTCGGCCAGCCAGCGCGCACGCTGGGATGAGGCCCCGCGCAGCGACAACACATATACCGAAGAGCCCTTGGCGTTGCGGTTCTCGGCCGCGTCGGCGTGGATCGACACGAAGATGTCGGCCCGGTTGGCCCGCGCCAGTTGGGTGCGCTTGGTAAGCGGCAGGAAGACGTCGGTGTCGCGCGTGAGGTACGCCTTCAGCCCGGGCGTGGCGTTCACCTGCCGCGCCAGCTCGCGCGCGATCGCCAAGGTGATGTCCTTTTCACGCTTGCCGGCCAGGCCGATCGCACCGGGGTCCTGGCCGCCGTGGCCCGCATCGATGGCGACGATGAGCGGGCGCATGCCGGCGCCACGCATCACCTGCTGGAGCGTCTTGCCATGGGCGGAGTCGGCAGGCGGCACGATCTCGCGCGTCGGTTGGATCGGCGCCGGCTGGCCGGTGGCGATGCGCGTCGGCACGCCCGTCGCCACGGTGGTGGGCACGGACGTCGATGGCGTCGCCGTCGTGTTCGCAGCGCTGCCATGCGAGGCCGCAAGCTGGGAGATCAGGCGGGTCGTGGCTGCTGCGGATTCGGCAGCGCGCTCGGCGTCGGTCTTCGCTGGCGGCGCCACGGCCGCAGGCGGCGGAACCACCGGAGCTGGAATCGCAGCCGTGGCCACCGGCGGTGCCGGTGCCGGCGCGCCGTCATGCGGCCACTCCACCACCAGCTTCGGTCCGTTGGCACCGGGTTCGATGCGCGGCGCGATCGCCGTCACCGACTGGTTGAGGTCGAACACGATGCGTACCGTGCCCGCGACCGGCTGCCCGGTGCGCACGGACGACACGACGCCGCTGCCCGCCGGCAGCGACACCCCGGCGGTCAGGCGCGAATCTGAGAGGTCGATGGCGAGGCGGTCCGGGCCCTTCAAGCTGATGACACGGAACTCGGACGCGGCGTCCAGGGCGATTTCCGCCCGGGTGCCGGTCGCGCCGGAACTCAGTTGCAGGCCTTTGATTTCACTCGCGTTTGCCGGGCTCAAGGCCAGCGCCGGGAGCAGCGCAACGCCGAGCAGGAAGGACAGGACGGGGGACGCCGTGGCTCGCATGCGCCGTAGTCAAGCACCGGGCACGCGATATTGCAAGCATTTTTCCCTTTGGAATCCGTGGCCTGCCGCAACTTCCTGCCGGATCATTCAGAAATGACCCGCAAGCTGGGGTCGATCGTCGCGATCGCCTGTACCCGCCCGGTCCACTGCGCGCCGACAGGGGTACGCACGATGAGGCGCGCCCGGCGGCCCGCGCCGTCGACGTCCAGATGGACTTCAAGGTCGGCGGGCGGCAAATGGCCACGCCCGCGGTCGGGCCACTCGATCAGCCAGAGCACCGCCGCGCCCTCGTCCAGCCCGAGGAAATCGAGCTCGCCAGCGTCGGCGATCCGGTAGAGGTCGAGGTGCCACGCCTCCCCTCCGTCCTGCAGCGGATACCGCTCGATCAGCGTGTAGGTCGGGCTGCGGATCGTCCCGGTCACGCCCAGCGCGCGCAGCAGCGCACGGGCCAGCGTCGACTTGCCCGCGCCCAGGTCGCCATGCAGATGCACCACCGCACTGGCCGGCCGCGTTCCGGCCAGCGCCTGGCCAAGGCGGTCGGTGGCGTCCGCGTCCGGCAGGTCGATCCTCAATTCGTCGGTCCTCACGTCCGCGTCCCATCCCCATCGTTGGCCAGCCGGCGCAGCCACGGCATCAGGTCGCTGGGCAGCAGCCCACGCGGGCCGCCCTCGGCCGCGGCGCGGTCGCCCGCAAGCGCATGCAACAGCGCGCCGGTGCACGCGGCATCGAAGGGCGCCAGCCCCTGCGCCGACAGCGAGGCAATCACACCGGTCAGGACATCGCCCATGCCGCCCACGGCCATGCCGGGATTGCCCGCCTCCACCAGTCGCGGTACGTAGCCGGGTGCGCCCACCACGGTGCCGGCGCCCTTGAGGACGACGGCGCACCGGTAGCGCTCGACAAGGTGCCGGACCGCACCCAGCCGATCGGACTGGATGTCAGCCGTCGCGCTGCCCAGCAATGCAGCGGCCTCGCCCGGGTGCGGCGTCAGGATGGCGTCGGCCGGAGCGGGCCCTTGATGTTGCGCGAGCAGGTGCAGCGCGTCGGCATCGACCACGAGACGACGCACCGAGGCCAGTGCCGCCTGGAACCACGCCCGCCCCCAGTCGCCCTGCCCCAGTCCCGGACCGACCGCCAACGCGTCAGCCTGATCGACCACGGTCCGCGCCTCGTCCGTCACCGTGTCGGCGCCGTGCGCCATGACCTCCGGCCGCCGCGCCAGGAGCGCGACGACATGCCCGGGGCGGGTCACCACGTCGACCAGTCCTGCACCCGTCCGCAACGCGGCTTCCGCGGTCATCAGGATCGCGCCACCGTGCCCGCTGTCGCCGCCGATGCAGGCGACGCGTCCGTGCCGGCCCTTGTGCGAGTCCCGGCTGCGCGGCGGCCACGCGGCATGCAGGTCCGGCGCGCGCAACGCGACGGCGACCGGCACCACGCCTTCGAAATCATCCGGCTCCACGCCGAGGGTCGCCAGCGACAACGTGCCGGTGCAATCGAGTGCCGCGCCCGTGCGCAACCCCGCCTTCGGCGCGATGAACTCGATGCACGCACTCGCACGCACCGCGGCACCCGGCGTGGCGCCGGTGTCGGCGTCCACGCCCGTGGGGACGTCCAGCGCCAGCACGGGACACCGGCAGCCGTTGATGGCCTCGACCAGCGCCGTCACCACCGCATCGGGCGCGCGTGACAGGCCGATGCCGAGGACGGCGTCCACCACCACGTGTCCCGCGTCGGCATCGCACGCCAACCCGCCATCGAACGTAACGACCGATCCACCCGCCGCGAGGAAGTCCGCTTCCGCCCGAGTGGCCAGGGCGCCGCCAGGACGATGCGCGGCTGCACGGACGACGCGCGCGTCACGGCCCGACTCAAGCGCCAGCCGCGCAAGCACGTACCCGTCGCCGCCGTTGTTGCCCGGCCCGCACACGACGGTGAGGCGTGGCGCATGCGGCCACCGGTGCAGCACGTCGCGCCACGCGGCCCCTCCGGCACGCTGCATGAGTGCGAAACCGTCGCCCAGCCGCCGTGTCGCACGCGCTTCGATCGCGCGCAGCGCCTCGACATCGAAGCGGGCGGCGGCCATGTCGGCAGCTCTATCGGCGACAGTCTCGGCGGCGTTGCGCATCGCGCGATTCTATACTTGCGCCACCGTGAGCCCGCCTTCGACATCGCCGCCGCACGTCGACCTCCACGCCCTCGCCGCGCGCATCCGGGCGATGGCCGCGGACATGGGGTTCCAGCGCTGCGGCATCAGCGACATCGACCTGGACGAGGACGCCGGCCACCTGCGCGACTGGCTGGCCCAGGGGCTGTACGGAACGATGGACTGGATGGCGCGCCATGGCGACCTGCGCGCACGCCCGCAGGACCTGACACCCGGCACGGTCCGCGTCGTTTCGGTCGGGCTGGACTACGGGCAGGACGACGAGGCGGCCTGGGCCACGCTCGACGATGGTTCGCGCGCGTACGTGGCCCGCTATGCGCTGGGTCGCGACTACCACAAGCTCATGCGGCGACGCCTGCAGCAGCTGGCCGACCACATCGCCGCGGAGGCCGGGCCGTTCGGCTACCGCGTGTTTGTCGACTCCGCGCCGGTGCTGGAGCGTGCGCTGGCACGCAACGCCGGGCTCGGCTGGATCGGCAAGCACACCTGCCTGATCGACAAGGACGGCGGCTCGTGGTTCTTCCTGGGCGAGCTCTACGTCGACATCCCACTGCCGGTGGACGTGCCGGCGACGGCGCATTGCGGCACGTGCACGCGCTGCATCGACATCTGCCCGACCCGCGCGATCACCGCGCCGCAGCGGCTGGATGCGCGCCGCTGCATCTCCTACCTGACGATCGAGCACGACGGTCCCATCCCGCTGGAGCTGCGCGCGCCCATCGGCAACCGCATCTTCGGTTGCGACGACTGCCAGCTGGTGTGCCCGTGGAACAAGTTCGCCCGCCGCACCGACGAGCCGGACTTCCGCGCGCGCAACGACCTCGACAGGGCGAGCCTCGCCGAGTTGTTTGCCTGGAGCGAGGACGAGTTCCTCCAGCGCACGGAAGGCTCGGCCATCCGCCGCAGCGGACATGCTCGCTGGTTGCGCAACATCGCCGTGGCGCTGGGCAATGCGCCGACCTCACCCGAGGTGGTCGCGGCGCTGCAGTCGCGGCGCAACATCGAGGACGCCGTCGTGCGCGAACACGTGGAGTGGGCGCTGGCGCGACACGGCGTGGCACCCCTGTAGGAGCGGCTTAAGCCGCGAAAGGAAGTTGGCTATCTCACCGGATCGCCACGTATACCGTGAACAGTTGTAGGAACGACGTAAGTCGCGATCGCGCACTCGCCGGGAAAGATCGGTCGCGACTTACGTCGCTCCTACAAAGGGAAAGTGAGATCGGATTCGGCTGTAAGCCGCCCAGGTTCGCGCCTGAAGCCGGTCCTACAGAGGCGGAGTTCCGAGACTCAACCCCGCAGCCGCTCCACCAGCAGGCGCGTCACCGGGTCCTCCGCCTCGCCCTCGCCTTGCAGCGCCGGCAGCAGTCGGCCAGCGACCTGTTTCCCCAGCTCGACGCCGAACTGGTCGAACGGATTGATGCCCCACAGCAGCGCCTGCAGGTAGACGCTGTGCTCGTACATCGCCAGCAGCGCGCCCAGCGAGCGGGGCGTCAACGCATCCAGCAGCCACAGCGTGTTGGGGCGGTTGCCGGCGTAGGCGCGGTGCGGGTCCTCCGCCTCCTGGCCATTGGCCAGCGCCTCGGACTGCGCCAGCAGGTTGGCCAGCAACGCGCGGTGGTTGTCGGCGTACGGCGCGTCGGAATGGACGACGCCGATGAAGTCGACCGGCACGACCTGCGTGCCCTGGTGCAGGGCCTGGAAGAAGCTGTGCTGGGTATCGGTGCCGACCCCGCCCCACCACACCGGCACGGTGTCCAGCGGGACAGCGCCCCCATCGAGCGTGGCGGACTTGCCCAGACTCTCCATCACCAACTGCTGCAGAAAGGCGGGGAGCAGCTTGAGGCGCTCGTGATACGGCACCACCGCATGGCTGGCCAGCCCCAGGGCGTTGCGATTCCAGAGGGCCAGCGCGGCGTGCCAGGCGGCAATGTTGTTCCTGACCGGGGTGCTCAGGACGTGCGCGTCCATCTCCGCGGCGCCGGCCAGCAACTGCTCGAACGCCGACATGCCCACGGCCAGCGCGATGGGCAGGCCCACCGCCGACCACAGCGAATAGCGGCCGCCGACCCAGTCCCACATCGGCAGGATGCGGTCCTCCGGGATACCGAAAGCGGCCTGCGCGCGATCGGCATTGGCGGTCACGGCATACAGCCGTGCGTCGTCGCCAAGCCAGTCGCGCAGGATCGCGCCGTTGAGCAGCGTCTCCTGGGTACCGAAGCTCTTGGAGATCAGGACGGCGGCGGTACGTGACGGATCGAGCCCGGCCAGCACGCGCTGTGCAGCTGCGCCGTCAACGTTGGACAGGAAGTGGACCCGGATGCCGGTGGCGGAGGAGTCGCCCGCCAATGCATCGACCACCAGCCGCGGCCCCAGGTCCGACCCGCCGATGCCGACGCTGACGACATCGGTGATGCCCGCGGCGCGGATGCGCTCGACCAGCGCGGCCATGCGGGTCCGCGCCTCGCGGGCTGCCGCCGCCGCATCGCGCGCGACCGGCGCGTCGGACAGGTCGCTGCGCAGCGCGGTGTGCAGCGCGGGCCGGGCCTCGGTGGGGTTGACGACTCCGCCGTCGAACAGCGCCTTCAGCGCCCCTCCGGCGTCCGCGTCATCGAACGCGGCAAACAGGGCGTCGAGCGCCTCACGGTCGATCCGCTGGCGGGCAAAGCACGCATGCAGCGGGCCCGCCTGCACGCTGAAGTCGGCGACCCGGGTGGGGTCGCTGCCAACCAGGTGGGCGATGCGCGCGCCGGCAAGACGCCGCGCGTGCGCGGCCAGCCGGTCCGTCAGCGCGGCGCCCGACATCCCGGCGTCAGGCCGCCTGGGCGGGGATCGAGTGGTTCGTGTGGGTCAGCCGGTTCTCGCGATCGACATACACCAGCGTCGGCTTGAACTTGGCGGCCTCGGCCTCGTCGCAGGCGCCATAGGCACAGATGATCACCAGGTCGCCGGGCTGCGCGCAGTGAGCGGCCGCGCCGTTGACCGAGATCACGCCACTGCCTTCCTCGCCGCGGATGGCGTAGGTGACGAAACGGTGGCCGTTGTTGATGTTGTAGATGTGCACCTGCTCGTACTCGCGGATGCCGGAGATGTCGAGCAGGCGGCCGTCGATCGCGCACGAGCCTTCGTAATGCAGCTCGGCATGGGTGACGGTGGCGCGGTGGATCTTGGCCTTGAGCAGGTTCAGTTGCATGCGGGGCTCCGGTGCGCGGGGCACGGGCTTTGGTCAGAATGCGCAAGTCTAGCAGCGCATGGCGCAGCGCAACATAACGGCCGTGGAACGCTGCAGGGCCGGCCAGCTGGTCGGTCCGACGCGGCGAGCGCGGTCAGGCATCGAACTCCAGGTTGTCGATCAGCCGGGTGGCGCCCAGGCGGGCCGCGATGAGCGCGACCCGTGGCCCGCCGCCGGCATCGGTACAGGCGAGCCCGGGCGTGCGCACCACGGCGTAGTCGACGGCGAAGCCGGACTGTTCGAGGCGGTCACGGGCACCGGATTCGATGGACGCCAGCGGGTTGCCTTCTACCGCCGACTGCCGCATCCACTCCAGTGTGGCGTGGATCGTGGGTGCGACCTGCCGTTGTGCGGGGCTCAGGTACTGGTTGCGCGAACTCATGGCCAGGCCGTCGGCCTCGCGCAAGGTCGCACCGGCCTCGATCCGCACCGGCATCGCCAGGTCTTCGACCAGGTAGCGGATCACCGCCAGCTGCTGGTAGTCCTTGCGGCCGAACACCGCCACGTCCGGCTGTACCTGGTTGAGCAGCCGCGCCACCACCGTGGCAACGCCATCGAAATGTCCGGGGCGGTGCGCACCCTCGAGTACTTCGGTGACACCGGGCACGCGCACCTGCACCGCCGCGCCGGCCCCGTGCGGGTACATGGTTTCGACCGACGGCATCCACACCGCATCCGCTCCGGCCTCCGCCAGACCGGCGGCATCGGCCTCGGGCGTGCGCGGGTAACGGTCGAAGTCCTCTCCGGGGCCGAACTGGGTCGGATTGACGAACACGCTGACCACGACGCGCTCGGCATGTCGGCGCGCCAGCTCGACCAGCGAGAAGTGCCCGGCGTGCAGGTTCCCCATCGTCGGCACGAAGCCGACGCGCAGGCCTTCGCGCTTCCAGGCGGCGACGCGCGCGCGCAGGTCGTCCAGTCGGGTCAGGGTGTCGATCATGGGTGTGGGCGGGTCCGAACGCGGCGCCGACAGGCGCCGTCAGGCGTAGGAATGCGCGGCATCCGGGAAGCGTCCGCTGCGCACGGCATCGGCATAGGCCTCCATCGCGCCCTGCACCGAGCCGCCCTCCTCGAGGAAATCCTTGACGAAGCGCGGGCGCCGGTGCCCGCTGCGCAGGCCCAGCATGTCATGCAGCACCAGCACCTGGCCGTCGCAGTGCGGCCCGGCGCCAATGCCGATGGTCGGGATCGGGCTGTCGCGGGTGATCGATTCGGCCAGCGGCGTCGGCACGCATTCCAGCACCAGCAGGTCGGCGCCGGCCTCGGCCACGGCCCGCGCGTCTTCCTGCAACCGGCGCGCGGCTTCGGCCTCGCGGCCCTGCACCTTGTAGCCCCCCAGTCGAAGGACCGACTGCGGGGTCAGGCCCAGGTGCGCGCAGACCGGAATCTCGCGCTGCGAGAGGTGACGGATGACATCCAGCTTGTGCGGCGGCGCGCCTTCCAGCTTGACCATCGCCGCACCCGCCTGCAGCAGCTCGGTGGACGCAGCCAGCGCACGCTCGACCGACCCATCGGCCTGGAACGGCAGGTCGGCGACCAGCAGCGCACGCGACAAACCGCGCGCGACGCACCGCGTGTGGTAGGCGGTGTCGGCGACCGTGACCGGCAACGTGCTGTCGTGTCCCTGCACGACCATGCCCAGCGAATCGCCCACCAGCACCAGGTCGATGCCGGCCGCGTCCACGGTGCGGGCGAAGCCGGCGTCGTAGCAGGTCAGCATCACCAGCTTGCGGCCATCGCGCTTGGCCTGCGCCAGCGCGGGCACGGTCCACGGGGTGTCGGTCGGGGTCGCGGCGTACATCGCGCTAGCCTAGCGCCCGGATGTCGTCGCTGGCTATCGCCGCGAGCGCGTCGGCCGCACGGCCGATACCGGGGATGACGGCATCGGGCGCGACTTCCAGCAGCGGCACCAGTGCAAAGGCGCGCGCATGCAGCAGCGGGTGCGGCACGGTCAGGCCGGGCTCGTCGATGCGCGCCTGGCCGTACAGCAACAGGTCCAGGTCCAACGTGCGTGGCCCCCAGCGCTGGGCGCCCTCGGCCTCCCGGTCACGGCCGGACGCGCGTTCGATGGCCAGTAGTCCGTCCAGCAGCACGTGCGCCGGCAAGGCGGTCTCCAGCAGCGCCGCGGCATTGATGAAGTCGGCCTGCGCGGTCACGCCCCATGCCGGCGTCCGGTACAGGCTGGAGGCGCGCAGCAGGCGGGTGGACGGCAGCGCGTCAAGCGCGTTGAACGCAGCGCGAAGCGTGGTGGCGACATCGCCCACGTTGCCGCCCAGCCCCACCACGCACGCCACGGCGTCGGGCGCATTGCGCATCGGGCGTCAGCCGGCCCGGTTGCGACGCCGGCGACGGCGACGGCGCGGGGCCCCGTCGGCCTCCGGGTCGTCGTCGCCCGGCGCACTGGCCTGCGCGTCGAGCTGGGCAGCCAGCTCGTCTCCTGACTGCGTCTGCGCCTCGCGCCAGAAGGCGATGTCCTCGGCATGCTCCGGGGATGCGGCCTGGCGGATGCACAGGAAGTCGAACGCGGCGCGGAAACGCGGATGCGACAGCAGGCGGAACACGCGCTTGCGCTGGCGCAGCGAGAACCGCGTCTGCAGCAGCCAGATCTCCTGCATGGGCAGTGAGAACCGCCGCGGCAGCGCGATCGTCTGCAACTGGTGGACGGTCACCCGGTCCGCGGCGCGGCGCTGGGCTTCGACGGCGTGCATGCCTTGCGCCTGCAGCGTCGCCAGCGCGCGGCAATAGGCGGGCCACAGCAGCAGCGCGAACAGGAACGCGGGCGATACCGGCTCGTCGTTGGCGACGCGCTCGTCGGTACCACGCAGGCCTTCCAGCAGCATCCGGCGCAGCGCACCACTGCGGTTGGCCTTGAGCGCCTGCGCCGACTCCGGCAACAGCACCGGAAGCAGGCCGTGCTTTTCCAGACGGAGGAAGCTTTCGACCGCGTGGCCCGACAGGAACAGCTTCAGGCATTCCTCGAACAACCGTGCCGGCGCGGCCTCCGCCAGCAGCCCGGCCAGGCGCGGAATCGGCTCGGCGGTGGCGGCCTCGATCTCGAAACCCAGCTTGGCCGCCAGGCGAACCGCGCGCAGCATGCGAACCGGGTCCTCGCGATAGCGCGTTTCCGGGTCGCCGATCAGGCGCATCAGCCGGTTCTGGGCGTCCTCGAACCCGCCCACGTAGTCGCGCACCGAGAAATCCTCGATGGCGTAGTACAGGGCGTTGACGGTGAAGTCGCGGCGGACCGCGTCCTCTTCGATCGTGCCGTAGACGTTGTCGCGCAGCAGCCGCCCGCCGTCGTGGACCTCGCGGTCGCCACTGCCGTCGTCGACGTTGGCGCGAAAGGTCGCGACCTCGATGATCTCGCGCCCGAACACCACGTGCGCCAGGCGGAACCGGCGCCCGATCAGGCGGCAGTTGCGGAACAGGTGCCGCACCTCCTCGGGCGTGGCATTGGTCGCGATGTCGAAGTCCTTCGGGTGGCCGCCGACGATGAGGTCGCGGACCGCGCCGCCCACGAGGTAGCCGTCGAAGCCGGCATCACGCAGCCGGTAGAGGACGCGCAGCGCGCTGGAACTGATGTCCTTGCGCGAGACGGGGTGCGAATCGCGCGGGATGACCCGCGGTTCGGGCGCTGGAATGGAGGCGTGTTCGGATCGCATCTGGCGGCGTGGCCGCAACCTTGAATGAGGAATGAAAAAGCCGTTGCCGGCGGCAACGGAGCCCCCTATACTAGCAGGCCGCACCGGGCTTCACGCCGTGGCGGATACATTGCTCCCTTCGTCTAGAGGCCTAGGACGTGGCCCTCTCAAGGCTAAAACACGAGT
>CAMPJI010000012.1 GCA_946886865.1 uncultured Lysobacterales bacterium | reverse complement strand
ACTCGCGTCGGGGTTCGACCACGTCGCCCATGAGGGTGCTGAAGATCTGGTCGGCGGCGACCGCATCCTCGATCCGCACCTGCAACAGCCGGCGCGTTTCCGGGTTCACCGTGGTGTCCCAGAGCTGCTCGGGGTTCATTTCGCCTAGACCCTTGAAGCGCTGGATCTGGCGGCCCTTCTTGGCCTCGTCCATCAACCAGGCCTGGGCCTGGGCGAAGCTGGACACCGGCTGCGCGCGGTTGCCGCGGATGATCTGGGCGCCTTCCCGGATCAGCCCGTGCAACTGCGAGGCGGCCTCGCGCAGCCCACGCAGCTCGCCTTGTTCGAATACCGACACCGGCAGCACCTGGGTGATCTCCTCCCCCATGTGGCGGCGCGTGACACGCAGCGCGGCCGGGTGCTGATCGTTGGCCGGTACGAGGGCCAAGGCGTAGCGTGGCTTGCCGAGCCCGGCCTGGTTGAGCCGCGATTCCAACGCTTCGATTTCGTGCTGCTCGTCGATGTTGCCGGCCAAGTGGGCGCTGTCGAGCGGCGTGAAGTCGATCAACGCCTCCAGCACCGCAGAGTCGTATCGGTGGGCGTTGCGGGCGATCGTCTCGCGCGCGCCGGCATACACCAGCAGCAGCTTTTCCAGCGCGGGCCCTTCGATCGGCAGTTCGCCCGTCGCCGGCACCAGTGAGGCGCCCTCCACGGCGTTGCCGGCCAGGTACGCATCCAGCGCCGCGTCGTCCTTGAGGTAGAGCTCGTTCTTGCCCTGCTTGATCTTGTACAGCGGCGGCAGGCCGATGTAGATGTGGCCGCGCTCGATCAGTTCGGGCATCTGCCGGTAGAAGAACGTCAGCAGCAACGTGCGGATGTGGCTGCCGTCGACGTCGGCGTCTGTCATCAGGATGATGCGGTGGTAACGCAGCTTGTCCGGGTTGTACTCGTCCTTGCCGATGCCGGTACCGAGCGCGGTGATCAGCGTGCCCACCTCGGCGCTGCCCAGCATCCGGTCGAAGCGCGCACGCTCGACGTTGAGGATCTTGCCCTTCAACGGGAGGATCGCCTGCGTCTTCCGGTTGCGGCCCTGCTTGGCCGAGCCACCGGCCGAGTCGCCCTCGACGATGAACAGCTCGCTGAGGGCCGGATCCTTCTCCTGGCAGTCGGCCAGCTTGCCGGGCAGGCCGGCAATATCCAGTGCGCCCTTTCGACGCGTCAGGTCACGCGCCTTGCGAGCCGCCTCACGCGCGCGGGCCGCGTCGACGATCTTGCCGGCGATGGCACGGGCTTCGTTGGGGTTCTCCTGCAGGAACTCCTCCAAACGTGCGCCGAACGTGCTTTCAACGACCGGCCTGACGTCGGAACTGACGAGCTTTTCCTTCGTCTGGCTCGAGAAGCTGGGGTCCGGCACTTTCACCGACAGCACGGCGATCATGCCCTCGCGCATGTCGTCGCCCGACAGCGCGACCTTGGCCTGCTTGGCGATGCCGTTCTGTTCGATGTAGTTCGTCAGTGTGCGCGTCAGCGCGGCGCGGAAGCCGATCAGGTGGGTGCCGCCGTCCTTCTGCGGAATGTTGTTGGTGAAGCAGAACATCGTTTCCTGGTAGGCGTCGGTCCACTGCAGTGCAACGTCGACCGTGATGCCGTTCTGCTCGCCCGTCACCGAGATGACGTTGGGGTGCAACGGCGTCTTGAGCTGGGCCAGGTGCTCGACGAACGAGCGGATGCCGCCGGCGTACTGGAACACGTCGCGCTTGCCCTCACCCCGCTCGTCGACCAGCGTGATCTTGACGCCCGAGTTGAGGAACGACAGCTCGCGCAGGCGCTTGGCCAGGATGTCGTAGTGGAATTCGACGTCCGAGAATGTCCCCACCGACGGCCAGAACCGCAGCGTGGTGCCGCGGCGATCGGAGTCGGCAAGCCGCTTGAGCGGGTAGACCGGCTCGCCGTGGGCGTATTCCTGCTGGTGGTGCCCCCCGTCACGCCAGATGTCCAGCGTCAGCCTGGAGGACAGCGCGTTGACCACCGACACACCCACGCCGTGCAGGCCGCCGGACACCTTGTAGCTGTTGTCGTCGAATTTGCCGCCGGCATGCAGCACCGTGAGGATCACCTCGGCCGCCGAACGCCCTTCCTCCTTGTGGATGTCCACGGGGATGCCGCGTCCGTTGTCGGACACCGAGGCCGAGCCGTCCTCGTGCAGCGTCACCACCACTTCGTCGGCGTGGCCCGCGAGCGCCTCGTCGATGGAGTTGTCCACCACCTCGAACACCATGTGGTGCAGGCCGGTGCCGTCGTGCACGTCGCCGATGTACATGCCGGGACGCTTGCGCACGGCCTCCAGCCCCTTGAGCACGGTGATCCGGCTGGAGTCGTAGGTCTGGCTGGGCTGGGGTGAATCGATGGCGGGGTCGTGCGAGGGGTCGTGCTCGATCTGGGTCATTGCGCAGCGGGCTCCGACGACGCAGCCGCACGGTCACGGCAACGTCGAGACACATTAGCTATACGTCGCGAGAGTATAGCAGCCGGTGACCTCTCAGCCCGACGCCGCGAGGGTCAGGCTCGCTGGGGAGCGCCGTGTTCCACGTGGAACACGGTCGGGACAACCTCAAGCGCCGTTACAGCGGTCGGCGTCTCGGTGCCGGTCAGGAACACCTGGGCACCCCACCCCATTAGCCGTTCCAGTACCCGGCCCTGATGGGCGCGGTCGAGTTCCGATGCCAGATCGTCCAACGCCACCACCGGCCATTCACCGCGGCGTGCAGCGTGATGCTCGCCTTGGCCGAGGATCGCGGCCAGCGCCGCCACCTTGGCCTGCCCGCGGGACAGTGCATCGCGCCCCGGAATCCCGGAAAATTCCATCCGCCAATCCGCGCGATGCGGTCCGACTGAGGTGTAGCCGGTCAAGAGGTCGCGGTCCCGCGCCAGCAGCAATGCATCCGCCAGGGAGATGGCGTCCTGCCGCCAGCCGGCGTGGTATTCGAGGCCGACCCGACCGAGCGCCGGGGCCCAGGCCTCCAGCAGCGGTCCGACATGGCTCTGCAACTCGGCCAAGTAGGCTTCGCGCTGCCGGGTCACGATCTGGCCCGCCTCGGCCATCTCGCTCTCCCAGGCGTCCAGTTCGTTCGCGCCACCCCGCCGCTTAAGCAATGCGTTGCGCTGCTTCAGTGCCCGGGCGTAGCGGCGCCACGACGGGAAGAACACATGTTCCACGTGGAACAAGCCCCAATCGAGATAGCGCCGGCGGTGCTCGGCTGACCCCGTGATCAACGCATGGCTGCCGGGCTCGAACGTCACCACGGCCAGTGCCGCACAAAGCTCGCCGAGGTGTTCGACGTCACGGCCATCCAGACGCCCGCTCCACTCATGTCCGGCATGTCGCAGCCCACCGCGCCTGCGGCGCAGGGCGGTGCCCGCTTCCATCCTGGGCGGGGCGCCCCCCTCCTCCCATTCGACGAAGACCTCCAAAGCCGGGGCACCTTGACGGATCAAGCCGTCGCGGACGCGGCCGCGAAAGCTTCGCCCGTAAGCCATGAGGTGCAACGCCTCCAACAGGCTGGTTTTGCCCGCGCCGTTGCCACCGGTGATCAGGTTGAGCCCCGGGGACGGTTCGATCGAGACCTCTTCGAACCGCCGGAACTGTCGCGTCTCGAGTCGGATTACGCGCACGGAGCTGTCCCGACCCTGGTTCGGCGAGACCCGGACATACGAACACGCCCGGACATGCCGGGCGTGCGGGGTCGATCCTGTTCCACGTGGAACCTTCCCGGCATCGGTCAGAGGCGCAAAGGCATCACGACATGGCGGCAGCGATCATTGGACGCCTCACGGACCAGCGCGGACGAATTGGCGTCCCGCAGTGCCAGGACCACCTGCTCATCGCGCAACGCCGTCAGGGCATCCAGCAGGTAATTGACATTGAAACCGACCGACAGGTCGTCGACGCGGGTTTCGGCCTCGACTTCTTCCTGGGCCTCTTCCTGCTCGGGGTTGTGAGCGCTGATCTTCAGCTGCCCCGGCGACACTTCGATACGTACGCCGCGGTACTTCTCGTTGGACAGGATGGCGGCACGCTGCAACGAGGCCCGCAGCACCTCGCGGTCGATCCGGACCTCTTTGTCGGCGCCGATCGGAATCACCGCCTCGTAGTCCGGGAAACGGCCGTCAATCAACTTGCTGGTGAACGTGACATCGTCACGCTTGACCCGGATGTGGCCACGGCCCATCTCCAGCTCCAGTTCGCGGTCGCCGCCTTCCAGCAGGCGCTGCAGCTCGGTCACGCCCTTGCGCGGCACGATGATCTGGCGCTTGGCCTGGGCACCCCCCTCGTATTGCGCCTCGCACAGGGCCAGGCGATGGCCATCGGTGGCCACGCAGCGCAGCGAGTTCTCGCGAAGATCGAACAACAGGCCGTTGAGGTAGTAGCGCACGTCCTGCTGGGCCATCGCGAACGCCGTGCGTTCGATCAGCTCCTTGAGGGCGGCCTCCGGCACGCGGACGCGCTCGGTGGCCTCGACCTCGTCGATCGAAGGGAAGTCGTTGGCCGGCAGCGTCGCCAGCGTGAACCGGGAACGCCCCGCCGAGACCGTGACCTTCTCGGCCGTCTGCGACACCGTCACCTTGCTGCCATCGGGCAGGGCACGGACGATCTCGAACAGCTTGCGGGCCGGGATCGTGGTCTCACCGTCCTGCGCCTCGTCCACCGCGATGCGGGAGATCATCTCGACCTCCAGATCGGTACCGGTCAGCGACAGCTGGCCGTCCTGGACCTGGACCAGCAGGTTGGCCAGGACCGGCAGGGTCTGGCGACGTTCGACCACATTGACGACCTGCGCCAACGGCTTGAGGAAAACCTCGCGTTGCAGACTGAAACGCATGCGGACCGTGCTCCCCTATGCCCAAGACAAGATGTTGGATAAATCTAAAGCGTGGTGGTGATGGTGTCGGCCAAAACCCGGGAAAACCCGACCAACCCCTTGAATCCATTACATAAAAACACGTGCTGAACGCCTGTAAAACTCCCCGACGGACGGCGGACAAGCTGTGGACAACTTTCGGGCCGGATCGCGCGGCGCGACTTATCCCCATGTTGTCCCGGCGTCGTCCACCGGGTTCGCGGTGGCCTACTCGCTCAGCTTGCGGATGAGCTTTTCCCAGTCTTCCCGCATCTTGCCGTCGGTCTCCATCAGGGTGCGGATCTGCCGGCAGGCATGCAGCACCGTGGTGTGGTCGCGACCGGCGAACGCGTCACCGATTTCCGGCAGGCTGTGCTCGGTCAGCTCCTTGGTCAGCGCCATGGCCATCTGGCGCGGCCGGGCGAGCGAGCGGGTCCGCCGTTTCGACAACAAGTCCTTGATCTGCAGGCCGTAGTAGTCTGCCACGGTCTTCTGGATGTTGGGGATGCCGATCGCCTGCTGCTGCGCGCGCAGCAGGTCGCGCAGGGTTTCCTGGGCGAACTCCACGGTGATCGCGCGGCCGGTGAAGTTGGCCCGGGCCGCCAGTGTGTTGAGCGCGCCTTCTAGGTCGCGCACGTTGCTGCGCATCTTCTTGGCCAGCAGGAACGCCACGTCCTCGGGGATGTTGGCGCCGCGCTCCTTGGCCTTGGACAGCACGATCTGCGCGCGGGTCTCGAAGTCGGGCGGCTCGATCGCCACGCTCAGGCCCCAGGCCAGGCGCGACTTCAGCCGCGGCTCCAGGCCCTCGACCTCGCGCGGGTAGCGGTCGCAGGTCAGGATGATCTGCTGCTTGCCGTCGAACAGCGCATTGAAGGTGTGGAAGAACTCCTCCTGCGTGCGGTCCTTGCCGGCGAAGAACTGGATGTCGTCGATCAGCAATGCGTCGACCTGCTGGAACTGGCGCTTGAAGCCGTCCATCGCCTTTTCCTGCAGCGCCTTCATCATGGCGCTGAAGAACTGCTCGCTTCGCAGGTACATCACGCGCGTGGCGGGGTTCTGCCGGCGCATCTCGTTGCCGGCGGCAAACATCAGGTGCGTCTTGCCCAGGCCGGTGCCGCCGTACAGCAGCAACGGGTTGTGGGCGCGTTCGCCGGGCTTGAGCGCGGCCTGCCAGGCGGCGGCGCGGCCGAGCTGGTTGCTGCGGCCCTCGACGAAATTCTCGAAGGTGTAGTGGCTGTCCAGGTGGCCGTTGAACGGCTCCCCGGTGGTCGTCACCGGGCGGGTGCCCGGCGCCACCGCAGCCGGCCCCATCGATGGCGCGACGGCAACGGCCGGGGCCGCGCGTGGCAGCGACCCGACCTCCACGCTCACCGCGTCGCTGCCGGCGAAGTGCGCCAGCAGTTCGCGGATACGCGCGAGGTACCGTTCGCGCACATGCTCGACCACGAACGCGTTGGGCGCATAGAGCACCGTCACGTCGTTGCGGCGCGTCGCCTGCAGCGGCCGGATCCAGGTGTGGACGTCCTCGGCCGGCAGCTCGGCTTCAAGGCGTTCGAGGCAGCGGGACCAGGCGTCCGGGGTCGGGAATTGCACGGTGTCGAGCTCGGGAATGGGCGAAACGGACCCCTGCACGGCACCGGGGCGCCGCGCCGCAGGGCGGTGAGGGGTCGGCCAGACTACCACCGCCACGCGTGCTCGACAGTGCCGTTGAGGGGGACGCGCGCGACTGGCACGTGTTCGCGGCGACGCTCGCGGCTACAAAGGGCGGTGCGTTCGCCGGACTTGACCGGCCGTCCGGAGGCTCGCTATGATCGACGGTCTTTTCCGCCGTATATCGCAGAGCCGACCATGGCCACCAAGCGCACCTACCAGCCCAGCAACCTCAAGCGCAAGCGCGACCACGGTTTCCGTGCGCGCATGGCGACCGCCGACGGCCGCAAGATTCTCGCCCGCCGTCGCGCCAAGGGCCGCAAGCGTCTCTGCGCCTAAGCGCGCCGCTGACTGCCGCGGCCGCCCTGCGCGCCGCCGCCTCCCGATGATTCCACCCCGACTCCCGCGCACCGCGCGGGTTCGCGCGCGTCCGGAATTCGACCGCATCTTCAAGCACGGGCGCCGGGTGGCGCTGCCCGTGTTGGCCCTGCATGTCTGCCCACCCGCGCAACCCGACGGCCCGGCCCGGCTGGGGCTGGCGGTGTCGCGGAAGGTCGACCCGCGCGCAGTGGGCCGTAACCGCATCAAGCGCGTCTTGCGCGCGGCGTTCCGCGAATGCCAGGCGGTGTTGCCCCCGGCCGATTACGTGGTGGTGGCCCGTCCCGGTGCCGCGGCCTGCGACGGTGACGCGCTCCGTGCCGCCTTTGCGCGGCTGCTGCAACGCGCCGGTGCGTTGCCGGACCCCGTCGGCGCCGGCACAATGCCGGCCGCGGCACCGCCCGGACCCGACGCGGCCCCGCCCGCCGCCCGCCCCACCGAACCTGTTCCCGCCTCGCCGGACCGTTCCGGCTGAGCCCCGCCGCGCGCCGCGCGCGCGTCCCGCCGCTTCCGAAAGAATCCGACACCATGAACCAGACCCGCGTCTTCCTGATTTTCGCCTGGCTGGCGGTGGCGACCCTGCTGTGGATGGAGTGGGGCAAGGAACGCGATGCGTCACGCGCCCCGACCACCCCGGTGGCTGCGGCCACGACGGCCGCCTCGGGTGCGGTGCCGACCGCAGGCGGCCAAGCGCCGGCCGTGCCGAGCGCGACGCCGGGCATGGCGGCGGCCGAGCCGGCCCCGGCGGCCGCCAGCGCGCCTGTCGTCACCGTGAGGACCGACGTGCTGCAGGTCGAGATGACCGGTGGCGAGATCCGGCAGGCCGATCTGCTGGGCTACCCGAGCGAGGCCGCCGACGACAGCGCCCCGGTGCGCCTGTTCGACCCGGCCGCCGGCCGGTACTTCGTCGCCCGCACCGGGTGGGCCGGCAACGATGTCGCGCCCTCGCACGAATCCAGCTTCCAGCCGGTCGGCAACGCCAGCCGTTACGTCCTGGCCGACGGCGCCAGCACGGTCGACGTGCCGTTCGAATGGACCGGTGCCAACGGCGTCACCATCCGCCGCACCTACACCTTCGGCCGCGGGCAATATGCGGTCGGCGTGCGCGACGAGGTGGTCAATGCCGGCAGCCAGCCGTGGGAGGCGTACGTGTACCGCGAGCTGAGCCGTGAGCCGCGCGCCCTGAGCCGCGGCGGCCCGATGAACGCCGAGCAGTACAGCTTCCAGGGTGCCGCCTGGTACAGCGATGCCGAGAAATACGAGAAGCGCGACTTCGAGGACATCGTCGACGATGGCCCGCTCAACCGCCAGGTCACCGGCGGCTGGATCGCGATGCTGCAGCACCATTTCTTCGCCGGCTGGATCCCGCAGCAGGACCAGGCCTCGCTGTTCGTGCTCGAGCACGGCAACGGCCGCTATGAAATCGAGTCGCGCGGCCCGGCCTTTACCGTGGCGCCGGGCGGCACCGCGTCCACCGAAGCGCGCCTGTGGGTCGGCCCCAAGCTGGTCGGCCAGATCCAGGCGCAGAACGTGCCGGGCCTGGACCGCGCGGTGGACTTCAGCCGCTTCAGCATCTTCGCCACGCTCGGCAACTGGATCTTCTGGCTGCTGGATGCCATCCACTCGCTGGTGGGCAACTGGGGCTGGGCCATCATCGGCCTGGTGGTGGTGATCAAGGCCCTGCTGCTGCCGCTGTCGACCGCGCAGTACAAGTCGATGGCGCGCATGCGCAAGTTCCAGCCGCGCATCGCACAGCTCAAGGAGCGCTACGGCGACGACCGCCAGAAGTTCCAGATGGCGATGATGGAGCTGTACAAGAAGGAGAAGATCAACCCGGTCGGCGGCTGCCTGCCGCTGCTGGTGCAGATGCCGGTGTTCCTGGCGCTGTACTGGGTGCTGCTGGAGTCGGTCGAGCTGCGCCACGCGCCGTGGATCCTGTGGATCCAGGACCTCACCGCGCGCGACCCGTACTTCGTGCTGCCGGCCATCAACATGGCGGTGATGTGGGCCACGCAGAAGCTCAGCCCGACCTCGGGCATGGACCCGATGCAGGCCAAGATGATGCAGTTCATGCCGCTGGTGTTCGGTGTGATGTTCGCCTTCTTCCCGGCCGGCCTGGTGCTGTACTGGATCACCAACGCCGGTATCGGCCTGGCCCAGCAGTGGTACATGACCCGCCGCTACGCCGAGGCGCCGGCCAAGGCCTGAGCCGCGTGATGCAGGAGCCCGCCACCCGGCGGGCTTCTGCATTGCGGCCTCCGGCACACTGCGCCCTCGACCTGACCCGCCTGCACCCATGACCGACCGCGACACCATCGCCGCCATCGCCACGCCCGCCGGCGCCGGCGGCGTCGGCATCGTGCGGCTGTCGGGACCGGCGGCGCGGGCGATCAGCCGGCGCATCGCCGCCGTGAACCTCGCGCCGCGGCGTGCCACCCATGCGCGTTTCCGCGATGCCGACGGCGCCACGCTCGACGACGGCATCGCGATCTATTTCGCCGCGCCGGCCAGCTACACCGGCGAGGACGTCGTCGAGCTGCAGGCCCACGGCAGCCCGGCCGTCCTGCAGGCGCTGGTCGACCGCTGCTGCGCACTGGGCGCCCGCCGCGCCCGGCCCGGCGAGTTCAGCGAACGCGCGTTCCTGGAAGGCAAGCTCGACCTGGCCCAGGCCGAGGCGGTGGCCGATCTGATCGCCGCCAGCGACGAGCGGGCGGCACGGGCCGCCCGGCGCGCACTCGAAGGCGAGTTCTCGCGCCGGGTCGAGGCGATCGCCGACGCGCTGCTGCGCGCCCGGATCCATGTCGAAGCGGCGATCGATTTCGTCGACGAGCCCATCGAGACGCTGGGCGGTCCGAAGCTGCAGGCGGACCTGGCCGCCACCGCCGCCGCGCTGGACGCGCTGCTGCGCGATGCCGAGCACGGCCGCCGCCTGCGCGACGGCCTGCACGCGGTGATCGTCGGCCCGCCCAACGCCGGCAAGAGTTCGCTGCTCAACGCATTGGCCGGCCGCGACCGCGCCATCGTCACCGATGTGGCCGGCACCACGCGCGACCTCCTGCACGAGGCGATCCGCATCGACGGTGTCGAGCTCACACTGGTCGACACCGCCGGTCTGCGTGAGGGCGGCGATGCGATCGAGCGCGAAGGCATGCGACGCGCCCGCGCGGAACTCGAGCGCGCGGACCTGGCGATCGTGGTGGTCGATGCCCGGCGTCCGTCGGACGGACGCGATGCCTTGGCGGCGGCCGCCCTGGGGGCGTCAGCGCAGCTGTGGGTGCTCAACAAGTCCGACCTCCTGCCCGAGGGCGGTGGCGCCACGTCGGCCGACGTACCGGACGGCGCGGTGGTCGTATCGGCATTGACCGGCACGGGGCTCGATGCCCTGCATGCGCGGCTGCGTGCCCTCACCGCGGGTGACGCCGCCGCGCCGGAAGGCGCATTCACCGCGCGTGCCCGGCATGTCGATGCCCTGCGGCGCGCCGCCGGCGAGTTGGCGCAGGCGCGCGGGGAGCTCGCGAACGAATCGCTCGACCTGGCCGCCGAGGCCCTACGTCAGGCGCACGAGGCCCTGGGTGAGATCACCGGCCGTGTCCGTGCCGACGACCTGCTGGGGCACATTTTCGCCAGCTTCTGCATCGGCAAATAGCGCCGCTGGAGGCCGGAGTGGACGGCCCCGGCATTCATCGCATTCAGCGGCCCGCGCTTGACAAATGCCCCGCGCTGTCGCGTCCTACGCGTCTGTGCGCCGTGCCTGGCGCACTTCAGGGGAGTTTCGCCAATGACCGTAGTTGACCAGCCGGGCCGCCCGTCGCGTCGCCCGTCCACCATCTTGAACGTCTCGCTGCTGCTGGCCCTGGGGTTGGGCCTGGCTGCATGCGGCAAGGACGACACCACGCCCGACGCCGCCGACCCGGCCGCGCGCGGTGCGGCAACCGAACAGGCCACGCCGGAAACGGCCGTGTCCAGCCGCGTCACCGCGATGAGCGAGGACGCGCTGCGCGAAGCCGCACGCAATGCATACGCCGAGAACCGCCTGTACGCACCGGCCGAGGACAACGCCGTCGAGTACTACCTCGCGCTGCGCGAGAAGTCGCCGGGCGATGCGGGTGTCTCGAGTGCGCTCACCGACCTGCTGCCGATGACGGTGATCGCGATCGAGCAGAGCGTGGGCCGTCAGGACTTCGCCGAAGCCCGCCGCTTGGCCGCCCTGTTGGAGCGCGCCGACGACAAGCATCCGGCCCTTGCCCGCCTCAAGGCGAGCATCGACGAGCGCGAGCAGGCCGCCGAAGCGCAGGCCGAGCAGGACGCGGTCACGGCCGAAGAGCAGGCCGAGCGCCAGGCCGAGCTGGAGCGCGAACGTGCCGCCCAGCAGCAGGCCCAGCAGGAGCAGGCCGCGCGTGACCTGGCCGCGCGCCAGGCCGCTGAGCGCGAAGCCGCGGCCGAGCAGGCCGCCGCCGACGAGCGCGCTGCCGAGCAGGCCGCCGCCGAACAGCGGGCCGCCGAGCAGCGGGCCGCGCAGCAACGTGCCGCGCAGCAGGCCGCGGCCGCCACCGCGACCGCCGCCGACCTGAGGCCGATCTCCACACCGGCCCCGCGGTTTCCGCCCGAGGCGCTCCGCGCGGGCCAGTCCGGCGAGGTGCAGGTGGAGTTCACGGTCGGCACCAATGGATCTGTGACCGCTGCGCGTGTTGTACGCGCCGATCCAGCGCGCGTGTTTGATCGCGCCGCAGTTGACGCGGTGCGCAGCTGGCGCTTCCAGCCGTTGCCCAATGCGGTCACCACCCGCCGCACCATCGGCTTCAACCCGGGCGGGTAACCCGGCGGAGGTCGAGGGCGGGCCGCGTGGTGCCGCCCCAGGAAAAAGCCCGGCATATGCCGGGCTTTTTCGTTCTCCGCGGGTGGGCGTCGCGCCCCCTCAGCCGGCGATGGCCAGCTTCTCCTGGTGGTAGCGGCGTACCGCGAGGAACCACAACAGGGCCGCCAGGGCGAAGCCGGCGGACAGGTACACCAGCCACGACACGGCATCGATCGGTTCCGCCCGGATCACCTTCAGCAGCAACTGGTTCTGTGCCAGGAACGGCACCGTGTACTGCCACAGCTGCGTCTTGACCGGGTTCACCAGCAGGACGAAGGTCGGGATCATCGGCAACAGCATCAGCCACGTGATGTGGCTCTGCGCCTCCTTCATGCTCTTGGCCGACGCCGCCAGGAACGTCAGCAGCGCCGTACCGATGAACAGCATCGGCAGCAGGATCAGCAGCATCTTGCCGATGGCTAGGAAACTCACGTCCGGCAGCCGCGCCACCCCGGACGCCATCTGCGCCGACAGCTTGAAGGCCAGCAGCGTCAGCAGCAGCGACAGCAGCCCCAGCGCGCAGGCCGCCGCGATCTTGCCGCTGACGACCGACCCGCGTGAGGCGGGTGTCGCCAGCAGCGGCTCCAGCGACTGGCGCTCGCGCTCGCCGGCGGTGGCATCCAGGATGAGGTAGGCGCCGCCGATGAACGACGTCAGGATCAGGAGGTACGGCAACAGGGCCGACAGCAGCACACCTCGTTCGGCCGCCTCCGTTGCCAGGTCGCGCGTGCCGACACTGACCGGGTTGGCGACCGCCGGCGCAATGCCGCGCGCCATCAACCGCAGTGCCGCCACCTGGCTGGCGTAGCCGCTCAACGCCGAGCGCAGCCGGGCCACGGGGATGTCCGCATTGCGCCGGGTGCTGTCGTGCACGAGTCGAACGACGGCCGGCTGCCCGGCCTTCCAGTCCTCGGTGAAGTCGGCATCGATCTCCAGCGCCACATCGACGCGTTGCTCGGCGATCGCCCGGTCGAGGTCCTCCGGAGGCGCCACGGCGTTGATGCCGTGGCCGGCCAGGTACTCGACCAGGTTGGGTGCGTGGGCCCGGCCGACCACCGGCACATCGAGCGTGCGGTCGAGCTGCGTCTTCTGCCGGTTCTCCGACAGCGCTTCCATGCCCAGCATCAGCACCGGGTAGAAGAGCGGTCCGATCAGCAACGCGAGCGCGAGCGTTCGACGGTCCCGCGAGATGTCCAGCAGCTCCTTGCGCATCACCGCCCACAGCGAGGCGAACACATTGGTCGGCTTCATGCGTGCAGGCCCTCCTCAGAACCGATCGCCCGGACGAAGGCGTCCTCCAGGTTGGCTTCGCCAAAGCGCGCGCGGAGCTCGTCCGCGGTACCGGCCGCCACCACCTGGCCCTTGGCGATGATGACGATGCGGTCACACAGCGCCGCCACCTCCTGCATGATGTGGCTGGAAAAGATCACGCATCGGCCCTCGGCCTTGAGCTGCTGCAGGAAGCCGCGCATCGCACGGGTGGTCATGACGTCCAGGCCGTTGGTGGGCTCGTCCAGGATGACGTTGCGCGGGTCGTGCACCAGCGCGCGGGCGATCGCGGTCTTGGTGCGCTGGCCCTGGCTGAAGCCTTCGGTCTGGCGGTCGAGGATCTCGTCCATGTCCAGCGCCGCCGACAGCGTGCGCGTGCGCTCGGCGATCGCCGCCTTCGACATGCCGTGCAGCTCACCGAAGTAGGCGATGTTCTCGCGCGCGGTCAGCCGCTTGTACACGCCGCGCGCATCGGGCAGCACGCCCAGTGCGCGGCGCACGGCAGCCGGTTGCGCGGCCGCGTCGATGCCGTCCACTTCCACGCGCCCGCTGTCGGGCGTCATCAGGGTGTAGAGCATGCGCAGCGTGGTGGTCTTGCCCGCGCCGTTGGGCCCGAGCAGGCCGGTGATCTGGCCGTCGGGCGCCTGGAAGTCGACGCCGTCGACCGCCTTCACCACGCCGGTCTTGGTCTTGAATGCCTTGCGCAGGTCGTGTGCGTTGATCATGGTTCCCACCCGTTGAAGCTGGTGAACGGCGGGACGCCCGCCAGGCGATCCAGGCACGCGGTGTCCAGCGCGGCGGCATCCGTGGATTCGATGAACTGGCCGACCAGCTTGGGCATGCAGCCCAGTGTCAGCGTGCCATGGCCCTGGCCGTCGACCACCAGGTGGCGGCCCTTGGACAACCCCTCGAGCACCGCATCGCCGTAACGCGGGGGCGTAACCGGATCCAGTGCACCCGACAGCAGCAGCGACGGAATGTCCGAGCGCAGCGGTGCGGTGAACGTGTCGCCGCGTTCCCCCTTCGGCCACACCGAACACGCCGCGAAGAACAGCTGGGCCACCTCGGGCCCGAGCAGGGTGCCGTTGGCCGCGGCATCGGCTGTTTGGCGGTCCGCATCCTCGGCGCACAGCACCGACCACTGCATGCCGCGCGTCATCTGGTCGCCCATCGAGCGCGTCATCATGTCCGACAGCGACATCAGCGGCGCGTACCGCCCCTGCGCCGCCTCGTCCAGCACCAGCGGCAACAGCGCGGCGGTCTGCGGCGCGTACGAAAACACGAACGCCAGCCCCACCACGTGGTCGGGCGTGACGGTCGCGGTGCGGTTCTGGCCGGTGGACGGATCGCGGTATTCGACTTCGACCGGGGCGGCGTCCAGGGCGTCCATCACCTGCGAGAGGCGGGTGCGGGTATCGACCGGGAACCGCGCGCGGCAGGCGGGCAGGGTGCGGCAGTACTCGGACTGCAACGTGATCGCGTCCTCGAAGGTATGCGCGAACTCGCCGCCGACCACGAGGTCGTTGGGCGCGACGCCGTCCAGCACCAGTGACCGGGTGTGTTGCGGGTGCGCGGCGGCGTACTGCTGGGCCACGCGCGTGCCGTACGACCCGCCCACCAGATTGAGCTGCTCCACGCCCAGCGCCTGCCGCACGTTCTCCAGGTCCGCGACCGCCAGGGCCGTGGTGTAGAGCGCCGGGTCGGCGCGCCCGTCGAGGCCGGCCAGGCACGCGCGCGCAAACGCCTGCAGCTGATCGACGCCGGCGCTGCCGGGGTCGTCCATCTGCAGCGGCTCGCCATCGGCGCCGCGGCAGTCCAGCGGGTTGGAGCCGCCGGTGCCGCGCTGGTCCACCATCAGGATGTCGCGCTGCTTGCGCACGTCGCGCAGGGCGGCATTCACCGTGGCGGCGTGTTCGGTCGCGGCCTGGCCCGGCCCGCCGGCGATGAAGAACACCGGGTCCCCGGTACCGCCCCCGCTGCCCGTGGCCGGCAGCCACGCCATGTTGAGTGTGATCCGGCGCCCGTCAGGTGCACTCGGGTCCTCCGGCACCTCGTGGCTTGCGCAGAACGCCTCGGTCGCCTGGCCGGCGCCGGCGCCGGTCAGCGAGCACGGTTCGAATGCGATCGCGCCGAAGTGGCGCGTGGCGCCGTCGGCAACGGGCTCCGGCGCCGTCCCGCCAGGCTGGCATCCCGCCAGCAGCAGGGCCGAAGCCGTGGCGGCCGCGAGCGCGGCCCTCTTCAATCCCCGGGAATGCATGCATCGTCCTGTGGTTCGCGCTGGAACGCGCAGGATGACAGACGCCGCGAGACGCGAAAACGTGACACAAGTCAGGCCGCGTGCTCGCGGCGGCTAGTCCGTGAGGCGTGCCTCCAGCCGGTCGAGCTGCTCGGCGGCCCACTGCGCGCCCCCCGGGTCCCAACTGCACTTCAGACCCTCGCGCGCGGTGCGCAAGTCACGTCGTGCGTCGTCGGGACGTCCCTGCAGATACGCGACCGCGGCATCCACCCGATGACGATCGCAGGCATCGGTGATGCCGCCAGCGGCTTCCGCGCGCCACGCCACCGCCGCATCCACATCGCCGCGCATGGCCGAATGCCAGGCCAGCTCGAGCGCGAATTGGGCGCGTATCCCTGCCGGTACGTCCGACACCAAGTTGGCGACCCGTGCCATCCGCGCATCGCGTTCGTCGGTATCGCCGGCATCGTCGGCGTGCAGCGCTGCCAGCAGCAGCGGGAATGCACGCATCGCCGGATCCAGCGTTTCATTCCCGTCGGCCAAGGCCACGCCCTGTGAAACCAGGTGCGCATCCAGGTCGCGCGGGCGCACGCCGGACAGGCTCTGCGCGGTCAGCCCCATCACGATCGCCTTGACCTGCGTGCCGTGTCCGCCTCGCGCCAGATCCAGCAGCTGCGCCCCGTCGGTTTCCATGCCGGCCACGCGCATGGGCACGGCAGTCATCACCAGCACCAGCGAGGAGGTCGCCATGAAGGCGAGTGCATGGAAGCGCAACGCGCCGTCCCATGACATCGCCGCCACGCCGGCCAGCACGGCGCAGGCGAGGCTGGCCGCTGGTCCGCCTGCGGCGAGCGCCCGCAATTGCGGTGCAAACGGGCGCGACGGGTCGGGCAGCATTGATACGAACCCCAGCAGACCGTGCCGCAACGAGTGGCGCGACCACTGCCAGCCAAGCGGCGTGTGCGTGACGCGCACGGGTCCCGCGGCGAACATCAACGGGCGCATGCCCGCCGCGCGGCCAGCGGCCGCGTGTCCCAGCTCATGCAGTAAGACCGCAAGCGCCATCCATCCAAGCAGGCCCAGCAGCTGCCAGGCCCCGACGTCCAGCGACGGCAGCGCCCCGCCCACCGCCTTGGCGCCCAATACCAGCCCTGCACCCGCCAACGCGCCCAGCACGAAGCCGCACGCGATCCGCCACAACGGCGTCTTCCGCGCTGCGGTTGGGCGTGCAAGCGTTGATTCGGAAGTGGTGCGCGTATCCATGCGAAGTCCCCGACAAGCGTCCGGGCCGAGGATACAAGGATGGATTGCGGGCCTCTGCCCGGGGAAGGCGCTGCGCGCGGCCGGGGATCCGCGGCAATCCGATTACTTGCTGCTGACGTACTTCTCGCGACGGATCTGCTTCACCTCGAGGCCGCACGCCTTCAGCGACTCGAAGCAGGCATCGACCATGTTCGGGTTGCCGCACAGGTAAGCGATGTCGCCGGCGGCATCGGGCGCGAACTCGCCCAGGAACTGCTGCACGTAGCCGTGGCGCACATCGCCGTGGTCGTGCGCCGAGCCCGGCGCCGGCAGCTCGCGCGAGAAGCACGGCACGAAGCGGAAATGGTCGGGATGCTGCGCGGCGAAGGCGCGGAACTCGTCGCCGTACAGCAGCTCATCGGGCGTGCGCGCACCGAATAGCAGGACGACCTGGATGCCGCGCTCGGCGATCGCCTGCGCCAGCTGCGGCAGCATCGAGCGGTACGGCGTCACGCCGGTGCCGGTGCCGATCAGCAGGTAGCGCCGGTTGGCGTCGGCCGGCATCAGGCAGAAGCGGCCAAACGGGCCGCTGGCATCGACCGTGCCGCCGACCTCCAGGCCTTCGAACAGGGCCGTGGCGGCACCACCCGGCACGTAGCTGACGGCGATCTCCACCGCCTCGCCGGGACCGATGGCGTGGTCGTGGATGGTCGCCAGCGAATAGGAGCGCTTGGTCGCGGTGCCGTCGGCGTACTGGAAGTGGACCTGGATGAACTGGCCGGGGATGAAGTCCAGCGGCTGGCCGTCATCGCGCACGAACGCGTAGTGGCCGACCGACGGCGCCAGCATGCGGCGCGAGACAAGCTTGAGGGGGAAGTGCTGGATGGCCACGGACCGGTGCCTGGAACACAGCGTGGCGCGGGGCATGGCCACAGGGCCGCCTATAATACCGGCATTCGCCGTGCGGCCCGGCCGCGCGGCCTTCGCAGTACAGGTGAGCGCCCCATGTCCCAGACCCCGTCGGCCCCGCAGGCTGCCGCCGCGCCGGCCGTTGACGCCGCAATCCCCGCGCTGTCCGTGCGCGGCCTGCGCAAGACCTACGACACCCGTGTGCAGGCGCTCAAGGGCGTCTCGCTGGATGTCGCCCAGGGCGACTTCTTCGCGTTGCTCGGCCCCAACGGCGCCGGCAAGTCGACCCTGATCGGCATCGTCAGCTCGCTGGTCAACCTGAGCGAGGGCAGCGTGTCGATCTTCGGTACCGACCTGGTGCGCCAGCGCGACGCGGCGATGCGCCTGATCGGCCTGGTGCCGCAGGAGCTCAACTTCAACATGTTCGAGAAGCCGCTCGACATCCTGGTCAACTACGCCGGCTTCTACGGCGTGCCGCGCGCGCAGGCGATCGAGCGCGCCGAGGTCGAGTTGCGCCGCGCGCAGCTGTGGGACAAGGCGCAGATGATGAGCCGCACGCTGTCGGGCGGCATGAAGCGGCGGCTGATGATCGCCCGCGCGATGATGACCCGCCCGCGCCTGCTGATCCTCGACGAGCCCACCGCGGGCGTGGACATCGAGATCCGCCGCGGCATGTGGCAGACGCTGCGCGAGATCAATGCCGCCGGCACCACCATCATCCTCACCACGCACTACCTGGAAGAGGCCGAGCACCTGTGCCGCAACCTGGCCATCATCGACCGCGGCGCGATCGTCGCCTCCGGCCCGATGAAGACGCTGCTGGCGCGGCTGGACGTGGAAGGCTTCCTGCTCGATATCGAAGGCGCGCTGCCCGCGACCCTGCCCGTGATCGAAGGCGCGACCCTGGTCGCCAGCGACGACCACACGCTCGATGTGGAGATGCCGCGCGCGATGGACCTCAACCGCGTGTTCGCGGCGCTGGGCGAGGCGGGCATCCGCGTGCGTTCGATGCGCACCAAGTCCAACCGCCTGGAAGAACTGTTCGTGCGCATGACCGGCGAGAACGCCCAGGATTCCACCGCGCAGGCCTCGCCCGAACCCGTCGCCTAGTCGCGCGGTCCATGCGTGCGGGGCTGCGTTTCCACGCAGCCCGCCACCCCTGAATTCCCAACGACCGCCCGCCGCGCGCGGGCGGCAAACGAAGAGCCCCATGCCGACCGACACCGCCACCGAAACCACGCCGATGCAGCGCAACCTCGTCGCGCTGGGCACCATCGTCCGCCGCGAGATCACCCGCATCCTGCGCATCTGGGGCCAGACGCTGGTGCCGCCGGCCATCACGATGACGCTGTACTTCCTGATCTTCGGCGGCCTGATCGGCTCGCGCATCGGGACCATGGACGGCATCGACTACATGGACTTCATCGTGCCGGGCCTGGTGATGATGAGCATCATCCAGAACAGCTACGGCAACATTTCCTCCAGCTTCTTCGGCGCCAAGTTCGGACGCCACGTCGAGGAGTTGCTCGTCAGCCCGATGCCGAGCTGGGTGATCCTCACCGGCTACGTCGCCGGCGCCGTCGCGCGTGGGCTGGCGGTCGGCGCGATCGTGCTGATGATCGCGATGCTGTTCACCCGCGTCAGCATTCCGCACCCGATCGTGACGCTGACCACGGTCGTGCTGGGCGCGACGATCTTCGCGCTGGCCGGCTTCGTCAACGCGGTGTACGCCAAGAAGTTCGACGACATCGCGATCGTGCCGACCTTCATCCTGACGCCGCTGACGTACCTGGGCGGCGTGTTCTATTCCGTCAGCCTGCTGCCGGACTGGGCCGAAGCGGCCACCCACGCCAACCCGATCTTCTACATGGTCAACGCGTTCCGCTACGGCCTGCTGGGCGTGAGCGACGTGCCGCTGTGGATCGCCTACGCACTGATGCTGGGCTTCGTGGTGGTGCTGGCCGCGGTCGGGCTGGGCCTGCTCAAGCGTGGCGTGGGGTTGCGCAGCTGAGGCCCGCCCCCGCGGCGAGCGCGGGCGTTGAACACGTGGCCCGCACGCGACGGTACGCCGCATGCGCCTCTACAGGTGCGTCGGTGAACCGTCCCGGAAGCGCGGGGCACTGGAGATGGAACCGCTCCGGTCGAAGTGGTTAACTGAAAAGGAAGGCGACATCCGCCTTCTTTTTTTGTCCCCGATCACCTGCACATGGAGGCGCCATGCCGCTCACCCGAACGCTTGTCCTTGCCGTTGCCCTTGCCACCGGTGGATTGGCCGGTTGCAACGATTCCCCATCCGACACCGATGCCGCGGCAGCCGAAGGCGCGCAGGGCGAGGTGCAGGCCCGCACCCAGGACGTCGCCGACGCGGCGCGCAATGCCGGCGACCCCGGTGCGGAAGCGCGTGGAATCGATCAGCAGCTCGTGGACCTCGGCCTGCCGGGTGCGGCCGCGACCAGCTACGCGTATGCGCAGGCCTGCGACGCCAGCCAGGCCGATCTGGACGCGTTCAGGGCCACCCAGCGCGACCAGGCCGCGTCCATGGGCACCGATGCGGCGGCCTTCGATGCGGCGTTCGATACCGCGCTGCCGCTGGCGACCCGCCGCGTGGCGATCGACGACGTGTCGATGAGCAGCGAACACCGCGCCGGCACCTGCGAAAGCATGCTGGGTGCCATCCGCTGAGTGCGCATAGCGGTCGTGCGTGTTGGTAACGGCCCCGCTCACGCGGGCTGCCTTATGCACGTCGCTTCTTCAACGTCCCCCTTCAAGGAGTTGCCATGTCGTTGTTCCGAGTATCCCTGCTGAGTGGTTCCCTGTTGCTGGCAGCGTGCAGCAGTCCCACTGCCGATTCCGCGTCGAGCGAGGCGCCCGCGCCTGCCGGCACTCCGGCCGCGTCCACGGCGCCTGTCGACACCGCCCCGGCCGGGACGCCGGCGTCCGTCGCGGACCCGGGTGCCGCCGACGCATCCGGCAGCTGGGCCTACGTCGCAGGCAGCATGTATGCCGGTGGCCAGGCGTGCGGCTTCGATGCCGGCGAGCTGCAGGCGTTCAAGGCCCGTGCCCGCGACAAGGTGGCCGCAATGGGGGAGGGCGTCGACTTCGACCAGGCGTTCGAGCAGGGCGTGACGGTGGCCCAGCAGGAAAGCGGCGGCGTCGAGCCTGACGCGAGCACCTGCGAACTGACACGCGAGGCCATGCAGCGCGGCTGATCGGCCGCGCGGCGGGTGGCAGGCCGGCCATCGCGCATGCCACCGCACCCGCGCCCGCCACCCTCTGGGGTGGCGGGCTTTTTTTTGCCTGCGGCAGGCCCGCCCGTAGCGCCGCGGCTGACCGCGCGGATCCCTGGTTCAGTCCTCTGCAACGGTGATCCTGTCGTCGGGTCGGCGCGCGTGGGTGTGGCACCCGTGGCGCGCATCCCGCCCGCCCCGACTGACAAGCGTGGATGGGGCGCCACGCCCGAGCGCGAACGCTCGATCAGCGACCCGTGCGGCGACGGGGCATGCCGTTGCGTGCGACGTGTCACGTTCCGGCCCCGATGCGAAGCGCATCGATGACAGGCACCGAGCGTGAAAGAAAAACCGGCACAAGTTGACTCGATGCGTCACATTGGGTGCCGTTATGTGATGTTCATCGCACTGTCAAGGGTTGACCTTCACTTGCCGAGGGTGGTTTCCTTCCGTCCGAGCTGTCCTGCTGCGTCGAATTGCGACATCTGTCGTCATTTGCGTGTCATCCGGGGCCGTTCAACTTTGGACAGATCGGTTTCAACCACCATCCCAGGAGACACAGGCAATGGAGATTCGTCGTCAGATCGGTGCGCGCCGCCAGCGTGGTCAGGGCATGACCGAATACATCATCATCACCGCGCTCATCGCGATCGCCGCGATCGCGGCAATCACCGCCTTCGGCGGCACGGTCCGCAGCGGTGTGGCCGGCATGGCCAAGGAGCTGTCCGGCCAGAGCGCCACCCAGTCGATCAACCGCGCCAAGAACACCTCGAACGAGGCGCAGCAGGAAGCCGACAAGACCAAGGGCATGGACGCTTACAACAACAAGTAAGCGCACACGCTTCCGTCCAGCCAGTGCCCTGACGGCACACCGGCAAGCGGGGCGCGCCGACGTCGGCGCCCCCGCCCTCCCCACCCATACGAACCGGACGCGGGTCCACCCCTGCGTGGCGGTGCCGTTGCGAGATGACGGGCATGCATGCAGTTCCCGCGAACCGGACCCGCACCGCTCACGGAGCCCACCGCCTCCGAGGGCAGGCGCTCCTGCTGGGCATGGTGTTTCTCCTCGTGCTGTCCGTGGGCACCGTGCTGCTGTTCAACACCGGCCAGGTCGTCCACCGCAAGGTGCAGCTCACCAATGCCGCGGACGCGGCGGCCTACAGCGTGGCCGTGCAGCAGGCGCGTGCATGGAACCTGGCCGCCTACATGAACCGCGGGCGGGTGGCCAACGAAGTGGCTGTCGCACAGTTCATCAGCGTCTACTCCTGGCTCAACCACCTCAACACGGCGTCTTTCATGCTCAAGACGTTCTTCGAGGTGCTGGGCAGCATTCCATTTCCACCGGTCGCGATACCGGCGCGCATCCTCGCGACAGCCTTCAAGATCGCCGATCAGGGTCTCAAATCGGTTCGCCCCACCGTCCACACGGCGGTCAAGACGGCCGTAACGGCGCTGGATGAGCTCAATGGGATCTACGCGGGCGTGGCCGAGATGGCGATCACCTACGTGTCCAAGGCCGAGTCGATCAACATCGCCCGGGAGGTCATCAAGGGCAATGTGGACAGGGCTCGCTTGAGTCCACTTGGCGCCACCGTGCTCACAGGTCAGCTGGTGCAATCCCAGACCCGCTTCCTCGACTTCCATCGTCTGCCCCGACGGGGCCAGAGCGAGCCGTTCAACCGGTTCCGCAACGTGGTGATGCAGTCACGCGATGCCTTCACCTGGAACCGCAGCCAGTCCACGCCGGGTCCGATCAAGTTCGCCACCTACGGCGGCACGGACATGCTCGAGTACAACCGCTGGGCGGCACTGGACACGATGCAGATCAAGATCGACCTCCCGAGCTGGCTCGGCATCGATGACATCGACCTGCCGGTCGGATGGGGGGGCGCCCAGGCGGTGCAGCGCTACCAGCGCCAGCGTTTTCTGCCCGGTTTCAACAACAACCGGGGATGGCGCTCCCCGTTCGACGGCCGTCGCCACGGTATCTATGGGGGCATGAACGCCCGGGACGTCGTGACGCGTGCCGCCGCCAACGATCCGAATGTGTCCGTGCATGGCGGGCAGGCCCGGAACGCGTACTTCACCGGCTATGAGGGCCTGCGGGACTACCACGACCTCAAGACCAGCGAGAAGGGCACGCCCGGATCAGGTCCCGTATTCACGGTCGAGGCGACCGTCGATATGGCCGAGGCCCGCACCAGCAACACCGTCGGTCTTGCCAAGGGCCGCATGGAGCTGCCTGAGCGAACCGAGCGCATGTCCTCGCTGGCCTCGGCCGAGGTGTACTTCGAGCGCCCGGTCACGCTCGCGCTGTTCCGTCGTGCCGATGGCAAGCGCGAATGGGGCAGTCTGTTCAGTCCTTATTGGCAGGCGCGGCTCGTCGAAACGCCTTTCAGCGTGCGCGAAACGCTGGGCCTGACAGGCGGTGCGCCGTGATGCGCCCGGCCCGATGGTGGGGCGTATGCCTCTTGGCCTTCCTGGGCGCATGTGGGGAAGGGCCGGCGGCGCAATCGGAAAGCGGTCCGTCTACCGAGGCCTCGACCACAGACGGGGCGGTGACCGACTGGCCCGCCATCCATCTGGACCAGATCCAGGAGCGCCTCGTGGACGGCGAAAACGCGGCCCGCCGGGACTACCGGCTCGCGTTGGAGCAGTGTCGCGCAACCAGCCTGCCTGTTCGCGAACTCGGCGCTGACGAGCTGGAGCGGCTCGGCACAACCCACGTCAGGATGTGGGTGTCGCCCGACATCGAGGTGATGCGAGACGAACAGTGGACGCTCGGACTGCAGAGCGATGCGCCTGGCGACACCTGCCTGTTCCGACTCGTCTACAGCGGCCAGTACAGCTATGCCGACGGGTCGGTCGAAATGGGCCGTGCGCTTGGCGAGGCGGCCGAAGGCGCGGCGGCGGCCGAGGCGATGCCGGGCGGGGAGATCCTTCCACGCTTCGCACTGGACGGGGCTGCGCGCGTGCCACCGGGATACACCGCGACGGGCAACGCCCGGGTGGCGGGTCATGCCTGCCGCCTGTGGCGGGGTCGTGGACTCGAAGGGGAGATCGAGCAATGCCTGTGGTCGGGTGGTCGGTCCTTCGGATTCGACGATCAGGACGTCGGGGAAGGCTGCAGTCCCACGCGTCCCATCGACGCCAGCCTGGGATCGATCGTGCTGTCGCAGGAGCCCGTGGACGGTCGGGGGTGCCGCATCAGTACCCGCGCGTTCACGGTCGGTGCCGCGCTTGACGCGCAGGCCTATGGCTCGCCCGACGCGGCGGGGGGCACTTGAAGACCTGCGGGGCAGCGCCGGCGCGCGGGCAGGTCCGGTATCGCGCATGCCGCCGGACGCAACGCGGGCAGTCGCTGACCGAAGTGGCGGTCATGGCGGCCGTCCTGGTGCCGCTGTTCCTGCTGGTGCCGGTCCTCGCCAAATACGTGCACCTGCAGCACAAGGGTGAGCAGATGGCGCGGTCCGCGGCGTGGGAAGCCACGGTCACGAAGGACTACCAGGGAACGCCCAATCGCGCGCAGATGGAGCGCGTGCTGCTGGCGCGGCATTTCGCCCCCGCCGATGCGCCGATCACGACGCGCATCCCTGCGCCGCCGGCGCCATCCACGCCGGTCCAGGACGTGTTCCTCAACACGTTCAGCAACCAGCCCCTGCTGCGTCGCGCCGATGTCGAACTCGGTGCCTACCAGAATACTGGCGCACCCGGTCTCTCCGACGACGTGCTCGAGCTGCTGGAAGCGACCCCGGGCGAATTCCCCCCCAACAACAAGGGGTTTATCCGCACCGACGTCCAACTCAATCCTCAGAACCTGCGCATGGCGGACGGCCGCCCTGCGGCCTACCTCGCGCCGTTCGACACCATCAACCTGCGCATGCGCTCGCACCAGGTGCTGCTGACGGACGCCTGGAACGCGGCCGGCGGCGGCACCGGACGCTCGCCGCATCCGCGCAGCGTATCCAAGCAGGTCTGCTCGCTGGTGCCGACGTGCTGGGTCGGCAGCGGGCTGCCCGATTTCAATATCCCCGATGCGATCCCGGTGATCGGCGTGCTCGACAACCTGGAGATCGGTCATATCGAACCCGACATCGTGCCCAGCAACCGGCTTGAGCCCTATGCGCGTCGCTAGGACGGTGGTGTGGACGGCGCTGCTGTCGCTCGTGGTCCCCGCCCTGGCGTGGGGGGGCTCGTGGCCCGACGTCCCGCGTCCGGACGATGCGCAGAGCATCGACGTCGCGGAGAACATGCTGTTCAACGGGCTGCCCATGAGCACCCGCAAGTTCCGGACGCGCGCCCGTCCCGACCAGGTGGCCGCGTTCTACCGCGACACGTGGGCGGGCGAGATCGTGGAGAACGACCTCGGACACGCCACCGTTCTCGGCCATCTGGACGGCCGGCACTACATCACCGTGCAGATCGAGGGCATGGGCGGCGGCACCGAAGCCACCATCGGGATCATGGATACACGCGCCACCCGGCCCGACCGTCCACCGGGTGACTGGCTGGTGCGACCGGCCAACACCGAAGTGCTCAGCGACATCCAGTACCTGGACCTGTCCGACAAGCCACGCACGCTGACGCTGCGCAACACGCTGGGCCCCAGCCAGAACTACCTGTTCTACCGCAAGCGCCTGACGGCCGACGGCTGGACGCCGGAGGGGCCGGGCTGCTCGATCATGGCCAGCCGGTGCCTGGTGGAATTCCAGCGCAGCGGAGCGCGCCTTTCCCTCGCACTGCAGCGCGATGGCAGCCACACCACCGTTCTGGTCAACCGCACCGGGAAGTGAGGCGGCTCATGTACAGGGGGAATCGCACACGGCACCGCGCCGGACGTCGTCGGCAGGCCGGCCAGGGGCTGGTCGAATACACCGTGCTGCTGATGTGCGTGGTGCTGATCCTCGTGGCCAACCCCAACGTCATCCTGGAGCTCGTCCAGGCCATCCAGGACGCCTACGTCGCCTTCGTAGACGCCATCTCCCGCTCGTGGATCCCACTCACCTGAAGAAATGCGCATGGCAACCCTCAATCGAAACGTGCTCTACATCGGCGTCGCGCTGATGCTCGGCCTCGTGGCCGCCGTGGCCACCGTCGGCTACATCCGCACCGAGGTCGACGAGCGCACGCGCGACGCCGCCACGGAAATGGTGCCGGTCGCGGTACCCAAGCGCGACATGGACATCGGCACCGTCATCCAGGAGGCCGACCTGGCGGTGCGCGAAGTGCCGACGGACTTCGTGCCGGCCGACGCGGTGACGCCGGACAACTACGCCGAACTGATGGGCCGGATGCTGCGCGCGCCGGTGCGCGAGGGTGCGCCCCTGCCGGGCGCTGCGCTGGTGCCGCTGTACGACCAGTTCTCGCGCCTGATCGAGGCGGGCAAGGTCGGCTACACGCTGCAGGTGGACGAGACCAATTCCATCTCCGGCATGGTCGCGCCGGGCGATCGCGTCGACATCCTGATGTCGGTCGAACAGGACGGCGGCAATACCCGCGTGCTGCCGCTGCTGGAGGACATCAACGTGCTGGCCACCGGCACGCGGGTCGGTGAGCAGATCACGGAAGAAGAGGGTGCCCTCGGGTACTCGACGATGACGCTTGAGCTTCTGCCGCAGCACGCCGAACGCCTGGCGGTCGCCGACAAGGCGGGCGAGCTGCGCGTGCTGCTGCGGCAGCGTGACGATGAGGCGGCCTTCGGCCTGAACGGGCTGACGGAAAACGAACTGCTTCGCGGGGCTCCGCGGCCGGCGGTATATCGCCCGCGCGCGCGGGGTGTGGAATTCATCATTGGGGGTGGAAGTTGAGGGGATTGATCATGGGGCGTGCAGGCGCCCGGGCCTGCGCACTGGCGTTGCTGCTTCCGATGTCGATCGGCATCGCGGGGGCCACCGGGGCCGCGCAGGACGGCGCGCAGGACACCGCGGCGATGCAGGCCATCGAACAGGCCGGCCAGATGCTGCGCGATGCCGCGCCGTCTCCGCCGGCCGCCAGCGAGCCGGCCGGGGCCACCTATGTACCGGAATCGAGCGAGATCGAAGCGGGCCGCACGGCCAACGCCGCGTCGCCCGCGTCCATCGACCTGTCCGGACAAGGCATGTTGCCGGCCGAGCTCACGCTGTATGCCGGCCAGGTGGTGGTGCACGGCACCGATGCCGCACTGCGCCGGGTGGCGGTCGGCAGCGGCCAGCTGCTGGACGTCAAGACGCTGGGCAGCCGTGAGCTGGTGATCATCGCCAACGAGCCGGGCAACACCGCGCTGCACCTGTGGTTCCAGGACGGCTCCCAGCGCGACATCCCCGTCACCATCGTGGGCGACAACCTGGGCCAGGCCGCGCGCGTGCTGCAGACCATGCTGGGTCCCACCAGCAAGGCCCGTGTATCCATCGTCGGCGGGAACGTGGTCGTCACGGGGCAGGACATCAGCCAGGCCGACTGGGCGCGGATCGAGGAGATGCGCAAGGCGTACCCGAGCATCGTCAACCTCGGTGGCGTCGATGCCGTGGGCATGCGCCCCATGGTGATGATGGACGTGCAGATCATGGAGTTCGACCGCAACGCGCTGGAGGAGCTCGGCATCCGGTGGGACAGCACCATCGACGGCCCCAACGCGGGCGCGCTGTACGACTCGTCGTCGTCCGACTTCCGGATCCTGCCGGAGGGCAGCCCGTTCGATGACGAGGAGTTCGACGGCCTGGCCAACCCGGTGCAGACGGCCTTCGGCATCGCCACGTCCATCACCTCGCGCATCAACCTGCTCGTCAACCGCGGCAAGGCCTACGCACTCGCGTCGCCGCACCTGAGCACGCGCAGCGGCGGCGAAGCCAACTTCCTCGTGGGCGGTGAGGTGCCGATCCCCGTGTCGTCGCTGTTCGGGCAGACGCAGGTGGAGTTCAAGGAGTACGGCATCCGTCTGGACATCTCGCCGGTGGTGAACGCCTCCGGCGACATCCTGACCTCGATGATGGCGGAGGTGAGCCGGATCGATCCCAGCGTGGTAGTCGCCGGTATTCCCGGGTTCGTGACGCGACGCACCCAGACCGAAGTCAACGTGCGCGACGGCCAGACGATCGTCATTTCCGGCCTGACCGACATCAACGCCGCCAAGTCCGCCGACAAGTTCCCGTTACTGGGTGACATCCCGATCCTCGGACGGCTCTTCCGCTCCGACCAGTTCCGGGCCAGCCAGACCGACCTGGTGGTCTTCGTCACCCCGCGCGTGGTCGGCGCGGATTCGCAGGAAAACGCCGACAGGCTGGAGAAGGGCCGCCGCATCCGCGAGGACTTCGACCGGGACCTGGGCGGGAAGCTCTGAGACGGCCATGTTCGACGTACTGATCGAAACCGGTAATCGCGAACCCCGCCAGGTGCGCTGCCTGCATCGCGAGTGCGGCATCGGCCGCGGCGACGGCAACCTGGTGATGCTGCAGGGGTGGAACATCGGCAGCCGCCACGCCGCGCTCAAGCGGCTCGACGAAGGCGTCTTCATCGAGCCGCTCGGCGGCGGCCGCGCGGCGGTCCTCGTCAACGGGCGCAAGCTGAAGGAAGCGCATGGGCCGCTGGACCGCCAGGATCTGGTCGAGATCGGCGAGTACCGCATCCGGGTACTGAGCGAGGAGCCGCGCAAGGCGGCGGCGCCGGCCGCGAACGAACCGATCGCGCCACCCCGCCCCGCGCCGGCGCCCGTCGCCGCGGCCCCGGAGCCGGCAGCGGCGGAGCGCTCGGACTCGCGCGAGCTGGCGCGTTCCACCGACCTGCCGCCGGACATCAACGTGTGGCGCGCGCGTGTCCACGGCGCGCTGGTCAAGCAGATGGACCTGCGTCGCGTGGATGTGCGCAGCCTCAGCGACGAGGCGCTGCGCGACGCCACCATGAAGCTCATCGACGAGATCATGGCCCGCGAGTTCGCCGACCTGCCGCGCAACATCAACCCCCGCCGGCTGGCCAAGCAGGTGCTGGACGAGGCCATCGGCCTGGGGCCGCTGGAAGACCTGATCGACGACAACACGGTCACCGAGATCATGGTGAACGCGTTCGACCAGATCTACATCGAACGCAACGGCCGCATCGAGAAATCCGACGTGTGCTTCACCAGCGAGCGCGCCGTGCTCTCGGCGATCGAGCGCATCGTGACGCCGCTGGGCCGCCGCATCGACGAAAGCTCGCCGATGGTGGACGCGCGCCTGAAGGACGGCTCGCGCGTCAATGCGATCATCCCGCCCGTCGCGCTGCGGGGCGCCAGCCTCAGCATCCGCAAGTTCGCCAAGCGCAAGCTCACCGGCGAGGACCTGCTGACGTTCGGCTCGATGAGCCCGCAGATGCTCGAGTTCCTCACCATCGCAGTGCGCGAGCGGCGCAACATCGTGGTGACCGGCGGCACCGGCTCGGGCAAGACCACGCTGCTGAACATCCTCTCCAACTTCATCCCCGCGACCGACCGCGTGGTCACCATCGAGGACGCGGCCGAGCTCAAGCTGGTGCAGCCCAACCTGGTCGCGCTGGAGGCGCGTCCACCCAACCTGGAGGGCAAGGGCCAGATCACCATCCGCGACCTGGTCAAGAACGCGCTGCGCATGCGGCCCGACCGCATCGTCGTCGGCGAGTGCCGCGGCGGCGAGGCGCTGGACATGCTGCAGGCCATGAACACCGGCCACGAAGGCTCGTTGACCACCGCGCACGCCAACAACCCGCGCGAGGCGCTGTCGCGCCTGGAGGTGATGGTGCTGATGTCGTCCATGGACCTGCCGATGCAGGTCGTGCGCGAGCAGATCGCTTCGGCGGTGGACCTGATCGTGCACCAGCGCCGCTACCCCTGCGGCTCGCGCAAGGTCAGCCACATCACCGAGATCACAGGGTTGGAGAGCGGCACCATCCAGATGCAGGACGTGTTCCTGTTCCGTGCGCGCAACCATGCCGGTGCCGACGGCCGGGTCGAAGGCGACTTCGTGGCGACCGGCGCGGTGCCGGAGTTCTACGAGGAGTTGGCCGAGCGCGGCGTGCCGGTGGACCTGGCGATCTTCCGCAAGCCCGGGAGCGCGGAATGACGGCGTGGATGATCGGCGCACTGGTGTTCCTGGGCGTCGCGTCGGCCGGCATCGTCGCGGTGCAGGCCAGCGACCGGTTCATGCAGCGCTACCAGGAAAGCTTCGTCAACCAGGCGCGCGTCAACCTGGCCGACATGTTCATGTTCATGGATACCGGCACGCTGTTCGCGCTCAACATCGGGCTGCTCGTCCTGGTGCCCCTTCTGCTGTGGGCCCTGTCGGGCAACCTGCTGCTGGCCGTGGTGGCGCTGGTCCTGGTGGCGGTGCTGCCGCGCAAGGTCTACACGTGGATGCGGCAGCGACGCATCGATCGCATCCAGGAGCAGTTGCCCGACGGGCTGCTGATGCTGGCGGGCAGCATGAAGGCCGGTATCGGCTTCGCCCCCGCCATGGAGGCGATGGTCGCCGACGGCATGCCGCCGCTGGCGCAGGAGCTCGCGCTGGTGCTGCGCGAGCAGCGCATGGGCGTCAAGACGGAAGAGGCGCTGGACCATTTCGCCGAGCGCGTGCCGGTCCAGGACGTAAAGCTGTTCGTATCGGCCGTGCAGATCTCGCGCGAGGTCGGCGGCAACCTGGCCGAGAGCCTGACCATCCTGGCCGAGACCCTGCGCCGCCGGCTGATCATGGAAGGCAAGGTCAAGGCACTGACCGCGCAGGGCCGCCTGCAGGGCATCGTGATGGCGATGCTGCCGGTGGCGATGGTCGGCTTCCTCGCCTTCGCCTATCCCGAAACCATGCGTCCCATGTTCCACACGCCCGTCGGCTGGGCGGTGATCGCCGTGTGCGCGGTCATGGAATATCTGGGCTACCGCATGTGCCGCAAGATCATGACGATCGACGTATGAGTGCCTGGCTGATCCTCATTGCGCTGGCGGCCGCGGGTGCGGTCGGGGTGGCGTTCGTCGCGACCCGCAATCTGCTCCAGCAGGTTCCCGCGGAAGACCGCCACTACCAGGACCCGCTGCCCCGCGGGCTGCAGCTGATCTGGCCGGTGGTCACCGCCACCACCCTGGCCATCGCACCGCGGCTGAAGTCGGCGCAGCTGGAAAAGACCCATCGCGCGCTGCAGTCGGCCGGCCAGGATTACGTGCTGACGCCGGAGAGCCTGTACGGCCTGCGCCTCGTAGCGGCCCTGATCGTGACCGCCTTCTTCGTCCTGCTGGCGGTGATGCTGGGGCGTGCCAGCGCAGGCGCGCTGGCGATGTGCGTCGTGTTCGGCGCGCCGCTGGGCTGGATGTACCCGACCCTGTGGCTCAGCGAGAAGCGCAACCTGCGGCGGCGCAAGGTGGTCAAGGACCTGCCCACCTACCTGGACTTCATCACCATGGCGGTGGAGGCCGGCCTCAACATCACCGGCGCGATCGAACAGGCCGTGCACAAGGGGCCGCCGGGCCCGCTCGGCCAGGAGTTCGCGCGGATGCTGCGCGACCTGCGCGCCGGCCTGCCCCGCGCAGAGGCCCTGCGGCGCATGGCCGACCGCATGGACATCTCGCAGATCTCCAACTTCACCAGTGCGCTGATCCAGGCCGACCGCGTCGGCGCCAGCCTGAGCGATGCGCTGCGTGCGCAGGCGGGCCAGCGCCGCGAAGAACGTTTCCTGCGCGCGGAGAAGCTTGCGCTGGAGGCCCCGGTCAAGATGATGCTGCCGCTGGTGATGTTCTTCTTCCCGCTGATCTTCCTGGTGCTGGCGTACTTCATTTTCCTGCAGATGAAACAGCAGGGGATCCTGTGACGCCGGGGCGCCTGTGCCGGGATGGCGCGTGCGTGGTGCCGACGGTCTGGCGCGCGGACCGCTGGTGGAGCCGCCTGCGCGGGCTGCTCGCGCGTCCGCCGCTGGCCGACGACGGCCGTGAAGCGCTCTGGCTGTCTCCGTGCAACTCGGTGCATACGTTCTGGATGCGCTACCCGATCGACGTGCTGTTCCTGGACCGCGGCGGCCGCGTGCTGGGGTGGCGCGAGGGCCTCGCGCCCTGGCGCGCCTGCCTGCAGGCCGGCGCGTATGCGGCGATCGAACTGCGCGCGGGCGGGTTGTCCCGACTCGGCCCGGTCAAAGGGGAGGTGTTGCAATGGCAGGCCACCGCGGCATGAGGGCGCCACGACGCACGACAGGGAAGCCACCACGCCGGCAGCGGGGCCAGTCCCTGCTGGAGTTCTGCATCGTGGTGCCGGCCTTCATCTTCATGCTGCTGGGCGTCTTCCAGTTCATGCTGATCTACCGCGCCAAGGCGACGCTGGACTACGCGTCGCTGGAGGCCGCGCGTGCCGGTGCGGTGCACCAGGCCAAGATCGGCGAGATCCAAATGGGGTTGGTGCGAGGGCTGACGCCGTTATACGTGGATTCCCCTGGTCTGGCGGGCGCTTTTGAGGGTCGCCGCAAAGCGGAAATGGATGTCCGCCTCTACAGCGACATCGACATCATCAGCCCCACGCGTGCGGCCTGGAACGAGTTCGCCGAAGTCCAGTGGAACGGCAAGCGCGCACTGCCCAACGACAACCTCGCCTACCGCGACACCCGCGTCGGCAGCAGCGGCGTGAGCGTGCAGGACGCCAACATCCTCAAGATCCGGGTCCGCTACTGCTACCCGATGATCGTGCCGTTCGTCGACCGGGTCATCCAGGGCGTGTCGGAGCTCATCACGGAAGGCGACACCTGGCGGCAGGACCTGCGGTGCTCGGTGGGCAGCTACAGCCGCCTGCGGCTGGAGTCCTACGCGATCGTGCGCATGCAGTCGCCCATCGAAAACGCGGCCGGACTGCGCTGACGTGATGGGGCGACGTCTCGCCGCCGCATCGGCGCTGGCACTGCTGTGCGGTACGGCCGCGGCCGCCGGTACGGCCGGCCGCGCCCCGGATGTCACCTTGCATGCGGTGGCGACGGGCATGGGGCCGGTGCGCCAGCAGGCGCCCATGATGCTCAAGGTCCATCTGGCGGACGCGCGCCTGCGCATCGACTTCGACGCCCCCGCCGGCGCCGGCGGCTACCTGCTGGCCGACACCGGGGCCCGGCAGGCGTGGCTGGTCAGCGAGGCCGGCGAGGTCGCGCTGCCGGTCCCGACCCCGGTGTGGACGGCCTTCCGGGTCGACCCGGCGGCGCCGTGCGCAGGCATGCGCGCGCGCTGCGAGCCCGGTCCCGCGGATGTCGTCGCGAACCGGCTGGTCCAGACCTGGCGCTACCGCGACGCCGACGGCCGGGGGCCCGACGGCACCGACCGGGGCACGTTGTCGGTGGACCCGCGCACCGGCCTGGTCATGGCGTTCACCGGCCGTCTCGCAGGACGCGCCGCCGTCCGCGAGTTCCGGGTCACGGCGGTGGACCAGGCGCCGCTCGAGAAGGCCTTGTTCGAGTTGCCGCGCACGCTGGAGCAGGTCGAAACCCGGTCGCGAAGCCGCACGCGCGATGGCGAACCGGATCGGTCTCGCCGCGTGCCGTAACGGGCGGGCCGCTGCGCCGCACGCGTTCCCTGTTTCAACGCATTGTCCAAGAAGGAGTTCCCATGCGTCGTACTGCTGTCGCCCCCACCCGCGCCCTGCTGGGCCTGGGCCTGCTCTCCGTTGCGCTGGCCGCGTGCCAACCCGAGGCGCCGTCCACCGACGGGACCGCCACCGGACCCACCACCGCGGGCGCTGAGGCCGAACCGGCCGGGAAGGCCGACGCGGAGCCGGCGGCCCCCGCGGGCTTCGACATGGAGGCGGTGCCGGTCTCCGACGCCGCGCTCGGCGACTTCCCCTACTTCGATCTGCCAGAGGGCTACGGCAACCCCAACCGCGCTGTCCCGGTCCGCGACTTCGATCGCGTGGCCGTGTGGACGGGCGACCGGCTGGAGTGGGTGGAAGGTCGGATCTTCGAATCGTTCGTGCAGGCGCTCAACGGCAAGGGCTGGTCGCGGCTGGAGGTGGTGCGCAACCTCGATCACCAGGTGCGCCAGGCCGGGGGGGTGAAGGTCACCGAGTCCAAGCCGTCGAAGGCGGCCATCGAGCAGTGGGACGGGGAACAGGCGTACTCGGAAGGCCGCGGCGACATCTACAACGCGGAGGTGGCGACCTGGCTGGTGCGACGTGCCGATCGCGACATCTGGCTGCACTTCGTCGGCGACACCGCCGGGGGGTCGTGGATGGTGATCGAGTCGGCGCCGTTCGAACCCACCGCCGCGCTGCGGCCGGCCAGCGAGCTCAAGCAGCAGCTCGATGTCGACGGCAAGGTCGCACTGCAGGTCAACTTCGCCACCGACAAGGCGGAGATCCTGCCCGAGTCACGGCCGCAGATCGACGAAGTGGTCCAGCTGCTGCAGGACGACCCGGGCCTTGAGCTTTCGGTGGACGGGCATACCGACAGCACCGGCGACGCCGCACGCAACATGGCCCTGTCGGAAGCCCGTGCCGCGTCCGTGGTGGCGGCGCTGGCCTCCAAGGGCATCGACCCCGGCCGGCTGCAGGCGAAGGGCTACGGCCAGACGCAGCCGGTGGCCGACAACGGGAGCGAAGCCGGCAAGGCGAAGAACCGGCGCGTGGAACTGGTGCGGCAGTGACCTGACGCACCGGCGTCGCGTCGCCGGGTCTACGGCGGCGCGGATGCCGGGAGCGGGGGCAGCCTGAAAAACACGGCGGCGGTCTCGGTGGTCGCCGCCGCCGTGGCCTCCACCGTCTCGCCGCGGTCGCGCGCCAGCTCCTCGACGATATGCGGCAGGAACATCGGCTCGTTTCGACGGTCCCTGGGCGCGGGCTTGAGCGAGCGCGGCAGCAGGTAGGGCGCGTCGGTTTCCACCATCAGCCGGTGGGCGGGGATGTTGCCGACGATCTCGCGCAGGTGCCGGCCGCGGCGTTCGTCGCACAGCCATCCGGTGATGCCGATGTGCCAGTCATGGTCGAGGCACTCGAACAGTTCCTCGCGGGTGCCGGTGAAGCAGTGCACCACCGCCGGGCCGATGCGGCCCTCGAAGTTGCGCATGATCGCCACGAAGTCGGCATGCGCGTCGCGCTGGTGCAGGAACAGCGGCTTGCCGGTGTCCACGGCGATCTGCAACTGGCGCTCGAATGCGCGGCGCTGGGCGGGACGGGGCGAGAAGTCGCGGAAGTAGTCCAGGCCGCACTCCCCGACCGCGACCACGGCGTCGTGCTCGAGCAAGGCGCGCATCTCGGCGTCGCACTCGTCGGTGTACTCGGTCGCGTGGTGTGGATGCACGCCCGCCGTGGCGATGAGGATGCCGGGGTGCGCCTGTGCCAGCGCCAACGCCTGGGGCGAGTGCTCGCGGCTGGCGCCGGTGACCACCATGCGCGCCACGCCGGCGGCGCGCGCGCGGGCGATCACTGCATCGCGGTCGTGGTCGAAGGATTCGTGGGTGAGGTTGGCGCCGATGTCGATGAGCTGCATCGCGAAAGTCTAGCGTGCGCGCGGGCAGGACCCCGTGGGGCGGCGTGCACGGCAGGGGAGACCGCGTGCGACGCCGTGATGGCCCGCGCGCTGCACCGCCGGTCGCGGGTGCGCGCGCGATGACTCCACCCGCCGCCGCCGCGCCGGCCGGGGGAGGCACGCGCCGCTCGGCCGTATCCTTCTCGCGTGGACGCCACCGCTTTTCCCATCGACACCCTGCTGCCGCGCATCCGCGACAGCCTCGCCTCACACCCGCGGCTGGTGCTGGAAGCGCCGCCGGGCGCCGGCAAGACCACGCAGGTGCCGCCGGCCCTGCTGGACGCGCCGTGGCTCGAGGGGCGCCGCATCCTGGTGCTGGAGCCGCGACGGGTCGCGGCGCGCGCCGCCGCGCATTTCATGGCGGCCCAGCGCGGCGAAGACGTGGGCGGCACCGTTGGCTACCGCATCCGCTTCGAAAACAGGGTGTCGGCCGCCACCCGGATCGAGGTTGTCACCGAAGGCATCCTCACGCGCCTGATCCAGGACGATCCGACGCTCGACGGCGTGGGTGCGATCCTGTTGGACGAGTTCCACGAGCGCCATCTCGCCGCCGACCTGGGGCTGGCGCTGGCGCTGGACGTGCAGGCGTCGCTGCGTGACGACCTGCGCATCGTGGTGATGTCCGCCACGCTCGATGGCGAGCGGCTGGCGACCTTCCTCGATGCGCCCCGCATCGCCAGCGAGGGGCGCGCCTTCCCGGTCGAGGTCGCGCACTTCGCCGCGCGTCGCGATGAACGGCTGGAGCACCAGACCAAGCGCGCCGTCGAGCAGGCGCTGGCATCGCATCCGGGGGATGTGCTGGTCTTCCTGCCGGGGCGCCGCGAGATCGCGCGCGTTGAGGCGTTGCTGCAACCGCTGTCACGCGAGGCGGCGCGCGAACCGTTCGATGTGCTCGCCCTCCACGGCGATCTGCCGGTCGAACAGCAATCGCGCGTGCTCCAGCCCGCGCCCGACCGCACGCGCCGGGTGGTGCTGGCCACCAACGTCGCCGAGTCCAGCGTGACGTTGCCGGGCGTGCGCGTGGTCATCGACAGCGGGCTGGCGCGCGAACCGCGCTACGACCCCAATTCCGGCTTTCCGCGCCTGGACGTGGTCGCCATCTCGCAGGCCTCCGCCGACCAGCGCGCCGGTCGCGCCGGTCGCGTCGCCGAAGGGTGGGCGTACCGCCTGTGGCCGGCGTCGCAACGGCTGGAGCCGCAGCGCCGTGCCGAAATCGGACAGGTCGAGCTCGCCGGGCTGGCATTGGAGCTGGCGGCCTGGGGCCATGCCGACCTGCGCTTCGTCGACGCGCCGCCCCCGGGGCCTCTGGCGGCCGCGCGTGACCTGCTGCAGGGACTGGGCGCGCTCGACGGTGCGGCAATCACCGCGCGCGGGCGGCGCATGCTCGGCCTCGGCACGCACCCGCGGCTGGCGGCCATGCTGCTGGCGGCCGACGACGGCACCGGTCGCGCATTGGCGTGCGACCTGGCCGCGCTGGTCGAGGCGCGCGACCCGCTGCGCGACGGGAGCGACGCGCTGGCGGCGCGGTGGCGGGCGCTGGCGGCGTTCCGGCGTGGCCGCATGCCGGCGACGGCATCGCGATCGGCGCTCGCCGCCATCGACCAGGCGGCGCGCCAATGGCGGCGCCGTGTGCGAGCGTCCGAAGCACCCGAGGCCGTCGAGGCCCACCGCCTGGGCGACCTGCTGGCCCATGCCTACCCGGATCGCGTGGCCCGCCAGCATGCCGACGACGCGTGGCGCTATCAGCTCGCCAACGGCCGCATCGCACGGCTGCAGGACGACAGCGCGCTGCTGGGCGAGCCGTGGCTGGTGGTGACCACGTTGCGTCACGACCGCCGCGATGTGCGGATCCAGCAGGCCGCACCGGTCGATGAGGCTGCGCTGCGGCGCGACTTCGCCAGCCGTTTCGCCACCGAGGACCGGGTGGTGTGGGACAACAGCACGCGCGGCATCGCGGCGGTGCGCGAGTCGCGTTTCGACCGCATCGTGCTGGAGCGCCGGCCGCTGGCGCGACCCGACCCCTCGCGGTACGCGGAAGCGCTCGTCGATGCCGTGCGCCAACTCGGGTTGTCGGCGTTGCCGTGGACGGACGCCACCGTGCAATGGCGCGCGCGCGTGCAGTGCACGCGCCAGTGGCACCCCGAAGCCGGGCTGCCCGACCTGTCGGATGACGCGCTCATGGCCTCCCTCGACGCCTGGCTGGCGCCGGCGCTGGCGGGCAAGACACGGCTGGACGCGCTGGACGAAGCCGGGTTCACCGAAGCGCTGAAGTCGCGGCTGGACTGGTCGCAGCGCACGCGCGTCGACACGGCCGCGCCCCCGCGCATCCGCGTGCCGTCGGGCCAGGAGCGTCGCATCGAGTACGCCCTCGACGAGGCGGGTTCACCGCGACCGCCGGTGCTGCCGGTCAAGTTGCAGGAACTGTTCGGACTGGCCGACACGCCCCGCATCGTCGACGGCCGCGTGCCGCTGACCCTGCACCTGCTGTCGCCCGCGGGCCGCCCCTTGCAGGTCACCCAGGACCTGCGGGGCTTCTGGGAGCGCACCTACCCCGAGGTGCGCAAGGAAATGAAGGGCCGCTACCCGCGCCACCCGTGGCCGGACGACCCGTGGAGTGCGACCGCCACCCACCGCGCCAAGCCGCGCGGGACCTGAGTGTCTGCTCGACTCCCGCGCATGCGGCCGTACGCACGCGAGAGCATCGCTCCATTCAGCCGGCAGCCGGCAAGCCGCCGGGCCGATCACGTCCCATCAACGGTGCCGCACCGAGACTGCAAGCCGTTTCCCTCCTCTTTCCATGGGTTCAACATGAGCACGTTCAACTCCATTTCCGACCGCGCGCTGGACCTGGCGAACTCGGTTGGTGACAACCTCAAGCACGCCGTTCCCCACGCGGGGAAGTGGCTGGAAGCCGGCGCCAAGCTGGGCGCACTGAAGGGCGGTGCGCGCGTGGCCGGCCTGCTGGTGCGGCGCAATCCCGCCATCGCCATTGCGACGGCCGCTGGTGCCGGACTCCTCTGGTACGCCGCCCGCCGCAAGGCGCGTCAGGCCGAAAACAGCAACGGCTCGATCGAAGGGTCGTCCAAGCGCGTCGAGGCCAAGCGCACGACCGCGCGCAAGCGGCCGGCCCGCAAGCGCACCACGCGCCGCGCAAGCGCGACCACGTCGGCCGGCTGACGACGGCTACTTGCAACAACGGCCCACGCCGTTGTTGCACGGGCGAACAGAAAAACGCCAGGCTTTGAGCCTGGCGTTTCTCATTTGCGTGGTGCAGGCGGCCGAGGCTCGACCCGGGGTCAGCCCTTCGAAGCAGCAGCACCCGCGACCGGCAGTTCGATCACGAAGCGCGATCCGCCGTTCTTGCGGTCCTCGTACCAGAGCTGGCCTCCGGCATCGGCAATGATCTGGCGCGCCAATGACAGGCCCAGGCCACTGGAAATCCCGTCGTCGCCCTCGTGCAGCCGAGTGAACGGCTTGAACAGCTCACGCTGGCGCGATGCCGGGATACCGGGCCCCCGGTCGGCGACCACCAGCTGCCAGAAGCCCGGCGCGCCGGCGCGGCCCAGCAGCAGCAGCTTGCTGTTGGGGGCGTACTTGATGGCGTTGGTCACCAGGTTCTCGCTGACCTGTCGCAGCACGCGCTCGTCGATGGCGACGGCGGCGTTCTCGGGCGGCATCGCCACCTCGACCTCGATGCCACGGGCATCGAGCTGGATCTCGTAGCGGTTGCACAGCCACTGCAGTGTCTCGCCCAGGGACGCGCGCATTTCGCTCGACGGCCGCCGGGCACCGGACTGGGTTTCCAGGTAGTGGCGGATGTAGCCGAGCGCATCGTCCGCGCTCTCGTGGATCATTTCCAGGTAGCGCGGCACGCGCTCGGGCTTGCAGCCGTCGCTGCGCAGCAGGTCGGCGGCGAACAGCACGCTGGTCAGCGGGTTCTTGAGGTCGTGCGCGACCAGGTTGACCAGCTCCTCGCGCTCGCGTGCGACCCGCTCCAGGCGGTCGCGGGTCATCTTCAGGCCGATATGGGCGTTGACCCGGGCCAGCAGCTCCTCCGGCAGGAACGGCTTGGTGACGTAGTCGACCACGCCGGCATCGAACGCGCGCAGCAGCAGGTCGCGGTCCTGCGCCGCGGTCACGAACACCACCGGCACGCGCAGCGGCGGCGCCTGCGCACGCAGCGCGGACAGCACGTCGAAGCCGTCCATGCCGGGCATCATCATGTCGAGCAGGACGAGGTCCGGCGGGTTGGCCTCGAACTGCGCAAGCGCGTCCTCGCCGTTACCCGCCGTCACGACTTCATAGCCCTGGCGGCTGAGCAGGTTGCTGACCACCCGCAGGTTGGCGGCCTGGTCGTCGACGACCAGGATGCGGCCGGTGCTTGCGGCTGTGGCGGTCATTCTTGAGGTGGATCCCCGTGAGCCGGTCACGCGTTCAAGAGCGCGACGTTGGCAATGCTGAACAGGCGAAAGTTAGCAGAAATGATCTGCAGCCGAGCGGTCCAACGTGAACCGTTCAGCAAATGGAACGCGATCGAGGTGGGGACGCGGCCTGTCCGCTGCGTTCCGTTCGATCGGCCGCGCTCACGCCAGCGCTCGCCACGCACCGGGCGCCAGGCCGTCGAGCCGGTACCCGCCGACCGCGACGCGCACCAGCCGCAGGGTCGGCAGGCCGACGGCGGCGGTCATGCGGCGTACCTGTCGGTTGCGGCCCTCGGTGATCGTCAGCGACAGCCAGGCGTCCGGCACGGTCTTGCGGAACCGCACGGGCGGGTCGCGCGGCCACAGCGTCGGCGGCTCCAGCGGCGACACCTGCGCCGCCCGCGTCGGGCCGTCCTTCAATGCCACGCCGTCGCGCAATTGCGCCAGCTGGCCGGGCGACGGGTCGCCCTCGACCTGCACCCAGTAGGTCTTGGGCTGCTTGTGGCGCGGGTCGGTGAGCCGGTGCGCCAGTGCGCCGTCGTCCGTCAGCAGCAGCAGGCCTTCGCTGTCGTGGTCCAGCCGGCCCGCAGCGTAGACGCCGGGCGGCAGCCCGAAGCCGGCCAGCGTCGGACGCGGCGGCACGGAGCGGTCGGTGAACTGGCACAGCACGCCGAACGGTTTGTTGAAGGCGATCAGCACGTCGGGCGGCAGGAGGGCGGGCCGGACACTGTAGCGGCTGCCGACCCGCGCGCAGGCCCCTACTACAATGCGCGCGATGAGCACGCCCCCCGATACCGATTTCGACCGCGTCCGCGATTACCTCACCGGCCTGCAGGACCGCATCTGCAGCGCGATCGAAGCCGCGGACGGACGCGCCCGTTTCATCGAGGATGCGTGGACGCGGGCGCCGGCCGCGGCCGGGGGAAGCGGGCTGGCCGGTGGCGGTGGGCGCACCCGCATCCTGCGCGACGGCGCGGTGTTCGAGCAGGCCGGCATCGGGTTCTCCGACGTGTCCGGCCACGCCTTGCCGCCGGCCGCGACCGCGGCCCGGCCCGAACTGGTCGGCGCGTCGTGGCGCGCGGTCGGGGTCTCGCTCGTATTCCATCCGCGCAACCCGTACCTGCCGACGACGCACGCCAACGTCCGCCATTTCCGCGCCGTGCGCGACGGCGAGACCGTCGCCTGGTGGTTCGGTGGCGGCTTCGACCTGACGCCGTTTTACCCCTTCGACGAGGACGTGCACCACTGGCATGCCACTGCGCGCGCGCTGTGCGAGCCGTTCGGTGGCCAGGCGCGCTACGACGCGCACAAGTGCTGGTGCGACGAGTACTTCTTCCTGAAGCACCGCGACGAGACGCGCGGCGTCGGCGGCCTGTTCTTCGACGACCTGCACGAGGACTTCGAGCGCGACTTCGCCTACCAGCGTGCGGTGGGCGACGGCTTCCTCGATGCGTACCTGCCGATCGTCGAACGACGCCGCGGCACGCCCTACGGCGAGCGCGAGCGCGAGTTCCAGCTCTACCGCCGCGGCCGCTATGTCGAATTCAATCTGGTGCTGGACCGCGGCACGCTGTTCGGGCTGCAGTCGGGTGGTCGCACCGAGTCGATCCTGATGAGCCTGCCGCCGCTGGTGCGCTGGGAGTACGGGTTCCAGCCCAAGCCCGGCAGCGACGAAGCGCGGCTGGCGGACTACCTGCGCCCGCGCGACTGGCTGGCCGAGCTCCAGCCCTGACGGCAGCCCTGTAGGAACGGCTTCAGCCGTGATTGGATGCCGCGACACGCACCGTGCAGGAAATCGCGGCTGAAACCGCTCCTCCATATACCGGGAGATCGCATCCGCCAGGTGAGCCCGCGGCCGAATCGCAGGCAATAAAAAGCCCCGCAGGCAGGGGGGGCCGGCGGGGCTGGTGGAGCGGGACCTGGGGAGGGGTCTTCGCTCCTGGGGATCACTCCAGGGGAGGGAGAGATCTGCGACAGGCGTTGCACCTGTCGCGAGCTATATGACCACTCCGCACATGGATGGTTCGTGAAGATCGGGGTTAAATTTTCGAAGAATTCAGGACGGATTCATTCAGCCAACTTCGGCAAACGTGTTGTTAACAAACGGCAGTAAGCGTTTTCAGTGGGCTTCCTCCCAATTGGCCCCCACCCCGCTGTCGACGACGAGCGGCACGTGCAGGTCGGCCGCCGCCGACATACGGTCGGTGACCTCGGGCAGCAGGGTGTCGACGAAGCCGGCGTCGACTTCGAACACCAGTTCATCGTGCACCTGCAGCACCATCAGCGCCCGGTCGCGGTGCGCGGCCAGCCAGCCATCGATGTCGATCATGGCGCGCTTGATGATGTCGGCCGCCGTGCCCTGCATGGGGGCGTTGATCGCCGCGCGTTCGGCGCCCGCGCGCAGGCCCTGGTTGCGGGCATGGATGTTGTCCAGGTACAGCCGGCGCCCGAACACCGTCTCGACATAGCCGCGCTCGCGCGCCTGCTCGCGGGTGCGGTCCATGAACTCGCGCACGCCCGGGTAGCGGTTGAAGTACAGCGCGATGTAGTCCTGCGCCTCGCCGCGACCGACGCCCAGCTGCTTGGCCAGGCCGAACGCGCTCATGCCGTACATCAGGCCGAAGTTGATCGCCTTGGCCGCGCGGCGCTCGCCCGGCTCCACGGTCTCGAGCGTCTTGCCGAACACTTCCGCCGCCGTCGCCTTGTGGATGTCGGCACCGGATGCGAAGGCCTGCACCAGCCCGGGGTCGCCCGAGAGGTGGGCCATGATCCGCAGCTCGATCTGCGAGTAGTCGCAGGCGACGATCCGCCGGCCCTCGGGCGCGACGAACGCGGTACGGATGCGGCGGCCGTCCTCGGTGCGGATCGGGATGTTCTGCAGGTTGGGATCGCTGGACGCCAGCCGCCCGGTGGCCGCACCCGCCTGGTGGTAGCTGGTGTGCACCCGGCCGGTGTGCGGGTTGACCATTTCCGGCAGCTTGTCGGTGTAGGTGCTGCGCAGCTTGGTCAGGCCGCGGTACTCCAGGATGACGCGCGGCAGTTCGTGCTGGTCGGCGATGGCCTCCAGCGCCTCCTCGTTGGTTGACGGCTGGCCCTTGGGCGTCTTCACCAATGCCGGCAGACCCAGTTCCTCGAACAGCAGCGCGCACAGCTGCTTGGGCGAGTCCAGGTTGAAGTCGCGCCCGGCCAATGCAGTGGCACGCTGCTTGGCGTCGAGCATGCGCTTGCCCAGGTCGGCGGACTGCCGGCGCAGCTCGGCCGAATCCAGCATCACGCCGTTGGCCTCCACCCGTGCCAGCACCGGCACCAGCGGCATCTCGATGTCGCGGTATACGCGCTCCAGCGCCGGTTCGGCCGCCAGCTTCGGCGACAGCGCGTGGTGCAGCCGCAGCGTGACGTCCGCGTCCTCGGCCGCATAGCGGGTGGCATCGTCGAGCGCCACCTGGTCGAAGGTGATCGCCTTGGCGCCCTTGCCGGCCACGTCGCTGTACTTGACCGTGTCGTAGCCCAGGTAGCGCAGCGCCAGCGAGTCCATGTCGTGGCGCGTCGCGGTGGCGTTGAGCACGAAGCTCTCCAGCATCGTGTCGTGTGCGTAACCCTCCACATCGACGCCGTGCCGGCGCAGCACGTGCAGGTCGTACTTGCCGTGCTGGCCGACCTTGCCGATCGACGCCTCCGTCATGACCGGGCGCAGCTGTGCCAGCACCGCATCGCGGTCCAGCTGCGCGGGCGCGCCGGGGTAGTGGTGGGCCAGCGGGATGTAGCAGGCGCGGCCGGGCTCGACCGCGAAGCTGAGGCCCACCAGGTTGGCGCGCATCGGGTCGAGCGAATCGGTTTCGCAGTCGAACGCGAACAACGCGGCCTCTCGCAACCGCTGCAGCCACGCGTCGAGTTGCGCCTGTGCAAGCACGGTTTCGTACTCGCCCGGCGTCGACAGCGCCGGGTCGACATCGTCCGCAGCCGGCGCGGCGGCCCGCGCGTAGCCGGCAGCGGTGTTGCGCACGCCGGCGCGGTCCTGCGCGGCGTCGGCCGCCGCTGAGGCGCCACCGCCGTCGAGGTCGCGAAGCGCCTGTTTGAAGCCGTAGCGCGCATACAGCCCGCGCAGCGCGTCGGCATCGCGCTCGCGCAGCACCAGCTGGTCGGGCGCGCACGGCAGGTCGAGGTCGATGCGGATGGTGGTGAGGTCGCGGTTGAGCGGCAGGCGGGGCAGCACCGCGCGCAGGTTCTCGCCGATCTTGCCCTTGATGCCGTCCGCCGCCGCGATGACGCCATCGAGCGTGCCGTGCTCGGCCAGCCATTTGGCGGCGGTCTTGGGGCCGCACTTGTCGACGCCGGGGATGTTGTCGACCTTGTCGCCCATCAGCGCGAGGAAGTCGACGATCTGGTCGGCGCGCACGCCGAACTTGTCCATCACCGCGGCGTCGCTGTCGATGCGGCTGCCGCTCATGGTGTTGACCAGCGCGATGCCGGCGCGACCCGCACCTGTCGAGTCCGTCGCATCACGCACCAGCTGCGCCATGTCCTTGTCGCCGGTGGACACGGTGACGTCGATGCCGGCGTCGGCCGCGCGCACCGCCAGCGTGCCGATCACGTCGTCGGCTTCCACCCCGTCGATGCGCAGGATGTCGATGCCCAGCGCCTGCACGATCTCGCACATCGGTTGCACCTGCGCGCGCAGCTCGTCGGGCATCGGCGGGCGGTTGGCCTTGTACTGCGGGTCCAGGTCGTCGCGGAACGTCTTCCCCGGCGCATCGACCACGAAGGCCACGTAGTCGGGCTTCTCGTTGAGCGTGGCACGCAGCATGTTGACGACGCCGAACAGCGCGCCGGTCGGCTCGCCGGCGTCGTTGGTCAGCGGCGGCAGGGCGTGGAAGGCGCGGTAGAGGTAGCTGGAGCCGTCGATCAGCACGAGTCGTTTCATCCGGCGATTCTACGCCCGGGCGTCCGCGCCCCCGCCTGCATGGGCCCGGCGTATCCTGACGGCCACGTCCCCGTGGAGACCCGCCATGCGCCTTGCCTTCGCCCCGCTCCTCCTACTGTTGTCGGCCTGCGCCACGATGGGTGGCGGCGACCCGACCGCCGGCCTGGAGGACGCCGATGTCATCCGGCGCACGCTCGACGGCGGCGACGTGGTCGAGGAATACCGCATCGCCGGCCAGCTGCGCGTGGTCAAGGTCGTTCCGCTGCGGGGCCCGACGTACTACCTGGTCGACAGCAACGGCGACGGCACGCTGGACAGCAGCGAGGGCGAAGGCCCGATCTCGCCGGTGCAGTACACCCTGTTCAAGTGGTGACGCGCGTGGCCGGCGCATCGATCCGCCCCGCCGACGACGAGCCGGCGCTGCGGGCGGCGTGGCCGGTGGTCGCACAGCTGCGCCCGCACCTGGACGAGGATGGCTTCGTCGCGCAGGCACTGCGGCAGATGGACGACGGCTTCCGCGCCACGGTGCGCATGGACGGCGATGGCATCGTGCGCGCCTTCGCCGGTTGGCGCGTACTGGAGATGCTGGCCACCGGCCGCCAGCTGTACGTCGACGACCTGGTCACCGACGCGCGCGTGCGCAGCGCCGGGCACGGCAAGGCGCTGCTGGACTGGCTGAAGGACGAGGCGCGTCGCCAGGGTTGCGCCCGCCTGCAGCTGGATTCGGGCACGCATCGGCAGGACGCACACGCCTTCTACCTGCGCGAGCGGCTGCGGATCGAGGCGTTCCATTTCGGAGTGGCACTGGACTGACGGATCGCGTGGGCGCCGCGGTGTCGACGCCCGTCAGATGTCATCGCGGCTGAAGCCGCTCCTGCAGTCGCGTCGCGTCAGGCCGGTTGCAGGTTGGCGTAGGCCAGCACCAGCCACTTGCTGCCGGCGTCGTCGAAGTTGACCTGCACGCGCGCGTGGGCGCCGCTGCCTTCGACGTCGGTGACGGTGCCGGTGCCGAAGGTGGCATGGCGCACCTGGGCGCCAAGCTGCACCGCCGGCGTTTCGATCGCGGCGTGGCCGTAGTCGCGGCGCGGGCGCGCGGGGAAGACCGGGCGCGACACCTGCACTTTCGGCCGCACTTCGTGCAGCAGGGCCGGCGGGATCTCGCGCAGGAAGCGCGAGGGGATGCCGTACATGTCCTGGCCGTGGATGCGGCGCGCCTCGGCATAGCTCAGCACCAGCTTCTCGCGGGCGCGGGTGATGCCGACGTACGCCAGCCGGCGCTCCTCCTCCAGCCGGCCCGATTCCTCCACCGACTTCTGGTTCGGGAACAGGCCCTCCTCCAGGCCGGCCAGGAACACCAGCGGGAACTCCAGCCCCTTCGCGCTGTGCAGGGTCATCAGCTGCACGCCGTCCTCGCCCGCCTGGGCCTGGCCCTCGCCGGCCTCCAGCGCCGCGTAGCTGAGGAACGCGACCAGCTCCGGCATGGTGTCGGCGGCCTCGTCCTCCTCGCTGCGCGAGAAGCGCGAGGCGACCGACACCAGTTCGTCGAGGTTGTCGGTGCGCGACTCCGAGTCCAACCCGCCCCGGCTTTCCTTCGACCAGTGTTCGCGCAGGCCCGAGCGGGCCAGCACGTGGTCGATCTTCTCCGGCAGCGTCATCGGCGCGAACTCGGACTCGAGCTCGTCGATCAGCGTCGCGAACCCGGCCAGCGCATTGCGCGCGCGCGCCGCCAGCGTCGACTCGCCGGCGACGCGGCGCGCCGCCTCGGCCAGCGCGACGCCGTCGGCGCGTGCGCGTCGGCGGACCTCGTCCAGCGTGCGTTCGCCGATGCCGCGCGTGGGCGTGTTGACGGCGCGCTCGAAGGCGGCGTCGTCGAGGCGGTTGGCCACCAGTCGCAGGTAGGCCAGCGTGTCCTTGATCTCGGCGCGCTCGAAGAAGCGCTGGCCGCCGTACACCCGGTACGGTACCTGTTCGCCGAGCAGCGCCTCTTCAAAGGCGCGCGATTGCGCATTGCTGCGGTAGAGGATCGCGACCTCGCCATGGCTGCCGCCGTCGCGCACCCACTGCCGCAGCCGTTCGACGACGAAACGCGCCTCGTCGATCTCGTTGTAGGCCGCGTAGAGGTCGATCGGGTCGCCGCTGCCGCTGTCGGTCCACAGCTTCTTGCCGAGGCGGTCGGGGTTGTGCGCGATCACCGCGTTGGCGGCGTCCAGGATGTTGGCGGAGGAGCGGTAGTTCTGTTCCAGCTTGATGGTGCGGGCGCCGTCGAAATCCTTCAGGAAGCGCTGCACGTTCTCGACCTTGGCGCCGCGCCAGCCGTAGATCGACTGGTCGTCGTCGCCGACCACGAACACCTGCCCGGTGTCACCGGCGAGCACGCGCACGAACGCGTACTGGATCGCGTTGGTGTCCTGGAACTCGTCCACCAGCAGCTGGCCGAAGCGGTGGCGGTAATGCGCCAGCAGCGCCGGGTTGTCGCGCAGCAGCTCGTGCGCGCGCAGCAGCAGTTCGGCGAAGTCGACCAGGCCGGCGCGTTCGCAGCGCTCCTGGTAGGCGGCGTAGCAGCGGCGCATGACGTCGGTCCACTGGTCGCCCGGTTCCGGCTGCAGGTGTTCGGGGCGACGCCCCTCATCCTTCTGCGCATTGATCCACCAGGCGATCTGCCGCGGTGGGAAGCGGCTGTCATCCAGCTCCAGCGCCTGCACCACGCGCTTGACCAGCCGCAGCTGGTCGTCCGAATCCAGCACCTGGAAGCCCTCGGGCAGCGTGGCCTCCTGCCAGTGCAGGCGCAGCAGCCGGTGGGCCAGGCCGTGGAAGGTGCCGATCCACATGCCGCGCGTGCCGCCGCGCAGCTGCGCGTCCACGCGCTGGCGCATCTCGGCGGCGGCCTTGTTGGTGAAGGTGACGGCGAGGATGCCGTGCGCCGGCACGCCGACCACTTCGTGCAGCCAGGCGATGCGGTGGGTGAGCACGCGGGTCTTGCCGGAGCCGGCGCCGGCCAGCACCAGGTAGTGGCCGGGAGGTGCGCTGACGGCCTCGCGCTGGGCCGGGTTCAGCCCGTCGAGCAGGTGGGAAACATCCATCGCGCCATTCTACCGGGGGGCGTCGCAGGGACCGGGACCGACGGTGCGGTCTGCAGGTGCGGCTTCAGCCGCGACCATCGCGATTGCCGACGTTTTTTTTGTAGGAGCGACGTCAGTCGCGACCGCGCAACTACGGCCACCTTCGCAGGTCGCGACTGACGTCGCTCCTACAACGAGGCGGAATCGCAGAATTCGCGGCTGAAGCCGCTCTCACACCGCCTGGGTCAATGCGCCGCGGCGGCGACCTTGGTCTTGCCGGCGTGGGCCATGATCTTGTCGGTCCATGCAATGCCGATGGCCGACAGGATGAAGGCGCCATGGATGATCGTCTGCCAGATCACGCCGGTCTCGGTGGTGGTCACGCACACCTTGACGGCATCGATGCCGAGCGCGGCGGCTTCGCGCGCGGCGACGATGGCCTCGACCGTGCCGCACAGCGGCAGGTCGCTGCCCATGCTGCCGGCCTCGATGAAGGTCTTGAGCAGGTGGATCGAGCTGATGCCGATGATCGCCATCGCCAGCTTCACCTTCAGCACGCTGGCGTTGACGTGGCTCAGCCACTCCGGCTGGTCGGGGTGGCCCTCCAGCCGCAGGCGCGACACGAACGTCTCGTAGCCGCCGACGATCACCATCACCAACAGGTTGGAGATCATCACCACGTCGATCAGGCCCAGCACCAGCAGCATGATCATCTGCTCGGTCATGCTCGAGGCGTCGCTGACCAGGTGCACCAGCTCCTTGACGAACAGGAACACGTACACGCACTGCGCCACGATCAGGCCCAGGTACAGCGGCAGCTGCAGCCAGCGCGAGGAGAAGATCAGCGCGGGCAGCGGATTGAGGCGGGCGGTGCGGGCGTCGGCGGTTCGGGCGTCGGCTCTGCCGCCGGCGGCGATTATGACACTTGGGCCCGGCTGATCGCGCGCTATTTTCCGAAGTCTCTGCCAGGCAGCCCGACCATGGTGGTGCAGAACATGCCGGGGGCGGGCGGTATTCGTGCCACCAATCATCTCTTCAACGTCGCGGCGCAGGAC
>CAMPJI010000011.1 GCA_946886865.1 uncultured Lysobacterales bacterium | reverse complement strand
TCATGCATTCCTCGATCAGCTTGTGCGCGTCGTTGCGCTGGATCATGCCGGCCTGCGTCACCTCGCCCTTCGGGCCCAGCACGAAGCGCACCTCGCTGGACTCGAACTCGATGGCGCCGCGCTTGGCGCGTGCCTTGGCCAGCACCTGGTAGAGCTGGTGCAGGCGCTGGATCTGCGGCAACAGGCCGCCGATGCGGCCCAGCGCGTCCTCGCGATCCTCGTCGCTGGCGTCGTCGCCCACCGCGTGCCAGACCTGGGTGTAGGTCAGGCGCGCGTGCGAATGCATCACCGCCTCGTAGAACTTCGACGAGGTCACCTCGCCCTTGCGGTCGATCTGCATGTCGCAGACGAAGCACAGGCGGTCGACCTTCGGCTTGAGCGAGCAGATGCCGTTGGACAGGGTCTCCGGCAGCATCGGCACGACGAAGCCGGGGAAGTAGACCGAGGTCGCGCGGCGCGTGGCCTCGTCGTCCAGCGGCGTGCCGGGCCGCACGTAATGGGACACGTCGGCGATGGCGACGACCAGGCGGAAGCCGTCGCGGTTGGGCTCGCAGTAGACGGCGTCGTCGAAGTCCTTGGCGTCCTCGCCGTCGATGGTGACCAGCGGCAGGTCGCGGATGTCGACACGCTCCTTGATGTCGCCGGGCTGTACCTCCAGCGGCACCGCCGCGGCCTGGTCGAGCACCGGCTGCGGGAACTCGTGCGGGATGTCGTGGCCGTGGATGGCGGCCTGCACCGCCAGCGATGCGGTGAGGCGCTCGCCCAGCACGGTGAGGATGCGGCCCATCGGCGGACGGCGGCCGTCCGGCGCGCGCGTGATCTCGCACACCACGAGCTGTCCCGCTTGCGCATCGCCGCGCGCCTCGGGCGGGATCAGGATGTTGCGCTGGATGCGGCGGTCATCGGGTTCGACGTAACTCACGCCGTCCTCGAGGATGAAGCGGCCGATCATCCGGTTGAGGCGGCGCTCCAGCACTTCGACGATCGCGCCTTCGCGGCGCCCGCGGCGGTCCACGCCGGTGACGCTGGCCAGCACGCGGTCGCCGTGCATCACCTTGCGCATCTCGAACGGCGGCAGGAACAGATCGTCGCCCGTGCCTGCGTCCGGCCGCAGGAAACCGAACCCGTCCGGGTTGGCGATCACGCTGCCGGGAATGAGGTCGGCCTGCGCCGCCGGCACGAACGCGCCCTTGCGGTTCTGCAGCAACTGGCCGTCGCGCACCATGGCGCGCAGGCGCGCACTCAACGCGTCGAAGCGCTCCGGATCGGTCAGCGACAGCTTCGCGGCCAGCGCATCGGCCTCCATCGGCCCTTCGGCGGCCGCCAGCAGGCCCAGGATCATTTCGCGGCTGGCGATGGGCTGGTCGTAGCGGGCGGCCTCGCGCTCGGCGTAGGGATCATGCAGGCCGCCCTTGCCGTGCACCGGGGCCAGCGACGGCTTGCGGGTGCCGCGTGGCGGCGGCTCGGGCAGCCAGCCCGGGGCCTTCCGGCCGGCGCCCGGTCCCTTGCCGCCCTTGCCGGACGCACCGCCGGCGCGCTGCCCGCCGCGCGAAGGCGACGGCCCCTTGCCAGAGCTGCCTGCGGGACCGCCGGACGAACGCCGGGTCGACTTGCTGGGGGTTTTCTTGGTCATCCGGGCATGGTCGCACAGCGCCATCAAGGCAGCGTCTTGTCCGGGGCCTCCGGCCCCTGCATCCGCGATGCGGCCGGCACCCGCACGCGGCCACGGCGGTGGTGTCAGTCGCGCAACTTCAGCGTGGGGGTCTCATCGATCGTGCCGTCGCCGTTGAGCACGACGTAACGGCCATCGGGCGCGAACAGCACCGGGATGGGGTCCTGGAACAGCGGCCGGCGGACGAACCGCAGCGACCACCGGAACTGCTCCATGGTCGCCAGCGTCTTCAGCTGGGCAGGGGTCAGCCCGGCGCGCAGCGCGGCGGTGTCGTTGGGGGTGCCCCTGGTTGTCCTGCGCTCGCGGTCGGTCATCCCCGGCCCGGATAAAGGCTCCTTGCCAGTGTCGCGGCGAAATCCTTCAAGCCACGTGAACCCCCGACCCGGCCACGCGACTGGACCGCGTGGGCAAAGCGGCCGGGGCCGAAACGAAAAACCCCCGCGTTCGCGGGGGTTTTTCGTTGGATATGGTGCCCAGGAGAGGACTCGAACCTCCACGGAGTTGCCCCCGCTAGCACCTGAAGCTAGTGCGTCTACCAATTCCGCCACCTGGGCAAACCCGCACGCTTGTGGCTGTGCGGGGCGCGTATGTTGCGTTGCGGCGATAGGGATGTCAACACCAATATGCAGGCCTCGCGCCAACGGCCGGCGCCGGGCAGTCCCGGGGTCGCCCCGAAGTCACTCCGGCCGCACGAACCGGTAGTGCCCCACGCCCCACTCCTGTCCGCCGCGCAGGCCGAACATCTCCGCGCAGGCCATCCAGAACATCCGCCAGCGCTGGAACCACAGCGCCGCGCCGGCCTCGCCGTAGGCCTGCCGCAGCACCGCCATCACGGCCTCGCGCTGGCTGTCCTGGCGCTGCAGCCAGTGGTTGGCCGTGCGCTGGTAGTGGGTGCCGTCGACCACCCAGCGCCGCTCGATGCGCAGGTCGCGCTGGAACCAGGGCAGCGTGTCGGCCGCCGGCATCAGGCCTCCGGTGAAGAAGTGCCGGCCCATCCAGTTTCCTTCGCCTCCGGTTTCGAACGGGTACATCAGCGTCCTGTGCATGAAGATGTGCACGAACAGCGCGCCGCCCGGCTTCAGCCAGCCGGCGATGCGGCCCATCAGCGTCTCGTAGTTGCGCATGTGCTCGAACATCTCGATCGACACGCAGCGGTCGAACCGGCCGGGCTCGAGCTCCAGCGTGTTGACGTCGCAGGTGATCACCTGGACGTTGAACAGCGCGCGTTGCCGGCACTGCGCCAGGATGTGCTCGCGCTGCAACGCGGAGTTGGAGACCGCGGTGATCGTCGCGTTCGGGTAGCGCTCGGCCATCCACAGCGTGAGCGAGCCCCAGCCGCAGCCCAGCTCCAGGATGGCCTGGCCGTCGCGCAACCCGGCACGCTCGCCATACAGCTTGAGCATCGCGTCCTCGGCCTGCTCGAGCGTCTCGTTGCCGGTCGGGTAGTAGCAGCTCGAGTACTTCAGGCGCTTGCCCAGGCACTGCTGGAAGAACGCCGGCGGCAACTCGTAGTGCTGTGCATTGGCGGCATCGGTATGGATGGCAACCGGGCTCGTCCGCAACGATTCGATGCGGCGTGCGAAGCGTTCGGCCTGGGCCTCCAGCCCCCCTTCGGATTCCTCGCGCAGGCGCTGCTCGCACATGCGCCGGATGCCCAGGCGCAGCAGCGCGTCGGGCACGTGGCCGCGCTCGGCCAGGCCGATCAGGCCCGGGCCGGGGCGGTCGTGCGGAAGTTCGGAATCGACCATCGCGTTCATTCGGAATCCTTTGTCGTAACGGGGGCGTGTCGGCCGGCTTTCGGGAACCACGGGATCAGCATGGGCGTGGTGCGCTGGTACTCGCGGTAGTCATCGCCGCGCGTGCGCAGCGCCTGCGCTTCGGTGTAGGGAATGCCGCTGATCCAGCGCAGGAAGACGTACATCACCACCGGCCCGGCCCACGCCAGCCATGCGATCGGCGAGCCGACCGCCAGGCACACGTAGGCGAACCAGTGCGTCCATTCGAAGAAGTAGTTGGGATGGCGCGAGTAGCGCCACAGCCCCGCGCGGCAGGTCGTGCCGCGGTTGCCGGGGTCGGCGCGGAAGCGCGCCAGCTGGCGGTCGGCGATGCCCTCGCCCACCACGCTGCCGATCCAGATCGCCACGCCGGCCAGCCACCACCCGGTGACCCCGTCCACCGGGTTCCGGGCCACGGCCAGGAACGGCAGCGAGAACAGCACGACGAGCAGCGCCTGCGCCTGGAAGAACAGGAAGAACTTGCCCTGGTGCCCCTGCCAGTGGGCGCGCAGGTGGCGGTAGCGGCCGTCTTCGTCCTCGCCCCGCACGCGCACCCACAGGTGGCGCGCCAGGCGCAGGCCCCAAAGGCCGCCGAGCAGTGCGAGCGTCGCGCGCGGCACGGTCGCACCATCGCCCAGCAACGCGTACAGCACCGCGCTGCCACCGACGCCCCCCGCCCAGATGACGTCGACGATGCCGGCGTTGTCGCGGTGGCGCTGCCAGCGCCAGCCGCCGGTCATCGCCAATGCGGCGGCCGCCCACGCCAGGCCGATCAATGCGATCGTGCTCATGCCGTCGCCCCCTCTCCTGCCAGCGGCCGTGCGCCGGGATCGGCGCCGCGCGCCGCCACCCGCATCAAGCATGCGAACGCCGCGCCCCATGCCAGCGCGAGTACGGCCCACGTCAGTGCCACCGGCCCGGTGACCGCCACCGCATCGAATCCACGTGCCGCGCCGAGGTACGCCAACGGGCCACCGAGCGCGCCGAACGCGAATGCGGCCAGCGGCCGGTGCCGCAACCACGCCAGCGCATGCATGGGCAGCATGGCGAACGCGGCCCACAAGGCGAGGATCCACGCCGGCGCGAACCCGGCCGCGGGCCATGGCGCGGCGTATGCCAGCCAGCCGGCCGCGGCCAGCCCGCCATCGATCGCACCGCCCAGCACGATGGCCAGGCCGAGCAGGCGCAGGTCGATGGCCCGCGAGTTCGAGACCCGCAGCTGCCACGCGCAGTACAGCAGGGCGGCGACGACCCCGGGCCACGCCAGCCCGCGCCCCGCCCCGGCCACCGCGCACAGCCACACCGCCTGGTTGCCCAGCACGTTGCCCAGCAGCGTCAGGCGGCGGTCGGACCGGTTCACGCCTCCACTCCGATCGGCGGCAGCAGCGACGGCCGCCGGTTGTCCGGTTTGGCCAGCAGCAGGTGCGCGACGCCAATGGAGCGCTCGCGGAACCCGCCTTCGCAATACGCCAGGTAGAACAGCCACATCCGGATGAAGCGCTCGTCGAACCCCTGCGCCCGCACTTCAGGCAGGCGCGCCATGAAACGTTGCCGCCATGCCTGCAGGGTCAGCGCATACGAGCCGCCGAAGTCCTCCAGGTGCGTCAATGCCAGATCGCTGGCGCGGGTCTTGGCGGCCAGCATCGCGTGGACCGACGGGATGAAGCTGCCCGGAAACACGTAGCGCTTGATGAAGTCCACCGACGCCAGCGCCTGTTCGTAACGGTGGTCCTCGATGGTGATCGCCTGCACCAGCGCCAGGCCGTCGGGTTCGAGCAGCTCGCCGAGCTTGCCGAAATACGTGTCGAGGTAGTCCGCGCCGATCGCCTCGATCATCTCGATCGACACCAGCTTGTCGTAGCGGCCGGTGAGGTCGCGGTAGTCCTCCAGCAGCAGCGTGACGCGGTCCTGCAGGCCGGCCTCCGCGACGCGCTGCGACGCGAGCGCATGCTGCTCGCGCGAGATGGTGGTGGTGGTGACATGGCAGCCGTAATGGCGCGCGGCATGCAATGCGAACCCGCCCCAGCCGGTGCCGATCTCCACGGCGCGGTCGCCGGGCTTGAGGTCGAGCTTGCGGCAGATGCGGTCGAGCTTGCGGGTCGAGGCCGCCTCCAGCGTATCGCCCGCCCCGGTGTCGGCGTCACCCGCCCAGACCGCCGAGGAGTACATCAGGTCCGGCGAAAGGAACAGCGAGAACAGCTCGTTCCCCAGGTCGTAGTGCGCGGCGATGTTGCGGCGGCTGCCGTCGCGGGTGTTGCGCCGCAACCGGTGCCAGGCGCGCATCGCCCACCCGCCCAGCCGCGCCGGGCCCGACTCCATGCCGTCGAGCAGGTCGCGGTTGCGCACCAGCAGCCGGACCAGCCGGACCAGCCCGTCGCCCGCCGCGCCGCCGCCGTCGTCGCACTGCCACCACCCGTGGATGAAGGCCTCGCCCGCACCCACGCTGCCGTTGGCCGCCACCGCGCGGTAGAAGCGCAGGTCGTGCACGTGGATGCGCACCTGCAACGCGCCGTCGCCATCGGCCTCCCCCAGCACCGCCTCACCGATGGGATCGACCAGCACCAGGCGCCCGCCCCGTACCGCAGCCATGCGGGACAGCAGCTGCCCGCGCAGCAGGCGATCGAGTGCGCCCGGGGCAGCGGGAGAAGACGTGGCGGGGCTCACACGTTCGGTCATGGGGTATTCCTGGGTTGGGGGTGGTCGTGCACGGGGTTGCCCTTCAACCACAGGCGCAGCGCGTGCCAGTGGATCGCGCCGACGACCTGCAGCGTCATCAGCGGATACCGCCACAGCACGCGTGCCAGCGCGCGGGCGTCCAGGGGCCGTCGCTGCAGCACCAGCGTGGCGTCGAACTCCTCGCGCCCGTCGGCCGTCACGTCCATGTGCACGTGCAGGGCATCGCCCGGCACGGTCAGGCGCCACGCGTAGCCGCGATCCATCGGCATGAAGGGGGACACATGGAACGTCTTTGGAAAGCGCCATTCGAACGCGCGGCCGCGCGGCGTGGCCGCGTCGACCGGCAGCACGTACGCATGGCGCTCCTTCCACGGCGTGTTGGTGATCTCGGCCACCACGCAGTCCAGGCGGATGCCGTCGGCGTGGAAGCAGTAGTAGAAGCTGACCGGATTGAAGACGTAGCCGAACGTGCGCAGGTGGGTCAACAGCCGGATGGGCCCGGCCGGGCGCCGGCCGGTGGCGGCCTCCACGCGCTGGCGCACGGCCTCGTCCAGCGGCAGCTCCACCGGGCCGAGGTAGTCATCGCGGCGGAACTCGCCGACATTGCGGCGACCGACCGACCACAGCCGCCGGCGGTCGAACAGCCCCTCGAGCTCGTCCAGGTCGATGTACAGCTGCGCGATGCGGTATTCGAAGGCGTGCGCGCGCGGCGCATGCCGGCGGTGGCGGACCCGGCCTTCGTAGACGGCACTGGCGGTGGGCGCGGTCATGCCGGCATCGGCTCGGGCGCGGCGCGGGTGGCGGGGTCGGCCGGCGCGGCGCCATCCCAGCCCACGCCCAGCGCCCGCGCCACCTCGACGGCGCTGCGCATGCCGTCCTCGTGGAAGCCCCAGCCCCAGTAGGCCCCTGCGAACCACGTGCGCCGGCGGCCCTGGATCTCCGGTTTGCGTGCCTGCGCCGCCACCGAGGCGTGCGAGTACAGCGGGTGGTGGTACTCCATGCGGCGCAGCACGCGGCTGGGGTCGATGGCGTCGGTGCGGTTGAGCGTGACCACCAGCGGCTCGGGCGCGTCCAGCCCCTGCAGCAGGTTCATGCAGTAGCTGACGGTGCAGGCATCGCGGCCCTCGCGCGGCAGCAGCGCGTTCCACGCGGCCCATGCCTTGCGGTCGCGCGGCAGCAGCCTTGCATCGGTATGCAGGACGGTGTCGTTGGCCTGGTAGCGCATCGCGCCAAGGATGTCGCGCTCGCGCGGGTCGGCGTCGGCCAGCAGGTGCAGCGCCTGGTCGCTGTGGCAGGCCAGCACGGCGTGGTCGAAGCGCTCGCGACCGATGATCGACTCCACCTCCACCCCGTCGGCATCCCGGCGAAGCGCATGCACCGGGCAGGCGATGCGCTCGTGCACCCGCCAGTGCGCCTGCATCGCCTCGATGTAGCGCGACGAGCCGCCGGTCACGACGCGCCATTGCGGCCGGCCGGTGACCTGCAGCATCTGGTGGTTGGCCATGAACTGCACCAGGTACTTCGCGGGGAACGACAGGATGTCGTCGCTGGACGACGACCACAGCGCCGAGGCCATCGGCACCAGGTGCTCGTCGCGGAACGCCGCGCCATAGCGGTGCCGGCGCAGGTAGTCGCCCAGGGACGGGCCGGGGCCCGCCTCGTCCAGCAGCGCCGGTGCGTCGCGGTAAAACCGGCGCAGGTCCAGCAGCATGCCCCAGAAGCGCGGTGACACCAGGTTGCGGCGCTGGCAGAACAGGCCGTCCAGGTCGGTGGCGTTGTACTCCAGCCCGGTGGCGTCGTTGCGGACCGAGAAGCTCATGGTCGTCGGCTGCGAAGCCACGCCAAGTTCCGCGAAGAGCCGTGCGAGCAGCGGATAGTGCGCCGGGTTGAACACGATGAAGCCGGTGTCCACCCGGTACCGGCGTCCATGCAGGTCGATGTCGTGGGTGTGCGTGTGACCGCCCAGCCGCGGCTCGGCTTCGAACAGGGTGACGTCGTGCTGGCGCGAGAGCAGCCACGCCGACGCCAGGCCGGCGATGCCACTGCCGATGACGGCGATGCGCACCGGTCAGCCCCTCGCCTTGGCCAGCACCCAGTCCGGGATCGGCTTGAGGTCGCGCACCAGGCCCAGCGCCGACATCGCGCGCAGGCCGTACCAGGTGAGGTCGATTTCCCACCAGCGGAATCCCTGGCGCACCGTGCCGGGGAAGAAGTGGTGGTTGTTGTGCCAGCCTTCGCCAAAGGTGATCAGCGCCAGCCACAGGTTGTTGCGGCTGTCGTCGCGGGTGTCGAAGCGGCGCGAGCCGTAGACATGGGCCAACGAGTTGATGGTGACGGTGGCGTGGAACAGCACCACGGTCGAGATGAAGAACCCCCACACCAGCATCTGGCCGCCCGTTGTGCCCAGCTGCGGCGCAATCGACTCCAGCAGCGCGCCCAGCCCGTACAAGGCAACCGCCAGCAGCACCGGCACCAGCGTGTCGTAGCGGTCGAGCCAGCGCAGCTCGGGGTACCGGGCCAGGTCCGGGATGCGTTCCCAGTGCGTGCGGAACCCGCGCGGGGTCAGGAACCACAGCACGTGGCTGCGCCAGAAGCCGTAGACCGTGGGCGAGTGCGGGTCGTGCTCGGTCTCGGTGTGGCGGTGGTGGTTGCGGTGGTGCGCGGCCCACCACAGCGGTCCGCGTTGCACGCTGGATGCGCCGATCAGCGCGAACACGAACTGCATCGCGCGCGAGGTGCGGAAGGTGCGGTGCGAGAAGTAGCGGTGGTAGAAGCCGGTCAGCGCGAACATCCGCACCGCGTACAGCGCCACCGCCACGGCGACCGCCACCGGCGACACGCCCACCCAGAACACCGCCACGCACGCCAGGTGCAGCGCCACGAAAGGCACGGCGCGGAGCCAGTCGACGCGGTCGGCGCCCGGCCCCTCGGCGACCTCAGAGGCGGTGTCGAACCAGCGGCGGATGCGCGCGAGCGCGCCGGCCGGGGCATCCGGTGGCGCGGCGGCGGCGTCGCGATCGGCATCGACGGTGGGGCTTGGTGGGGCGGCAGGCGAGTCCATGCCTGCACATACGGGGCGGCTGTTCATCCGGATGCAGCGCCTTTTGCACCGCACCTCCTTTGCACGACGCGCCACTTCAGATCGTCTGGATGCTGCCCTGCGCTACCACCGGTCCGCTCGGCGCGGCGTGCGGCATGCCGGCCTCAGGCTCCAGCGTGATCGCCAGCGTCGAACCGACCGCCAGGTGCGCACGCATCGTGTCGGGCACATCCACCGTGTGCGCCCGCTCGTTGGACACGAAACCCAGCGACAGCGGCGCGCCACCGGCGGGAATCAGCCACAGCTCGCCGACCCGGCCATCGGGATCGGCCGGTGACGGCACGGGCGTCATGGTGACCGCGCCCGCACCGGCATCCACGGCGGCCAGCCAACCGGCCTGGCCGTCGTCACGCGCGAGCACGACGACCGGCTTGGGCTGTTCGGCGGGGGGCTGGGCCGGCGGCTGCACCGGCTCCGGCGCAACCACGACCGGCGGCGCGACCGGCGCAGGCGCCGGCATCGGACGCAACACCGCGACGACCGCCAGCACGGCAGCCGTCGCCAGTGCGGCGGCCGTGGCACCCCGCCAGAACGACACGCGCTGCGTCAGCGGCGCGCGCGCCCCCTCCACCGCCAACCAGCCCAGGCGGGTGCGGATGCGCGGCCACAGGTGCGCGGGCACCGGCACCGGCGCGATCTCGGCGATCAGCGCGGCGAACCGCTGCTCCCAGGCGCTGACAAGATCGGCAAACGCGGGTTCGGCCGCGATGCGTGCCTCGCTGCGCCGGCGTTCGTCGGCCGGCTGCACGCCCAGCACGTACTCGGCCGCCTGCAGGTCGTCGCCCGGCGGGTCCTGGTCGAACGGTTCGGAATCGCGCTCGTGCATGTTCATTGCTCCAGGCACGTGCGCAGTTGCATGAGGCCGCGCCGGATCCAGCTCTTGACCGACCCGATGGGCGAGCCGATGCGACGCGCCAGCTCCTCATACGTCGCGCCTTCGAAGAACGCGGTGCGGATCAGCGAGCGACGCCGCGTCTCCAGCTGGTCCAGGCAGTACCCCAACCGCGCGCGGTCGACAGCGGCCTCGGCTTCCGACACCGGCGACGCATCGGGATCGGCCAGCGTCTCGGCCAGCTCGATCGGCGCGGTGCGCGCGGCCCCGGGCGAGGCCCGCAGGCGGTCGATGGCCTTGTTGCGGGCGATCATCGCCAGCCACGTGATCGGGCTGGCCCGCCTCGCATCGAACTGTCCGGCCTTGCGCCAGACCGTGGCGTAGACCTCCTGCAGGACGTCCTCGGCCTCCTCGCGGTCCGGCAGGACCCGCAGGCACACGCCGAACAGCTTGGCGGACGTGGCGGCGTACACCCGCTCGAACGCGCCGCGATCACCGCCGGCCACCGCCATCAACGCCGTCGCCAGCTCCGCGGTCGTGGTGCTCGCCTGCACTGCCTGTGTCTCGCCCATTCCCGTCCTGGCCCGCCTTGAGGTCGGGGCCGAGTGTAGCCAAACGGCGGCGCCACGCGTACGCCGCCGCGCGGAACGGCGCGGCCGGGCAGGCAAAGCGGGCGTCGGGGGGTGTGGGGTCACGGCAGTCCGGTCCGGTGGCGTCGGGACCAGATACGTGCCCGTCCCGTCAAGGGATGCGGGGCCCGTGGCGGTGCGTAGAATCGAACCCCCGCTCCACCTGCGCGGGTCGCCCCCACGGCACCCCGCCCGCACCGGCCCGTCCATGACTGATCCCGTACGACCCGCCTTCCACGGCTTCGAGACCATCCCGCTGCGCGAGTACGCCGAGCGCGCCTACCTCGACTACTCGATGTACGTGGTGCTCGACCGCGCCCTGCCCTTCCTCGGCGACGGCCTCAAGCCCGTGCAGCGCCGCATCATCTACGCGATGAGCGAGTTGGGGCTCAACGCCACGGCCAAGCCCAAGAAGTCCGCGCGCACGATCGGCGACGTCATCGGCAAGTTCCATCCGCACGGCGACAGCGCCTGCTACGAGGCGATGGTGCTGATGGCGCAGCCGTTCTCGTACCGCTACCCGCTGGTGGAAGGCCAAGGCAACTTCGGTTCGTCCGACGACCCCAAGTCGTTCGCGGCGATGCGCTACACCGAATCGCGCCTGACCCCGATCGCCGAAGTGCTGCTGGGTGAGCTGGCGCACGGCACGGTCGACTGGGACCCGAACTTCGACGGCACGCTTGAAGAGCCCTCGTGGATGCCGGCGCGGCTGCCGCACCTGCTGCTCAACGGCACCACCGGTATTGCCGTGGGCATGGCCACCGACGTGCCGCCGCACAACCTCAACGAGGTCGTCAGCGCCTGCGTGCGGCTGCTCGACGACCCGGACGCCACCACGCGCGACCTGTGCGAGCACGTGCTGGGCCCGGACTACCCGACCGCGGCGGAGATCATCACCCCGCGCGCCGACCTGCTGCAGATGTACGAGACCGGCCACGGCAGTGTCCGCGCCCGGGCCATCTACGAGAAGGACGGCCCCAACATCGTGGTCACCGCACTGCCGCACCAGGCCTCGCCGGGCAAGGTGATCGAGCAGATCGCCACCCAGATGCGCGCCAAGAAGCTGCCGTGGCTGGAGGACATCCGCGACGAGTCCGACCACGCCAACCCCACCCGCATCGTGCTGGTGCCGCGCAGCAACCGCGTCGACATCGACCAGCTGATGGGCCACCTCTTCGCGACCACGGACCTGGAGAAGAGCTACCGGGTCAACTTCAACGTGATCGGGCTGGACGGCCGTCCGCAGGTGAAGGGGCTCAAGGCGTTCCTGGCCGAATGGCTGACCTTCCGCAGCGACACGGTGACCCGCCGCCTCAAGCACCGCCTGGACAAGGTCGAGCGCCGCATGCACCTGCTGGAAGGCCTGCTGGTCGCCTTCCTCAACCTGGACGAGGTGATCCGCATCATCCGCAGCGAAGACGAGCCGCGTCCGGTGCTGCAGGCGCGCTTCAAGCTGTCCGACGAACAGGTCGACTACATTCTCGAGACCCGCCTGCGCCAGCTGGCGCGGCTGGAGGAAATGAAGATCCGCGGCGAGCAGGACGAACTGGCCGCCGAGCGCGACCGCCTGGTCGCCACGCTCGGCAGCAAGGCCAAGCTCAAGAAGCTGATCAAGGACGAGCTGCTGGCCGACGCCAAGAAGTTCGGCGACGCCCGCCGCTCGCCGCTGGTCGCGCGCGGCGCGGCGCAGGCATTGAGCGAGACCGAGCTGGTGCCCAGCGAGCCGATGACCGTCGTGCTCAGCGAGAAGGGCTGGGTGCGGGCGGCCAAGGGCGGCGACGTGGATGCCGCCGGACTCAGCTACCGCGACGGCGATGCCCTGCTGGCGTTCGCGCGTGCGCGCAGCACGCAGCAGGTGGCGTTCCTGGATTCGACCGGTCGCGCCTACTCGACCCTGGTGCACGGGCTGCCGTCGGCGCGTGGCAACGGTGAGCCGCTGACCGGGCGCTTCTCGCCGGCGCCGGGCGCGTCGTTCCAGGCCGTGGCCAGTGGCGAGCCCGACACCCGCTTCGTGCTGGCCAGCAGCCACGGCTACGGCTTCGTCACCCGCTTCGAAAACCTCGTCGGCCGCAACAAGGCCGGCAAGGCGATGCTGTCGCTGACGCCCAGCGCCAAGGTGGTGCAGCCCGCACCGGTCGCCGATGTCGAGGCCGACCGCGTGGTGGTCGCCACCAGCGCCGGCCACCTGCTGGCCTTCCCGGTGGCCGAGCTGCCGGAACTCGACAAGGGCAAGGGCAACAAGCTGATCGACATCCCCAAGGCCAAGCTCGGGACCGAGCGCGTGGTGGCGGTGGCCGTGGTGTCGCCGGGCGCAACGCTGTCGGTCAAATCCGGCGCGCGCACGATGACGCTGTCGTGGAAGGACCTGGACGCGTATGTCGGCAGCCGCGCGACGCGGGGCGGGTTGTTGCCGCGGGGATGGCAGAAGGTGGAAGGACTGGGTGTCGAATGAGAAGCGCGTTGCTTCGCGCGCGGCGGCGCGTTGGAAATACTCCGCAAGCACAGTGCTTCCCGGCGCGGCAGAAGGTGGAAGGGCTGGGTGTCGAATGAGAAGCGCGTTGCTTCGCGCGCGGCGGCGCGTTTCAAATTCTTCGCACGTGGAGTGCTTCCCGGCGCGGCAGAAGGTGGAAGGGCTCGCCGTCGGATGACGGCCTGAGCCGGACGATTCCCATGCACCCCGATTTCTGGCTCCAGCGCTGGTCCGAAAACCGCATCGGCTTCCACCAGGACGCGCCGACGCCGCTGCTGGTCGAACACTGGCCGGGCATGGGGGTGCCGCCTGGCGCCCGCGTGTTCGTTCCGCTGGCCGGCAAGTCGCTGGACATGGTATGGCTGGCGGCGCAGGGCTATCGCGTACTCGGCGTCGAACTGTCGCAGCGCGCGGTCGAGGCGTTCTTCGACGAGCACGGGCTGCGGCCCGGGCGCCGACCGTCGCGATACGGCGTCCACTACACCGCCGGTGCGATCGAGCTGGTGCAGGGCGATGCGTTCGACCTGGATGCCGACGCGCTGGCGGACTGCGAGGGCCTGTTCGACCGCGCGGCGCTGATCGCGCTGCCGCCCGACCTGCGTCGTCGCTATGTCCGCGAGCTACATGCACGGCTGCCGGTAGGCTGCCGTGGGCTGCTGGTCACGCTGGAGTACCCGCCGCACGAGAAGGCCGGCCCGCCGTTCCCCGTCCCGGAGGACGAGGTGCGCGCGCTCTATGGCCGGGACTGGACGGTCGACGCGTTGGAACGGCGCGACATCCTGGCCATGCAGCCGGGGTTCCAGCAGGAAGGCGTCACGTCGCTCCACACCGCGGCGTACCGACTGCAGCGCCAGTGAGCCCGCTGCGTTTGTAGGAGCGGCTTCAGCCGCGATGACCCACCGCACCCCTGTAGGACCGACGTGAGTCGCGACCGGAACACAAGTGCGTCGCACGCGGATGCAGGTCGCGACTCACGTCGCTCCTACAACGGCTCCCGAGCGCGCGATCGCAGCTGCAGCCTCTCCCAGCGAGGTCAGGGCAAAATCCGTCTCAGTGCGGCGCTTCGACCTTGTCGCCGCCGCGCATCTTCTTCACCAGCGTGACAACGCCCACGACCAGCGCGCCCACCGCGATGCCGACCAAGGCGTTGACCAGCGCCCCCAGCAGCGTTCCCGCAATGCCGGCGGGCGCAATGTCCTCCACCCAGTGCGCCATCACCGGGATGGCGTGCACGAGGATGCCGCCGCCCACCAGGAACATCGCCGCGGTCCCGGCGACGGACAGGAACTTCATCAGCCAGGGCGCCGTGTAAAGGATGCCGCGGCCCAGCGCGGCGGTCGCCCCGCCCTTCTCGGCCAGGTGCATGCCGGCGTCGTCGAGCTTCACGATGCCCGCCACCAGGCCATAGACGCCCACGGTCATGCCCAGCGCGATGACCACCAGCACCAGCGCCTGCTGGGTGAAGGGCTGCGCTTCCACCACGCCCAGCGACAGCACGATGATCTCCGCCGACAGGATGAAGTCGGTGCGGATGGCGCCCTTGATCTTGTCCTGCTCGAACGCGACCAGATCGACCTTTTCGTCGGCGACCGCCTTGACGAGGTCGTCGTGGTGCCGGGCGTCCTCCTCGCGCGAGTGCAGGAAGCGGTGCACCAGTTTCTCCGCGCCTTCGTACACCAGGTAGGTGCCGCCGATCATCATCAGTGGCGTGATCAGCACCGGCAGCCACGCGCTGATCGCCAGCGCCGCAGGCACCAGGAAGGCCTTGTTGAGGAACGAGCCCTTCGCGACGGCCCAGACCACGGGCAGTTCGCGGGCCGCCTTGACGCCGGTGACCTGCTGCGCGTTGAGCGCCAGGTCATCGCCCAGCACGCCTGCGGTTTTCTTGGTGGCCAGCTTGGTGAGGATGGCGACGTCGTCCAGCACGCTGGCGATGTCGTCGAGCAGGGTTAACAGGCTGGCACCGGCCATGGGCGTTCCGTGGGTCGACAAGGGTGGGCGCGCATTGTGGCGCAAGCGGCGTGCACGGGCGTAAACGCCGCGACCGCGAGCGATACGGGCTCCCTTGCAGGAGCGATGTCAGTCGCGACCGGGGTCCACGGTGCAGCACAGGTCGCGACTGACATCGCTCCTGCAAGGGCGTTCGTGGGTTGTAGCCCGGGTAAGGCAAAGCCGCACCCGGGATGTGCCATCGCCCCCTACGGCCGCGGATGCGCTGCGCGTATCCGGGCTGCGGTCAGGCCAGCGCCGCCTGGTGCACGCCCGCCACGGCGCGGCCCGACGGGTCGGCGGCGTTGGCGAACGCCGCGTCCCATGCGATCGCCGCCGGCGACGAGCACGCGATCGACTTGCCACCGGGCACCGTCTGCGCGCACGCCTCGCCCGGAAAGCTGCGCTCGAAGATGCGGCGGTAGAAGTACGCTTCCTTGGTCTGCGGCGCATTGACCGGGAAGCGGCTGGTGGCCGCAGCGAACTCGCGGTCGGTCACGTGCTCGGCGGCATGCGCTTTCAGTCCGTCGATCCAGCCATAGCCGACGCCGTCGCTGAACTGCTCCTTCTGCCGCCACAGGATCGACTCGGGCAGGTAGCCCTCGAACGCCTCGCGCAGCACCGCCTTCTCGATGCGACGGCGGCCGGCCGCATCGACACCCGCCATCTTGGCCTGCGCGTCCATGCGCATCGCCACGTCGAGGAACTCCACGTCCAGGAACGGCACCCGCGGCTCCACGCCCCACGCCATCATCGACTTGTTGGCACGCAGACAGTCGTAGAAGTGCAGCGCGTCGAGCTTGCGCACGAGCTCGTCGTGGAATTCGCGCGCGTTGGGCGCCTTGTGGAAGTAGAGGTAGCCGCCGAAGATCTCGTCCGACCCTTCGCCCGACAGCACCATCTTGACGCCCATGGCCTTGATCCTCCGTGCCAGCAGGAACATCGGCGTGGACGCACGGATGGTGGTGACGTCATAGGTTTCGATATGGCGGATGACGTCGGGCAGCGCATCGACGCCCTCCTCGAAGGTGTAGGTGAAGCCGTGGTGCACCGTGCCCAGCGCCTCGGCGGCGACCTCCGCGGCGGCCAGGTCGGGCGAGCCCTCCAGGCCGATGGCGAAGGAGTGCAGCCGCGGCCACCACGCCTCGGAGTTGTCGTTGTCCTCGATGCGGCGCCGGGCGTAGCGCGCGGCCACGGCCGCGACCAGCGATGAATCCAGCCCGCCCGACAGCAGCACGCCGTAGGGCACGTCGCTCATCATCTGCCGGTGCACCGCGCGCTCGAAGGCTTCGCGCAGGTCGGCGGGCGTGACGGCGACGCCCTGCACCGCGTCGTACTCGCGCCAGTCCCGCGTGTACCAGCGGCGCAGTTCGCCCGTCGCGCTGTCGAACACGTGGCCCGGTGGAAACGGCGCGACGTCGCCGCAGGTGCCCACCAGTGCCTTCATCTCCGACGCCACCCATCGCCGGCCGCTGCCGTCGTGGCCCCAGTACAGCGGCACCACGCCCATGGGGTCGCGCGCGATGAGGTAGCGGCCGCGGGCCCGGTCCCAGAGCGCGAAGGCGAAGATGCCGTTGAGCCGGTCCAGCCACCCCGCCGGGTCGTCGTCGCGGTGCTGGGCGTACAGGGCGTTGATCACCTCGCAGTCCGAGCCGCTCTGGAACGCGTACGGCATCGACAGGCCCTGTTCGAGCTCCCGGTGGTTGTATATCTCGCCGTTGACGGCCAGCACCAGCGCGCCGTCGCTGGAGCGCAGCGGCTGGGAGCCACCGGCCGGGTCGACGATGGCCAGGCGCTCGTGGACGAGGATCGCGCCGTCGTCGGCGTGCACGCCGCTCCAGTCCGGGCCGCGGTGGCGCTGGCGTTGCGAGAGTTCCAGCGCGTGCCGGCGCAGGCGCGGCAGGTCGTCACCGGGTTGCAGGTCGAACAGGCCGAGGATCGAGCACATGGGACGGGTCCTTTGAAGGTGATGGAGACGGCGGAAGGTCGACCAACAAAAAGGCCCGCACTTCGCAGTGCAGGCCTGGGAGAGCGATGAGCGTGGAGCGCGTGCTAATCGCCGGCCTGCGGGAGGCGGGCGTTGTTATTGAGGTTGTGGTTGGAGGCGGCCTGGCGCGGGCGGCCACGCGCGGCCATCGCGCCGGGGGCGGCGGCGTGGCGGTGGCGGCGGGCACGGGCTGCGGACATGGCTCGATCCTGTGGCAAGCGGGGCCCCGCTTGCAAGCGGGCGGTTGCATGGGTGAACGTGCCGGGCAGCCGGCACCGGCCAAGGTGCGGTATCAGCAGGGGGAGCGGTCGGATGGGACGTTGGATCAGGCGCGGTGCGCTGGCGTTGCTCGGGTTCGTCCTGCTGGCGCTGCTGTCGGGGTGGCTGGCGCTGCGCGACAGCCTCCCGCGGCTGGACGGCGAGCAGCCGGTCCCGGGCCTGGCCGGACCCGTCACCGTGCAGCGCGATGCGCTGGGCGTGGTGACCATCGACGCCGGCAACCGGGTCGACGCCATGCGGGCGCTGGGCTGGGTGCACGCTCAGGAGCGCTATTTCGAGATGGACCTGCTGCGTCGCACGGCCGCGGGCGAGCTGGCGGCCCTGTTCGGCCCGCGCGCGGTCGAGCACGACCGCGGCAAGCGCGTGCACCGGATGCGCGCGCGGGTGGAGTCGCGGCTCGACACTTTGCTGGGGCCACACCGCGCCGAGGGCGAGGCGTATGTCGCGGGGGTCAATGCCGGGCTGGCCAGCCTCGATGCGCGGCCGTGGCCGTACCTGCTGCTGCGCCATTCGCCCGAGCCCTGGCAGCCCGCCGACGCCGCGCTGGTCGGGTATGCGATGTACTTCGACCTGCAGGACGCCGGCAACGCGCGCGAACTGGGGCTGCTGCGCGTCCGCCCGCACCTGCCGCCAGCGCTGTACGCGTTGCTCACCCACGACGGCAGCGAGTGGGACGCGCCCGTGCAGGGCGAAGCACGCGGGCCCGCAACGCTTCCGGGGCCGGATGAGGTCGACCTGCGCGCACTGGCCTCGCCGGACACCGATCGCGCCGCCACCGCCGAGCCGCCCTTCGCGCGCGGCAGCAACAACTTCGCGGTGTCCGGCGCGCTGACCCGACACGGCGGCGCGCTGGTCGCCGACGACATGCACCTGGGCCTGCGCGCGCCGAATATCTGGTTCCGCGTGCGCCTGCGCTACCCCGACCCGGCCGCACCAGGCAGGCAGGTCGACATCACCGGCTTCAGCCTGCCCGGCCTTCCGGGCGTGGTGGTCGGCAGCAACGGGCACGTCGCCTGGGGCTTCACCAACAGCTACGGCGACTGGGCGGACTGGCGGCGCGAGCCGGGCTGCGCCGACACGTGCCCGGACGCGCGGACGTACGTGGAGCGTATCGACGTCGCCGGCGGCGAACCGGTCGAACTGGAAGTGCGCGAAACCGAGTGGGGACCGCTGCTGCACGACACGCCCGAAGGCGACGCGCTGGCGCTGCGGTGGGCCGCCCACCTGCCCGGCTCGCTCAACCTGGGGGTGCTGGACTTCACCCGCGCGGACTCGCTGGACGCGCTGTTCGCCGCGGCCGACGCGACCGCCATCCCCGCGCAGAACCTGGTCGCGGGCGACCGCAGTGGCCGCATCGGCTGGCAGCTGCTGGGCCCGATGCCGGCCGGCGCCCGCTGCGACGGCGAGCGGCCGTTCGGTATCGCCGTGGCCGCGCAGGCCGCCGAGCCTACCGACACCTGTACGCCCTGGGCGCTGTCCACCCGCGGCACTCCGGCGCTGCTCGACCCGCCGGGCCAGCGGCTGTGGACGGCCAATGCCCGCGTGGTGGACGGTGGCGACCTCGCGGCGATCGGCGACGGCGGCTACGTCGTGGGCACCCGCGCATGGATGATCCGCCAGCAACTGCAGGGGAAGGCGCGCTTCGACGAGGCCGACCTCCTGGCGATCCAGCTGGACGACCGCAGCGTGTTCCTGGAGCGCTGGTGGACGCTGCTGCGCGAGCGCGCCGCGGCCGCGCGAACGCCTGCGCTGCAGGCGCTGGCCACCGCCGACCCCACCTGGCCGACGCATGCCGCGGGCGACACGGTGAGCTACCGGCTGGTGCGCGCCTGGCGCCTCGCGGTGCACGCGCGCATCGCCGATGGCCTGCTGGCGCCGGCACGCGCCGCGCTGGGCCCGGAGGTACCGATGCCGGACCTGCCGCAGCTGGAAGGCGTGGCCTGGCCGCTGGTCACGCAGCGCCCGGCCCACCTGTTGCCTGCCGCATTCGAGAGTTGGGACGCGCTGCTGGAGGACGCGGCGGCCGAGGTCCGCGACGCGCTGGCCGAGCGTGGCCCGCTGGCCGAGCGCACCTGGGCGGAACGCAACACCGCGGCCATCTGCCACCCGCTGGCCGCGGCCATCCCGTTGCTGGGCGAGCGATTGCTGTGCATGCCGCGCGAGCCGCTGGCCGGCGACACCCTGACCCCGCGCGCGCAATCGCCCAACGCCGGCGCCTCGCAACGGATGGTGGTGGCGCCGGGCCGGGAAGCCGACGGCATCGCGCACATGCCCGGGGGCCAGAGCGGCCACCCGCTGTCGCCGTTCTGGGGCGCGGGGCACGACGACTGGGTGCGGGGTCGGCCGACGCCGTTCCTGCCGGGCGAGGCCACGCACACGCTGCAGCTGGTGCCGTCCGGGGCACGCTGACCTGTAGGAGCGGCTTCAGCCGCGATCACGCCATCTCGAAGGCCTCTGCAGGAGCGACGTGAGTCGCGACCCACCGATCCCCGGAGGTGCGCGGTCGCGACTCACGTCGCTCCTACAACAGCTTGGGGAGACAGGTGATCGCGGCTGAAGCCGCTCCTACAGTCCTTCCGACGGGACGAGCATCTTTTCGATCAGCGCCAGATACAGGCCCGGCAACGCCTCCAGGTCGGCGACGCGCACGTGCTCGTCGACCTGGTGGATGCTGGCATTGACCGGTCCGATCTCGATGCACTGAGTGCCCAGCGGCGCGATGAAGCGTGCGTCCGACGTGCCGCCGCCGGTGCTTTCCTCGGGCGGCTGGCCACGATGCGCCGTGAGCACCTCGCGCGCGGCCTGGCGCAATGCGCCTTCCGGCGTGTGGAAGGGTTCACCGCTGCGGTGCCAGTGGATCGCGTAGTCGAGTCCATGCGCGCGCAGCACGGCTTCGCACTCGCGCTCCAGCGCCTCGGCGCTCCAGGTCGGGTTGAAGCGCAGGTTGAACTGCACCTCCAGCGTGCCCGGAGTGACGTTGTTGGCGCCGGTGCCGGCGGCGATGTTGCTGACCTGCAGGCTGGTCGGTGGAAACGTCTCGAAACCGTCGTCCCAGCGCCGCGCAGTGAGTTCGGCCAGCGCCGGCAGCGCCAGGTGCACCGGATTGCGCGCCTTGTCCGGATACGCGACGTGGCCCTGCACGCCGTGGACCTGCAGACGCGCCGACAGGCTGCCACGGCGCCCCACGCGCAGCAGGTCGCCGAGTTCTTTCGTGGAAGACGGCTCCCCGGTGATGCACCAGTCCAGGCGTTCGCCGCGGTCGCGGAACAGCCCGACGACACGGCGCACACCGTCGATCGCGTCGCCTTCCTCGTCCGAGGTCAGCAGGAGGGCCAGCCGGCCCGGCGGCGCGCGATGCGCTGCGGCGAAGCGCTCGGCGGCGACCACGAACGCAGCGACACTGCCCTTCATGTCCGCCGCGCCGCGCCCGTACAGCACGCCATCGCGGATCTCCGGCACGAACGGATCGCTGGCCCATGCCTCGCGCGGCCCGGTCGGCACCACGTCGGTATGGCCGAGCAGCAACAACGTGGGCGCGGCCGGATCGCCGAAGGTCGCGTAGAGGTTGTCGACCTCGCCCAGAAGAAGGTGCTCGCACTCGAAGCCGGCGGCTTCAAGCCGCCGCGCGACCAGCGCCTGGCAGCCCGCGTCGTCCGGCGTCACCGAAGCACGGCCGATCAGGTCAAGGGTGAGGTCCAGTACATCGCTCATGGGGCGGTTCCATCGTGTCGTCGCCGTGGCCGTCCGGCCCGGGTTCCCGGGCGCGCTGCGCTTACCCGGGCTACGGTTGCATGAAGGCGCGCGTCAGCCCAGGTCGAAGCGCTTCTTGAAGCCGTTGTCGGAGAACCCCTGCGTCACCGTGCCGTCGCCGGTGACGACCACGGGGCGCCGGACCAGCTGCGGGTACTCCTTCAGAAGCAGCTTCCACTCCGCGTCCGAGCCCGGCGACTTGCGCGTATCGGGCAGGGTGCGCCACGTGGTCGAGGACTTGTTGACCATCGCGTCCCAGCCACCCAGCGCATCGCGCCACTGCACCAGCGTCTCCGGCGCCTGGCGCTGGTCGCGGTAGTCGACGAACGCATGCTCGACGCCGAAGCGCTCCAGCCACTTGCGCGCCTTGCGGCAGGTGTCGCAGTTGGACAGGCCGTAGAGGGTGGTCGCCATGCCCTACTCCGCCAGCCCGCGCAGCAGGTCGTTGATGCTGGTCTTGCTGCGGGTCCTGGCATCGACCTGCTTGACGATCACCGCGCAATACAGCGAGTGCGAACCGTCGGCCGACGGCAGCTGCCCGGACACCACGACGCTGTACGGCGGGATGCGGCCGTAGCTGACCTCGCCGGTGGCGCGGTTGTAGATGCGCGTGGACTGGCCGAGGAACACGCCCATGCCGATCACGCTGTGGTGGCCGACGATGACGCCCTCGACCACTTCAGAGCGCGCGCCGATGAAGCAGTGGTCCTCGATGATGGTCGGCGTGGCCTGCAGCGGCTCGAGCACGCCGCCGATGCCGGCGCCGCCGGACAGGTGGCAGTGCTTGCCGATCTGCGCGCACGAACCGACCGTCGCCCAGGTGTCGACCATCGTGCCCTCGCCCACGTGCGCACCGATGTTGACGAAGCTGGGCATCAGCACGACATCGCGGCCGATGTGGCTGCCGCGGCGGACGATGGCACCGGGCACCACGCGTGCGCCCAGCTTGCGGAACGCGGCCTCGTCGAACTCGGCGAAGCGCGCCGGCACCTTGTCCCAGAACGGTGAGGGATAGGACTCCACCAGCTCCATGTCCTGGGTGCGGAAGTACAGCAGCACGGCCTTCTTCAACCACTCGTTGACGGTCCAGCCGCCCTTGCCGTCGGGCTCGGCGACACGGAAGTCACCGCTCTCCAGGCCTTCGATCGCGCGCTCGACCGCCGGGCGCGTCGAGCCTTCGACCTCGTCGGGCGTCAACATGGAGCGGCGCTCGAACGCGCTGTCGATCAGGAACTTCAGCTCGTCGTGCGCCGCGGCCTTGGCGGACTTGCGCGGCGCGGGCGCGGCCTTGGGCGCGGTGGCCTTGCCGCCGTCGGTGCGCTTGGCGGCCGGCGCCGGCGCGGCTTTCTTCCCCGGCGCCTGGGTGGCGGCGGACTTGCCCACGGCCTTGCCGGCCTTCTTCGCGGCGGGCTTGTCGGCGGCGACCGGAGCGCCGGCTGCTTTGCCGGCGCCCTTGCCCGTGCTCTTGCCCGTGCTCTTGGCCGTGCTCTTGCCCGTGCTCTTGGCCGTGCCCTTGGCGGGGGACTTGCCGCGCGCCGTCTTCTTGGCCGGCTTCCTGGAACTCATGCGCTTTCTCCTTCGAAACAATGCAGCAGCGCTTCGCGCAGCGCCTGCTGGTGGGCGTCGTCCAACGGAAGGCCGCGGCCTGCCGGATCGGACGTAGTGAGCTGGAACACGTCCTCGGCGCGCTCGCCGAAGGTGGCGATGCGCGCGTCGTGGACGCGCAGCGACTGGTTGCGCAGCACGGCGGCCACCTCGGCCAGCAGGCCGGGCCGATCGGTGCACACGAAGCTGAGGGTGGTGCGCCCGTCAGTGCCCTCGTCGAAGGCCACCTGCGGCGCTATGCGGAAATGCTTCAGGTGCCGCGGCTGCGTGCGCCGCGCCGGCCGGATCCGGTCCAGCGGCCCGTCGAGCGCCGCGGCGAGCTTGCGTTCCACCTCGTCGGCGGTCGGCGTGTAACGCGGGTCGGACGGGATCACTTCGAACGTATCGAAGATGGTGCCGTCCGGGCCGTCGAGCACCCGCGCCTGCAGGATCGCCAGGCCCAGGCGGTCGAGCTTGGCGACGATCGCGGCGAACAGGCCGTCGCGGTTGGGCGAATGGACGAACACTTCCAGCGCACCGGCCTGCGCCGTGACCGGCCGTGCCCGAACGCGGGTGTCGCCGGCACCCACCCCACGCAGCGCGATCGCCTGCCAGGCCAGCTGGTCGGGCCGCCCGCGCTGGAACCCGGCATCGGGCATCCGCGCGAACATGGCATCGATCGCGGCATCGTCGTGGCCGAGCGCCGACAGCATCGCGCGGGTGGTGTCGCGGATCTCCGCAATGCGCTCTTCCAGTGCGACCGGGTGCTCCAGTCCGCGCCGCATCACCAGCCGCGTGGCGGTGTAGAGGTCGGCCATCAGCCGGTCCTTCCAGGCGTTCCAGAGTTTGGGAGAGGTCCCGGCGATGTCCGCGCAGGTCAGCAGGTACAGGGGGTCGAGATGTTCGCGATCGGCGACCTTCCCGGCGAAGCGGTGGATCACCTCCGGCTCGGTGATGTCCTCCTTCTGCGCGGTGCGCGACATCAGCAGGTGCTGGCGCACCAGCCACTCGACCATGGCGGTGTCCGGCGCGGACAGGCCAACGGCCTCGCAGAATTCGCGCGCATCGTCGCCGCCCAGTTCGGAGTGGTCACCGCCGCGGCCCTTGGCGATGTCGTGGAACAGGCCGGCCAGCAGCAGCAACTCGGGCTTGCGCAGGCGCGGCCAGACCTCGTGCGCCATCGCGAAGCGCTCGTCGCGCTGCCCCGAGGCGAACGACGCCAGGTTCTTCAGCACCGCGAGCGTGTGCTGGTCGACGGTGTACACGTGGAACAGGTCGAACTGCATGCGCCCCGACACCCGCGCAAACGCCGGGATCCAGCGCCCCAGCACGCCCAGGCGGGCCATGCGCGTGAGCGTCTGCACCGGTTGCGGGCCGCGCAGCAACTGCATGAACCGCAGGCGCAGCTCGGGGCTGGCCTGCTTGAAACCGGGCAGCCGCGGCAGCGCCTCGGCCAGCTCGCGCGCGGTGTGCGAGTGCAGCCCGCGCACCGCGTCGGCGTGCGCCGCCCATGTCGCGAACAGGTCGAACACGTCGGCCAGGTCGCGCGGCCAGGCGTCCGACGACGCCGCCAGATACCCGCGCCGCAGGTCGAAGCGCTCGTCGATCGGTTCGGGCTCGGCTTCGCCTTCCAGTTGCTCCTCGAACCGCTGCAGCAGGCGCTCGCCGATGCGCAGCACGATGGCCGCGCTCCGGTAGAAGCCCTGCATCATCTGTTCGACCGCGAGCGTGTCGTCGGTGTCCTCGAACCCCAGCCGCGCGGCCAGCGGCTTCTGGTAATCGAACCGCAGGCGCTCCTCGCGCTTGTCGGCCACCAGGTGCAGGCCGAAGCGCAGGCGCGACAGCGCCCGGCGTTCGCGCTCCAGGGTGGTCACCTCGTCGGCGCCGAGCTGGCCGAAGGCGACCAGCGCCTCCAGATCGGCGGTGCCGATAATGCGCAGCGCCATCCAGTGCAGCGTCTGCACGTCGCGCAGGCCGCCCGGGCCTTCCTTCAGGTTGGGCTCGAGGTTGTCGGAGGTGTCGCCATAGCGCGCATGGCGCTCGCGCAGCTCGCGTCGCTTGGCCTCGAAGAAGTCCTGCGGCGGCCACACCAGCCGCGGCGAGGCGGCGGTCTGCAACTCGCGGCGCTCCAGCTCGTTGGCGGCCAGCGGGCGCGCCTCCAGCAGCGCGGTGAGCACGGTGATGTCCTCGCGCGCGGAATCGGTGCATTGGCCAAGCGAGCGCACCGCATGGCCCACCGGCAGGCCGGCATCCCAGAGGACCGCGAAGAAGCGCGCCAACGCGTCGGCGCACGCGGTCGAGGCCGCCGGTTCGGCCAGCACCAGCAGGTCCACGTCCGATTGCGGGAACAGTTCGCCGCGCCCGTACCCGCCCACGGCGAAGAGGGCCAGGGGCGCCTCCGGCGGGACGCAGCGCTGCCAGGCGGCCTGGACATGCGTGTCGACGACGGCCGCACGCTCGGCGACCAGGCGGTCGACGTCCGCCCCCTCGTCGAAGCGCGCCGCGAAGCCGGCATCGGCCTCCGCCAGCTGTCCGCGCACCTGCGCCGCCCAGGCGGAATCGTCAGGTCCGGGGTGCCGCTCCGCCCCGGCCTGCGCCGAAGCGGCGTCGCCGGCGCCGACCGCGCTCATAGGTCGTTGTCGTCGCCCGGCACGCGGGTGAGGATCTCCACACCGTCGTCGGTCACCGCGACGGTGTGCTCCCACTGCGCGGACAACTTGCGGTCCTTGGTGACCACCGTCCAGCCGTCGGGCAGCAGCCGCGTGTGGCGCGCGCCCTCGTTGATCATCGGCTCGATGGTGAAGGTCATCCCCGGCTTGAGCACCACGCCCTCGCCGGCCCGCCCGTAGTGCAGGACCTGCGGCTCGTCGTGGTAGATCTGCCCGATGCCGTGCCCGCAGTACTCCCGCACCACGCTGAAGCGCTCGGACTCGGCGTACTGCTGGATGGCCGCTCCGACGTCGCCCAGCGTGGCGCCGGGGCGCACGACGCGGATGCCGCGGAACATCGCCTCGCGGGTCACGTCGACCAGGCGCTTGGCCATCACCGACGGGGTCCCGACGAGGTACATGCGGCTGGTGTCGCCGTGCCAGCCGTCTTTGATCACAGTGACGTCGATATTGACGATGTCGCCGTCCTTCAGGACCTTGGCCTCGCTCGGGATGCCGTGGCAGATGACGTTGTTGACCGAGGTGCAGACGGTCTTGGGGTATCCCTTGTAGCCGACGTTGGCCGGGATCGCGCCCTGCACGTTGACGATGTGGTCGTGGCAGATGCGGTCCAGCTCCTCGGTCGTCACGCCCGGCTTCACGTGCGGGGCGACGACCTGCAGCACCTCGGCGGCCAGACGGCCGGCGACGCGCATCTTCTCGATGTCCTCGGGGGATTTGAGCGTAATGGGCATCCGCGCATTATCGCCGATGCGGCGGGGGTGTGGGCAGCGAGGCCCAGCGCGCAGCCAGGTGGCGTGCTGTCCATGGACGGGCACCGATGCGTCCCCTCCGCCCTGATCGGCGGGCACCACGGCCAACCGCCCGTCCCGATTGCCTCCGTGTCCACAACCGGCTAGAATCCCGCGGCTGCGCCGGCTCCGTGCCTGCCAGCCGCCCACGCCGGGCGTCACCGGCGAATACACACCCGCTGCAAACCCCCGTGCCGGGGTGTCCCGTTCCGCCACAGCGGCGTTCGGGATCTGGCCACGGTGGCAGCGGGGAGGCCCAACCCCGGAACCTCGCCCAGGCCCCGTGCCGAGGCAGCCGCCCCACAACCCTGGCGGCCGGTTCCATTGCCTGGAGCTCTACCACGATGTCCCAGATCACCATGCGCCAGATGCTGGAGGCCGGTGTCCACTTCGGCCACCAGACCCGCTACTGGAACCCCAAGATGGGCCCGTACATCTTCGGCGCCCGCGGCAAGATCCACATCATCAACCTCGAGAAGACGGTTCCGCTGTTCAACGACGCGATGAACTTCATCTCGGGCATCGCCCAGAAGCGCGGCATGATCCTGTTCGTCGGCACCAAGCGCTCCGCGCGCGACGCCGTGAAGGAAGAAGCCGAGCGTTGCGGCATGCCGTACATGACCCAGCGCTGGCTGGGCGGCACCCTGACCAACTTCGCCACCGTGAAGAAGTCGGTCGGCCGCCTGAAGGAGCTGGAAGCGGCCGAGACCGACGGCACCTTCGAGAAGCTGGTCAAGCACGAAGTGCTGGGCCTGCGCCGCGAGCGCGACAAGCTGCTGGCCTCGCTGGGCGGCATCAAGGAAATGAACCGCCTGCCCGACGCGCTGTTCGTGATCGACATCGGCCACGAGAACATCGCCGTGCAGGAAGCCCGCAAGCTCGGCATCCCGGTCGTGGCCGTGGTCGACACCAACTACGACCCGGCGCTGGTCGACTACCCGATCCCGGGCAACGACGACGCCATCCGCGCCGTGCAGCTGTACGCCCGCGCCGCCGCTGACGCCGTGCTCGAAGGCAAGGCCGCCGCCCCGACGCCGGGCAGCGTCCGCGAGGAAGACTTCGCCGAAGGTGGCGAGGAGTCCGCCAAGGACAAGCCGGCCCGCCGCGCTCCGGCCAAGAAGGCCGCCGCCAAGAAGGCCGACGAGCCGGCGACCGACGCCGAGGCCGCTCCGGCCGACGCCAAGGTCGAAGCCAAGGCCGACGACGCCAAGGCCGAGTAAGACCCGTGTCACGCGGCCGCGCCATGTTGCGCGGCCGCGTTCCAGCTTTTTGTAGGAGCGACGTAAGTCGCGATCCGCAGCTTCACTGGTGCCGGCGGTCGCGACTTACGTCGCTCCTACAACTTCACGAATATCGAGGTAGATCCCCATGGCTGAAATCACCGCATCCCAGGTGAAGGAACTGCGCGAGCGCACCGGCGCCGGCATGATGGAGTGCAAGAAGGCGCTCACCGAGAACAACGGCGACATCGACGCCGCGGCCGAGTGGCTGCGCAAGTCGGGCCTGGCCAAGGCCGACAAGAAGGCCAGCCGCGTTGCCGCGGAAGGCCGCATCGTCTCCGCCCAGGAGGGCGGCAAGGCCGTGCTGGTCGAGGTCAATTCCGAGACCGACTTCGTGGCCAAGGACGAGAACTTCCTGTCCTTCGCCCAGGCCGTGGCCGACGCCGCGCTCGCATCCACCGCCGCGGACGCCGAGGCCCTGAAGGCCGTCAAGCTGCCGTCGGGCGAGACCGTCGAGGAAGCCCGCGCCGCCGTCATCGCCAAGGTCGGCGAGAACGTGCAGGTGCGCCGCCTGGTGCGCCTGGACAGCACCAACAACGTGGCCGCCTACGTGCATGGCGGCCGCATCGGCGTGCTCACCGAGGTGGCCGGCGGCGATGCCGAGTTCGCGCGCGGCGTGGCCATGCATGTGGCCGCGATGAACCCGCCGTACGCCAAGGCCGCCGATGTGCCGGCCGACTTCGTCGAGAAGGAAAAGGAGATCGAGCTGGCCAAGATGTCCGACAAGGACAAGTCCAAGCCGGCCGACATCCTGGAGAAGATCATCGGCGGCAAGATCGCCAAGATCGTCAACGAGGTCACCCTGTACGGCCAGCCGTACGTGCTCAACACCGACCAGAACGTCGAAGCTGCGGCCAAGGCCGCCGGCGCCGACGTGGTGTCGTTCCAGCGCCTGGCGGTGGGCGAAGGCATCGAGAAGCAGACCGATGACTTCCACGCCGAAGTCATGAAGCAGGCCGGCCTGGCGTAAGCCAGCGCGCCAGCGCAGTAAAGAAGAAGGCCGCGGATTTCCGCGGCCTTTTTTGTTGCCTCTCTTTTTTGTGCCTCTCGGATCTCCCGCCGCGTGCCGCGAAGGGCATGCATGCTGGGACAGTTACAACAGCGCCCCATGCCTGCGGTGCATACGCGTCAGTCAAATCACATCGAAGCTGCGTGCATAGCGAAGCCGCACCACGCGATGCGTGGATTTGGCGGATCGGCACGACGGGCACCTTGCGCCAAACGTCTGGAAAGATGGCGGCTGATCGGCAGCCAGCAGCCATGCGAACACAAGGCCGTAGAACTGCGTGCGCGTACCCGCATGCGTGACCATGCAGGTCTACGCTTTGCGTCGCTCCTCCGTTGATCGCCACTGAAGCTGCCTGGGCAGAGGCACCCTCTTATCCGCACCGTCGCGGTGCCACACCCCAAAAAAAAGCTCCCGGCGCGGCGGACCCCGAAGTTCCGCGTGCGCCGGGAGCTGACCGTCCCTGGTCGATGGCGCCCATCCCTGGCGCCACCCCGGGCGAATGCTTCCGCCCGGCCCCTGTTACGCGGGGTGCGTCAGAACCGTTCCCCGATCAGAACTGCACCGAGAAACGGGCGTTCAGGCCGTGGTCGCGGGCCTCGTCGGCGTACTGGCCGCTGTAGGTCAGCTCGAACAGGCTGGCCTCGCTGGTGCGGGCACCGAAGCCGAGTTCGGCGACGGTCGCGCTGTCGGCCAGCGGTGCACCGCGGACCACGAAGGCATCACCGCCAGACCAGGCCACCGTCGCCGCCGGCGACAGGTCGCCGCTGGCGTCGCGGTAGCCCAGGCCACCGCGCAGGCTCAGCCAGCTCTCGTCCTGCTGCGCACCCTTGAGGTTGACGTTGAAACGCACGCCGGCGGTGGCCAGGCCGACGTCGCCATCCGCACTATCGCCGCTCAGCGCCGTCACGCCGCCCTCTTCCTGGAAGCCGTCGGTGTCGTAGGACACGTGGGCGTACTGCAGGTAGGGCTCGATCTCCCACGCATTGGCGGCGAACCGGTAGCCGGCCTCGACGAACGCCTGGTTGGACTGGGCGTCGTACTCGACATGCGTCTGGTCCTGCACGCCGGGGAAGGCGACCGTGCGCTGCACGTCGACTTCGCTCTGCGCGTGCGTCACGCCCAGGCGCAGGCCGAGTCCGCCCCATGCCTGGCCGGCGTAGAGACCCACGTGGCGACCGATGATGTCGCCCTCGCTGCCACGGCCGTCCACGGCCATGTCGTTGCGGTCCATGCCGCCCATGACGCCGAGGCGCCAGCCGCTGGCAAAGCGGTGGTCGACGCCCAGCAGCGTGGCGCTGCCGTTGTAGTCGACGCGCCCGGCGTTGCCGTCGGACTGCAAAGCACCGCCGCTGCGCAGCACTTCGATCCACGCCGCCGACCCCGCTTCGCCTGCCGCCATCGGCGCGAACGCACCGGTGCCGGCCTGCGCGCGGGCCAGTGCGGCCTCGCGCACATGGCGCTGGCTGTCCACCAGCACCGAGCGGGCGCTGGCATGCAACTCACCGCTCAGGCTGTCCAGCGCCGGCAGTGCCTCCGCCGGGAACAGCTGCGTCAGGCGCTGCGCCAGCACATCGTCCATGGCGAGCGCATCGGCAGCCGCACCGACCGCACGCTGGTTGGCGGTGGCGGCGGCCTCGGCCAGCAACAGGCCCCGCACGACATCCAGGGCGACGCTATTGGCGCCGTAGGTCAGGTTGAAGTCGAGGAACGGGGTGATGGACGAGGCATCGATGGCGCCGAACTCGCCGCTCACGCCGCCGTCGGCGGACAGGAACTCGTAGTACTGGCCCAGCAGGTACTCACCCGGTGCCTGCTCGATCTGCAGCGTGCCGCCTTCCAGCGCGGCGGTCCCGGTTGCATGGATGCGGTCGGATGCATCCGGCGGCGCGATTTCCAGTTCGTACGTCGACGTGGACGACAGCACCAGGTCGCCATCGATGGTCAGCGTGCCCAGCGACGTGCCGGGTGCGATGACGCCGTCGACCAGGGTGTCGCCCAACGTGCCGTTGCCTGCCAGGTAGCCGTCCAGGCCGATGTGCGTGCTGCCGCCGACCTGCTGGCCGTAGACCAGGGCCGAACCGTCGGTCACGACGAGGTCGGTGTCGACGAGCGAGCCGTTGAGGATCAGTGCACCGCCGTCGATGTCGACGTTGCCGGCCAGCGCATTCGTACCGTCCAGTTCGAGGATGCCCTCGGCCACGGTGGCGCCGTTGAAGCTGTTGTCGCCGCTCAGGCGGAGCCAGCCGATGCCCGACTTGGTCAGGCGGCCCGGGCCACCGATGTCGTTGGTCCAGTCGTCCCACGCCAGGCCTTCCCAGACCTTGGCGCCGCCGGCGCGCTGGTTCATCACCACGTCGGTGTCGACGCGGAACTGGCCGTAGCCCTCGATGGCCTTTTCCAGGTCCATCAGGCCCCAGCCGTAGATCGCGTCGACGCCTTCCGCACCCAGGTCGCGCGCGGTGGTCAGCAGGACGTCGCGGATCTGCGGATTGTCGAGGTACGGATACCGTTCCATCAGCAGCGCCAATGCGCCGGTGACGTGCGGAGCGGCCATCGAGGTGCCGGTCAGGTCGCCGTGGCCGTACGCCGGATCCTGCGAGGTGATGTCCAGTCCCACGACGTTGCCGTCGTTGTCGTAGACCACGTCGCCATCGATCTTGCCGCCGATGACGGTCGAGGTGATGTCGGTACCCGGCGCCGCCAGGCACCAGTCCATGGAGAGCCCGCACGTGCTGGAACTGCCGTCGATCTCACCGGTCTGGTTGATGTTGACCACGCTGAGCCAGTACTTCTCCGCGTCTGGCACCCAGCGCGGCAGAGTCGCGTAGAGACCCGCGATGTCACCGGAAGCATTGCCGGCGGCCCAGACCTGGAGCATCCCGTCGCGCGTACCGGCGTTGGTGAAGATCGACAGGTACTCGGCCACGCCCGGGGCGTTGTACAGCGCGTCCATGTCCTCAGCCGTGGTCGGCTCCTGTGACAGGCCCCAACTGTGGTTGATCGCGCGTACGCCCTGCGCGGCCATCTGCGAGAACACATCCGCGAATGCGGCATCGCCCGGACCGATCGAGTACGACTCGCCGCCGAAGCCCAACAGCGCATCCAGATCCATATAGCTGTTGGAGAACATGCGTGCCGCAGTGATGTCCGCCCCGTACGCGACGCCATGGGTGCCTTGGCCGTTGCGGTTCGCGGCGATGCTGCCGGCCACGTGGGTGCCATGCGTGTTGTAGGCGAAGCCGGCCCAAGACTCGAGGATTTCGTCGGCTTCCGGGATCAGGTACCCGATGTCGATGAGGAACTGCACGAACGCACGGTCATCGTCGGTGTAATGGAAATAGTCGATGCCGGCCTGGTCACCGTCCGCCGCGTAGCACGCAGCCGGACCATTGAACACTTCGGTCTCGCACCCCGGATCGGCCATGCGGATCGCACGGTGGTCGCCATCGGCGAAGTCACCGTGCGCCAGTGCCGAACCACCGTCCAGAACGCCGACGCGCACCCCCCGCCCGGTCAACCCGCGCGCATACGCGTGGTGCGCACCGATGGCCTCCAGGCCCCAGTCGGCCTTGAATTCGTCCGTCTTCCAGCTGTCGGCGTCGCCGACCTGCCCCTGCTCGTCGTACTGCGGGGCCTGCTGGGCCGCCGCCACGCCCATGCTGCCCAACAGCAGTGCGCCGACGATCGCCTTGGACAACACGGAACGGACCTGCCCGCGCGTACCGCCGCGGCGTACTGCTGAACCCTTCTGCTTGCGCTGCATCTAGACCTGTCTCCCCTGGATCGAACATGGCGCCGGCATGATGTGCCGGCGGTGTCGGCCTGCTCGTGGAGCAGGCATCGGGAGCGGTAACGCAGGTGCAACACCACCCCCCTACCCTCCCCCGGTCTTTTTTCGGGAGGCGGCCGGAGGGCCCACGTCAGAAGTCGCGGCGCAGGCTCAACAGGTAGAACCGGCCACGCGGGTCGTCCAGGGCGATGTCATAGCCGCCACGGTCCACGTCGTAGTTGACCGGCTCGCGGTCGGTCAGATCACGCACGTTGAGCGCGACACGCCAGTGTGGCCAGCTGTAGGCCACGTCGAAATCGAACCGCGTCCAGCCCGGGGTGCGGCAACGGCCGGCTTCGCGATTGGGGCGCGGGCACCCGCCTGCTGGCGAACCCACCTCCACCGGCCCCAGCGCGCGGGCCGACACGGTGGCCTGCCAGCCCGCGTTGCGCCATTGCACGTACCCGAGCGCGCTGCGGTCGGGCGCCTCGTAGCCCGCGAATGCCTGCCGGGGTGCACCCGGAGCGGCCCGGCGCTCGAGGCGGTCGAGGTAGTTCCCGGCCAGCCGGACGGTGTAGCGACCCCACTGCGCCGTGTCCCATACGCCCTGAAGGTCGAACTCCCAGCCGCGAACGTCGGTCAGGCCGACATTGGCGAAATAGGCGTCGATACCGACCAGCGCTCCGCTTTCGTCGCGCACCAACGACAGCGGGAACGCATCTGCGTCGTCGGTGGCGCTCCCGGGCAGGATCTCGTTGCGGCGGCGGATGCGGAAGTGATCCAGGCTCGCACTGAAACCGGGGACGGGGGCCCACACCAGCCCGACGGTGTGGCTGCGCGACGTCTCGGGCCGCAGCCCGGGATTTTCCCGCGCACTGCGACCGACCAGGCAGTAGCGCTCCTGCGGACCCAGCTCGAACACGTAGGCGCACGGCGCGAGCGCCGGCGTTTCCGGCACCAGATCCAGTTCGTCGACCACGCTGGGCCGGCGCGTCTCGAACAGCGACGGTGCGCGGTAGCCGGTCGCGCCGGTCGCGCGCAGCGTGAGGCCGTCCAGCGGGCTCCACTTCAGCCCGACCTTGGGCGACCAGCGTCGGCCGTACCCCTCGCGCTGGTCCACGCGAGCGGCCAGGTCCATCTGCCAGCGTGGGGAGAAGGGCAGGTTCACCTCCGCGTAGACGCCGGCACCGCGCTGCTGGCTGTCGATGGGCACCTTTTGCGGGCCGAGCGCGATGTCGTGCTCCACCATCAACGGGTCGGGCCTGTGCTCCAGCACGTCGCGCAGCAGTTCCAGCCCGGCGGCGACCCGCGCCGGCCCACCCGGCAGCGCGAACCACGGGCCATGAACATCGACGCCGACCTGTTGCAGCGTCGCATCGCCGCGGGTGGACACCGGAGGCGACAGCGCGGCCAGCAGCGCCGGTGGATTGGGCGTGCCGTCGAAGCGGTAGCCCCCTTCATCGGTGACACGGTCGAACGCCGTGTACTGCACCAGTCCGTCGATGCGCGCATCGACCCGGTTGTGATGGTGCGACAGCGCCGCGCTCCACCCCCACGCGCCGCGCCAGCCCGACAGCGCCACGGTGCCGTCAAGCGTGCGCGTGTCGCTGTGGCTCCGCACCGGGCCGATGTCGAAGAACGCATAGTCCAGGTCGGCGTCGGGGCGGTAATCGGGGTGGCCCTCGGGAATCGCCACGCGCGCGTGGAACGGCGCGTTTGTCAGGGTCTGGTCCGCCGTGCCTGCGCGCAGGTCGACGGTGAGGTCGATGCCGTCCGTCAGCGGTTGCCCCAGGTGCCCGTACAGCGACCAGCGCCGGCTCGAGGGCTGGAGACTGGTGTAGCGCGGAATGTCCAGCAGGCATTCGTCCGCCACGTCGGCGGGCGCGTGCGCGCACTGGCGGTTGAGCAGGTTGAGGTCGTAGTCGCGGTAGCCCAGCGGGATACGCCGGTCGCCCAGGCCATGGCGGCGGTGGTCCATGGTGCGCCAGTCCCGTGCACTTCCCAGCAATTCGTCGCGCCGCAACGCATCCACACCCACCAGCACCTCCCCACCGCGTGCGGTCTCCAACCCGTGGCTGTAGGACAGCCGCGACTCGGCGGCGTCCCCGCGGCTCGACGCGCCGTACCGGGCCACCCCCTCGCCGCCGTCCTGGCGCTTGCGCAGGATGATGTTGACCACCCCGGCCATGGCATCGGCGCCATAGATGGCCGACGCACCGCCGCGCATGATTTCGACCCGCTCGACGATGGTCAGCGGGATCGCATCCAGGTCCGCCAGGCCGCCGAGCTCCGATGAGATCAAGCCGTAGTTGGCAACACGCCGGCCGTCGACCAGGAACAGCGTCGCGCGCGGACCGAGCGCATTGAGGCTGGTGGTGGCGGCGGCCGCGAACGGCTGCTGGATACCGGTGCCGCCGTCCGAAGCCACCGCGACCGGGTGGTGCCCGAGCATGCCCGGTTGCGCGCGCAGCAGTTCGAACAGGGTCTGGTGGCCGCTGGCCTCGATTTCGCTGCGGCTGATCAACGTCACCGGCGAGGGCGTGACCGCGCCGATGTCGCTGCGCGGGATGTGGGTGCCGGTGACGTAGACCGTGGGGATCGGGGCCGGCCTGCGCGGTGCCGGTGGCGCCGCGGCCACGGCGGGCCTGGAAGCCGCGGGCGCCACCCCTGCGCTCAGAACGTAGGTGTTGCCGTTGACGGCCTCGACGCGCAGGCCGGCGGCCTCGGCCAGACGCTGCAGCGCGGCAGCCGGTGCGAGCGTCTCCCGCAGGGGCCGCGCCCTCCGGCCCTCGACCAGCTCCGGGCGGTACAGCAGCTGCAGGCCGGCCTGCGTGGCGAGCCGCTCCAGCGCGAGGCCCAGTTCACCGCCGGGAATGTCGAAGGCCACCCGCGTCGCGGACGCACGGCCGCCGCCCCCCGCACCCAGGGCGGGCGTCGGAGTGGTCAAGCCGGTAACGCAGAGCACACCGGAAATGGCGAGCGCGAAACGGGTCCAGGCCATCAACCGGGAGCGCGGGACGAACGGCCCCGCACCTTACGAGAGCCCCCACCCCCGCGCAACGATGAACGCGCCGTGGGGTACGGACGCGCTACCCGGCAGGCGGATGCAGGACGATGTCGCCGTCGCTGGCCTGCTGCGCACGCAGCGCCCACCCCCGCTCCAGCGCCGCCACCAGGGCGGCCTGGTCGTGCATGTGGAACACCCCGCTGACGCGGATGTCGCCCAGTGCCGGGTCGGCCAGCCGCACGCGGGTGTCCGAATAGCGGTTCATCTCTTCCAGCAGGCTGGCCAGCGGCCGCTGCTGGAACACCAGCTCGCCCTTCGGCCAGCCGGCCGCGGCTACCACGTCCAGCGGGGCCGCCACGCCGACACCGCCGCCGGTGTCGATGGCCACCTGCTGGCCCGGGGCCAGCGTCACCGCCGTGCCACCGGCGCCGCTGACGATGACCGTCCCGTCCAGAAGCGCGACCCGGCTCGATCCACCATGGCGGGCCACCTGGAACGTGGTGCCGATGTCACGCACGACACCGGCGCCGACCTCCACACGGAAGGGACGTGCGGGATCGCGGCCGACCTCGAACTGCACGCGCCCGCGCTCGACCGCCACCGCGCGCGCGTCCGCATCGAAGCGCGCCTGCACCCGGGTATCGGTGTCCAGGGTCATGCGGGTGCCGTCTTCCAGCACCACCGTGCGCTGCTCGCCCACGGCGGTGGCATGTGCCACGGCCTCGGCGGGCACGGCCGTCGGGCGCATGGTCCACCAGGCGGCGCCGGCCGCCAGGGCCAGCGTCGCGGCGATGGCCGGCAGCCGGCGCACCCAGTCCGGGCGTCGTGCCGCACCCGCCGTGCGACGCGCACGACGGGCCGCCGCGCGCAGCAGGTCGTCGCCTGCCAGCGCCGCCGCATCCCGGTGCAGGCGCTCCATCTCCACGTAGGCGGCGACATGCACCGGCGACTGGGCCAGCCAGTCCTCGAACGCGGCACGCGCGTCCGGACCGCACTCGGGCGACTCCAGCCGTGCCAGCCAGTGAGCGGCGTCGATCGCCACCCGGTCGGGCGCGGAGGTGTGGTTCATGGCTCGCCTCCCGGGCGCTGGTGCGAGGCCAGGCGCTCGCGCAACACGCGCAGTGCCCGGCCGATGTTCTTTTCGACCGCCTTTACGGAAATGCCGCAATGGCGGGCGATCTCGGTGTAGCTCATGCCTTCGATCCGGTTGAGCAGGTAGACCTCCCGGCACCGCCCGGGCAGTTGCAGGATGGCGGCGCGCACCTGCGCCAGCGCCTGCTGGGACTCCACCCGTTCCTCGTGCGCAGGCTCATCGGACGCCATCGCATCGTGGTCCGCGTCCAGGCTGACGTGCAGCGGCGCGCCGCGGCTCCGGTCGCGACGCGCGCGGTCCAGCAGCACGTTGGTGGCGATGCGGTACATCAGCGCCTTCAACTGGTCCCGGGGGTGGTCGCGGTACCGCAGCATCCGCACGAACGCTTCCTGCGCGATGTCCTTGGCGTCCTCCTCCGGCACGCGGCGGCACAGGTAACCCACCAGGACGGGTTGCTGGGCCCGCAGGAAGGCCTCGAACCCGTCGCGCCCCTGCATGCCGGCGGCGCTGTCGGCGCACGGCGTCACGCGGGCAACCGGATGGCCGTGCAGCCCGGTGGTGGCACGGGAACGGACGGCGGCACGCAGGTTGACGGCAACGGGGACTCCAGGCTCAGGCAACACATCGGACGGCAGCACGGCGGACATCGCGCGGCTCACGGCCACCGCCGGAGAGGACGGGGCACAGGGGCCACCCACCCCGGCGGCCGGCGGGCGTTGTACCACGCACCCGGCCGTGCGGTGCGGGCATATGCAGGCCATGCATACCCCGGTATCGGCCGGCGGAGCGGATTCGTGAAATGCGCGGTCCTAGGCATGCCCAGTGAAACGCAACTCGTGGCAGCCCCCCTACCTCGGCTAGAATTCCGGGGTTTGCCCACGCCAGAGAATCGTCCCATGTCCCAGCTCGCCTACCGCCGCGTCCTGTTGAAGCTGTCCGGCGAGGCGTTGATGGGCGATGAGGACTACGGCATCGACCCCAAGGTGATCGAGCGCCTGGCGCGCGAGGTGATCGAGGCGCAGCAGGCCGGCGCGGAGATCGCACTGGTGGTCGGCGGCGGCAACATCTTCCGCGGCGCGGGCCTGGCGGCGGGCGGCATGGACCGCGTCACCGGCGACCACATGGGCATGCTCGCCACCGTCATCAACGCCCTGGCGATGCAGGACGCGCTGGAAAAGCTGGGCGGCAAGGCCCGGGTGATGAGCGCGATCAAGATCAACGACGTGTGCGAGGACTACATCCGCCGCCGCGCGATCCGGCACCTGGAGAAGGGCCGGCTGGTGATCTTCGCCGCCGGCACCGGCAACCCGTTCTTCACCACCGACTCGGGCGCCGCGCTGCGGGCGATCGAGATCGGCGCGGACCTGTTGCTGAAGGCCACCAAGGTCGACGGCGTCTATGACCGGGACCCGAAGAAACATGCCGACGCCACGCGCTTCGACCGCCTGACGTATGACCAGGTCATCGCCCGCGACCTGCAGGTGATGGACACCGCCGCGTTCGCGCTGTGCCGGGATGCCGACCTGCCGCTGCGGATCTTCGACATGGCCCAGCCCGGCACCCTGCTAAGGATCCTTCGCGGCGAAGACGTCGGCACCCTGGTCAAGGGACGCGACGCGGGCCGCTAGCCGGCGACTCCCCCGCCAGCCGGCCCGGGTGGACACGCTACGCGTTGCCGCGACCGGCAGGCACACTGGGCCTATGCACGGTCACCACAGCCACCACAACCACAACCACGACCATGGCACCCGCGCGTTCGCGGCGGTGACGCTGGTCAACCTCGCCTACACCGCGATCGAAGCCGGCTACGGCTTCGCGACCGGGTCGCTGGCCCTGCTGACCGACGCGCTGCACAACCTGGGCGACGTGCTCGGGCTGGCCCTGGCGTGGGCGGCCGCGGTGCTGGCGCGGCGCCCGGCCAGCGAGCGCCACACCTACGGCTGGCGCCGCGCGACGCTGCTGTCGCCCTTGGCCAATGCACTCCTGCTGGTGGGCTTCTCGGGTGCGCTGGGGTGGGAGGCGGTCCGCCGCATCGGCGCACCGCCGGAGATCCCCGCGCTGCCGGTGGTGGTGGTCGCCGCGCTGGGCATCGTGGTCAACCTCGGCGCCGCCTGGCTGGTGCGCGGGGGTGATGCGCACGACCTCAACCGGCGTGGCGCCTTCCTGCACCTGATGGCCGACGCCGCGGTATCGGCAGCGGCGGTCGCCGCGGGGCTGGGCATGTGGTGGCTGGGCTGGGCATGGCTGGACCCGGCGGTGGCGCTGCTGATCGGTGCCGTTGTCGCGTGGAGCGCGTTCGGCCTGCTGCGCGAAAGCCTCGCCGCGACGATGGACGCGGTGCCGCGGGGCATCGACCCGGCACAGGTGCGCGCGTTCCTGGCCACGCAGCCCGGCGTCGAGGCCGTCCATCACGTGCACATCTGGTCGCTGGGCGCGGGCGAGATCGCGCTGACCGCGCACGTCGTGCGCCGTTGCGACAGCGGGCACGACGCGTTCATCGCGCAGACCGTCGGCGAACTCGGCCAGCGCTTCCGCATCACCCATCCGACGCTGCAGGTCGAGCACGGCGAAGGATGCGGCGACGTGACGCCGCACTGAGGCCCCGCTTGCCGGGGGTACGTCGGCCCGCCCCGCCCCTAACGGCGGACCCCGGGTTCCGGGGCCCGCCGGCTATAATCCCGCGATTACCGTCATTGGACCGGAGCCGGCGATGCTCAACGAGATCAAGAAAGATGCCCAGACGCGCATGGCCAAGAGCGTCGAGGCGTTCCGCCACGACCTGACCAAGGTCCGTACGGGCCGTGCCTCCACCGCGCTGGTCGAGCACCTGAAGGTCAACTACTACGGCTCGGACATGCCGCTGTCGCAGGTCGCCAGCGTGGCGGTCACCGACGCGCGTTCGCTCACGATCACCCCGTGGGAGAAGCAGATGGTGTCGGCGGTCGAGAAGGCGATCCTGGCCTCCGACCTGGGCCTGACCCCGAACACGGCCGGCACGGTGATCCGCATCAACCTGCCCGCCCTGACCGAGGAGCGCCGCAAGGAGCTGTCCAAGCACGTGCACGCCGGTGGCGAGGACGCGAAGGTCGCCATCCGCAACATCCGCCGCGACGCCAACCACCAGGTGAAGGAGCTGCTGAAGGACAAGCAGATCACCGAGGACGACGTGCGCCGCACCGAGGACGAGATCCAGAAGCTGACCGATTCGGCCATCAAGGACGTGGACGAGGTCGTCAAGGCCAAGGAGCAGGAACTGCTGGCGGTCTGAGGGGTCCGACACGGCTCATGTCCGCCACCGACCCATCGCCTGCGGCCGCGGGCGCCGCGCCCCGCATCCCGCGCCACGTCGCCGTCATCATGGACGGTAACGGGCGCTGGGCGGAGCGGCGCCGTCGCCCGCGCGCCATCGGCCACCGGGCCGGTGCGCGCGCGGTCAACAGCTGCATCGACTTCTGCCTGGATCGCGGCATTGGCGCGCTGACCCTGTTCGCCTTCTCCAGCGAGAACTGGGGCCGGCCGGAGGACGAGGTCGGCGCGCTGATGAAGCTGTTCCTCAATGCGCTGGACCGCGAGGTGGAGGAGCTGCACCGCCGCGGCGTCCGCGTGCGCTTCATCGGCCAGCGCGATCGCTTCGGCCCGGCGCTGGTGCAGCGCATGGCCGCGGCCGAGGCCACCACCGGCGGCAACACGCGCCTGCAGTTGAGCATCGCGGCGAGCTACGGCGGCCATTGGGACATCGCGCAGGCGGCCCGTTCGCTCGCGCGTGACGTGGCGGCCGGCCGGCTCGACCCCGATGCCATCGACGAAGCGATGCTGGGTTCGCGGGTCTGCCTGGCCGACCTGCCGCCGCCCGACCTGTTCATCCGCACCGGCGGCGAGCAGCGCATCAGCAATTTCCTGCTGTGGCAGCTGGCCTACACCGAATTGTGGTTCACCGATGCCTTGTGGCCCGAGCTCGATGCAGCCACCCTGCAGCGCGCGCTGGACGATTTCGCCTCGCGCGAGCGCCGCTACGGCCTGACCGGCGCGCAGGTGGCCGGCCGACCCGAAGAGACTTCCGAATGACCCGAACCCGTGTCCTTGCCGCCCTGATCATGGCCCCGGCGGCCATCCTCGGCATCCTGTTCCTGCCCACCGAATGGATGGTGATGATGGCCGCGCTGCTGTTCCTGGCCGGCCTGTGGGAGTGGCTGGAGCTGGCCGAGATCGAGGACACGCTGGCGCGCACGGTGCTGCTGGTGGCCAACCTCGCCATGATGGTGGCGATCGTGTGGGGCTCGCGCGGGCCGTCGGGCTTCAGCCTGGTGCTGCTGCAGGTGGCGACGCTCATCGGCGTGGTCTGGTGGCTGGTCGCGCTGCTGTGGCTGGGCCGCCCGCGCTTCGCCAGCGACCATGACACCCACGCGCGCGTGTTCAAGCTCGCCGCCGGCACGCTGGCCGTGGTGCCCGCGTGGTGCGCGCTGGCGTGGATCCATGCCGAAGTGCCGGACGGCCACTACTGGCTGCTGGCCGCCCTGGGCGTGGTCTGGGCCGCCGATACCGGCGCCTACTTCACCGGCCGAAAGCTGGGCCGCCGCAAGCTGGCGCCCAACATCAGCCCCAACAAGACGATCGAAGGCATGGCCGGCGGCGTCATCGCCGGCACCATCACCGGCGTGCTGGTCGGCCTGCTGGCCAACGCCGAGCCCGGGCAACTGGTGTGGGTGGCGGTGGTTTCGATGGCCGCGGCCCTGGCATCGGTGGTGGGCGACCTGTTCGAGAGCCTGCTCAAGCGCCACGCCGGGGTGAAGGATTCCGGGCACCTGATCCCGGGCCACGGCGGCATCCTGGACCGCATCGACGGGGTGCTGGCCGCGCTGCCGGTGTTCGCGCTCGGCAAGGCCGTCGCGGGTTTCTGATGTCGCAGGCCAGGTAATGCGCGCGATTGCCGTCCTCGGTGCGACCGGTTCGATCGGTGCTTCGGCACTGGATGTCATCGCACGCCACCCGGATCGACTGCGCGCCACCGTGCTCGCGGCGGGCAGCAACGTCGACGCGCTGCTGGCGCTGTGCCGCACGCACCGCCCCCGCCATGCGGTGATTGCCGACGAAGCCGGTTACATCGCTTTGCGCGACGGCCTGCGCGAGGCCGGATTGGACACTGAGGCCCACGCCGGCGCCGACGCGATCTGCGCGCTGGCTGCAGGCGACGACTGCGACACCGTCGTGGCGGCCATCGTCGGCGCTGCGGGCCTGCCGTCCACGCTCGCGGCAGCCCGCGCCGGCAAGCGGCTGCTGCTGGCCAACAAGGAATCGCTGGTGTTGGCCGGTGAACTCCTGATGCACGCCGCGCGGGACGGCGGCGCGACCATCGTGCCGATCGACAGCGAGCACAACGCGATCTTCCAGTGCCTGCCCGACGCCGCCGCCCGCGACGGACTGGCCCGCATCACGCTGACAGCCTCGGGTGGCCCGTTCCGCGGCTGGCGACGCGATGCCCTCGAGACGGTGACGCCCGAACAGGCGGTCGCCCATCCCAAATGGTCCATGGGCCCGAAGATCTCGGTCGACTCCGCCACCCTGATGAACAAGGGCCTGGAGGTCATCGAGGCGCACCACCTGTTCGACGTGGAGCGCGCGCGCATCGACGTGCTGGTGCACCCGCAGAGCCTGGTGCACTCGCTGGTCGCGTTCCGCGACGGCTCCACGCTGGCCCAGCTGGGGCTGCCCGACATGCGCACCGCGCTGGCGGTGGGGTTCGGCTGGCCTGAGCGGCTGGACTCCGGTGTCGCCGGACTGGACCTGCTGGCGCAGGGCGGCGCGCTGGAATTCGAGGCGCCCGACCTAAAGGCATTCCCGTGCCTGCGCCTGGCGTTCGATGCCCTGGAGGCCGGCGGCACGGCCCCGGCGGTGCTCAACGCCGCCAACGAAGTGGCGGTTTCAGCCTTTCTTCAGCGGCGGGTGGGTTTCCTTGCGATCCCCCGGTTGGTTGAAGCCGCCCTGTCCGGCACGCCCGCCGGCGCGGCCGGCTCGCTCGACGGCCTGCACGAGGCCGACGCCGCCGCCCGCCGATACGTGGAACACGAGATCGCCCGGATGAGCCCCGCCGCATGACGCATTCCACAAGCCCGCGCGCTTCGGAGTCGTGCCATGGGTGAACTGCTCGGCTCCATCTGGTGGCTGATCGTCAGCCTCGGCGTGCTGGTGACATTCCACGAATTCGGCCATTACTGGGTGGCCCGGCGCTGCGGGGTCAGGGTCCTGCGCTTCTCGGTGGGCTTCGGCAAGCCGCTTTGGATGCGCCGCGGCCGCGACGGCACCGAGTACGCCATTGCCGCGATCCCGCTGGGCGGCTACGTCAAGATGCTCGACGAGCGCGAGGGCGATGTCGCGCCGGGCGAGGCTGCGCACGCGTTCAACCGCCAATCCGTGTTCCGCCGCATCGCGATCGTGGCCGCCGGGCCCATCGCCAACCTGCTGCTCTGCGTGGCCCTGCTGTGGGCGATGTTCGTCATCGGCCGCCCCGATTACGCGCCGGTGCTGGGCCAGGTCGATGACATTGCCGCCGAGGCCGGCCTGAAGCGCGGCGACACGGTGCTGGCGGTCGGTGAGCGCGCCACCCCGACCTGGAGCGAGGTGCAGATGGCGCTGCTGCCGGCGGCGCTGGACCGGGCCCGGGTCCCGGTGTCGCTCCGCGACGCGGCCGGCGACGAACGCACCGTCACCCTGCCGCTGGACCGCCTGCCCGCCGCATTCGACGAGCGCCGCGCGATCGAGGCGATCGGCCTGTCGCCGCGCCATCTGGAGGTGCCCGCCGTGGTCGGACGGGTGGTGCCGGATTCCGCCGCGGCCGGCGTGCTGATGGAGGGCGATCGGATCACCGCGTTCGACGGCGCCCCCGTCACCGGCTGGAACGACATCGGCCCGCTGGCGCAGGCCGTCGGCGAGCGCGGACAGCCGGTAATGGTCGAGGTCGAGCGCGGTGGCGACCGACTGGCGCTCGAAATCCTGCCGCGCCGGATGCAGGACGACGCCGGCGTGGATTACTGGGCGCTGGGCATCGCCTCGGCGCAGCCGGCGATGCCCGCAAAGGATGCGCTCCTGCGCCATGGGCCGCTCGAAGCGGTGCCGGCCGCGGTCAACGAGGGCCTGCACCAGGCCGGCGAGCTGCTGGACATGATCGGCCGCGCCTTCACAGGCCGGGTCGCGGTCGAGAACACCGTCGCCGGGCCGGTCACCATCGCCCGCGCCGCCAACGCCTACGCCGACCAGGGCGTAGCCTGGTACCTCTCCCTGCTGGCCCTGCTGTCGCTCAGCCTGGGCATCCTGAACCTCCTGCCGATCCCGATCTTGGACGGCGGTCACCTGCTGTATTACCTTATCGAGCTGGTCAAAGGCAGCCCGGTCAGCGATCGCGTGATGGCCGCCGGGCAGTATGTCGGCCTGGCGCTGATCGCAGGCCTGATGGGCTTGGCGTTCTACAACGACATCGTGAACAACCTGGTGCGCTGATGCCGCCTGCCCTGCCTTCGCCTTCCGCGGCGACCACGTTCCCCAACCGGACCCCCTGATGACGCGACTGCCTTCCCGCCGCCTGCTTGCCCTTGCCCTCGCCACGGCCCTGGCGCCGGCATTGCCCGCAACGGCGCAGACCGGTGTGCCATCAGCGACCGACCCCTTTGCCGCGCCGGCGACCCCGCAGCCGTTCGTCACGTCCGCGCCCGATGCCTTCACCGCCAGCGACATCCGCGTCGACGGCCTGCAGCGCATCGCCGCCGGCACCGTGTTCACCTACCTGCCGATCGAACGCGGCGACACCGTCGACCGCGCCCGCGCTGGCGAGGCCGTGCGTGCGCTGTATGCCACCGGCTTTTTCGAAGACGTCCAGATCGGTCGCCAGGGCAACATCCTGGTGGTCACCGTCACCGAGCGCCCGGCGATCAACAAGCTGACGCTGACCGGCAACAAGGACATCAAGACCGAGGACCTGCAGGTCGGCCTCAACGAGATCGGCCTGACCGAGGGCAACACCTTCGACCGCCTCGCCCTGGACCGCGTCACCCAGGAGCTGACCCGCCAGTACAACAACCGCGGCAAGTACAACGTCGAGGTCACGCCGACCGTCTCGCGATTGGAGCGCAACCGCGTCGATATCACCATTGCCATCGACGAAGGCGATGCGGCCAAGATCCGCCACATCAACCTGATCGGCAACGAAACCTACGGCCAGGACGAAATCCTCGAAGGGTGGGAGTCGGCCGAGAGCAACTGGTTCAGCTGGTACCGCCGCGATGACCAGTACTCGCGCGAAAAGCTCGCGGGCGACCTGGAAAAGCTCAACTCCTATTATCTGGACCGCGGCTATGTCGACTTCAGCGTCGACTCCACCCAGGTGTCGATCAGCCCCGACAAGCAGGACATGTTCATCACCGCCGGCGTGACCGAAGGCGAGCCCTATACCGTCTCGGATGTGCAGGTCAGCGGCGACACCATCCTCCCGAAGGAGCAGATCGAGCGGCTGGTCGTAATCAAGCCCGACCAGACCTTCTCGCGCCGACTGATGGAGGTCAGCTCCGATTCGATCGTCGCCACCCTCGGCAACGTGGGCTACGCGTTCGCGCAGGTGAACCCGATCCCGGACGTCAACCGCGAAGACAAGACCGTGGCCATCAACATGCAGGTGGTGCCCGGGCCGCGCGTGAATGTGCGCCGCATAGTATTCAAGGGCAACACCCGCACCAGCGACGAGGTGCTGCGCCGCGAGATGCGCCAGTTCGAGGGCGCGTGGTACTCGCAGGCCGCTATCGACCGCTCCAAGATCCGCCTGCAGGGCCTGGGCTACTTCGAGAGCGTGGACGTTGAGAGCCAGCCGGTGGCCGGCACCAACGACCAGGTCGACGTGGTCTACAACGTCAAGGAAACCACGTCCGGCAGCTTCGTATTCGGCCTTGGCTTCTCGCAATTGACGGGCCTGACCACGCAGATCCAGCTTTCGCAGAGCAACTTCCTGGGCAGCGGCAACCGCATCTCGGTTCAGGCCCAGCGCAACGACTACCTGCAGCGTTACGACTTCTCCTTCATCAATCCGTACTTCACCGACAGCGGGGTGTCGCTGGGCTACAACCTGTGGTGGCGCGAGTTCGACAACTCGGACTTCAATACGGCCCGCTATTCCAGCACCAGCGGTGCAGGGCAGACGGTGCTCGGCATTCCGATCACCGAGACCGACACCATCACCGCACTGTTCGGCATCGACAGCAACCAGATCTTCGCCTTCCGCGGTTCGACGCCGGAATCGATCGTCGACTACATCGATGCCGTTGGCCAACGCACCTTCCATGCCTGGCGCGGCGAGGTGGGCTGGGCGCGCAATACGCTCAACAATGCTTTGACGCCGACCGCCGGCACGTCCCAGCGGGTCTGGCTGGAATCGACCCTGCCGGGCTCGACGGTCGAGTACTTCAAGCTGAACTACAGCTTTTCCAAGTTCTGGCCGCTTTCGCGCCATCTGGTGCTCAACACGCGAGCCGAGCTGGGGTATGGCGACAGTTATGGCGACGAATTCGTGCGCAATATCTGCTTCACCCCGGCGTCGCTGCAGGATACCGACGGTGATGAGGACACACCGCCGGTGCTGGTCCCCGGGCCCGACCCCACCGAGCCGTGCGAGACCAGCTCGCCTGACTACATCAAGACGGTTACCGCAGACGGATTGCCGTTCTTCGAGAATTTCTATGCCGGCGGCGCCCGATCAGTGCGTGGCTTCACCGACAACACGCTCGGCCCGCGCGCCGCGCCGTTCGAAGGCAGCAACTTCACCCAGCCGGTGGGTGGCTCGCTCAAGACGGTCGGCTCGCTGGAGATGTACTTCCCGACCCTGCTCGACACGCCGGCCGCGCGCGTGTCGGCGTTCGTCGACTTCGGCAACGTATTCGACGGGGTCGACAACTTCGATGCCGGCGAGCTGCGCGCGTCCACCGGCGTGGCGCTGATGTGGCGCTCGCCGATGGGTCCTATCTCGATCAGTTACGCCTTGCCGATCAAGAAGGAAGACGGCGACGACATCGAGCGCCTGCAGTTCACCTTCGGTGGGCAGTTCTGACGGCGGCCGCCGGCCGCCCGCGCTGATGCGACCTGCGACACACACCGCCGCCGCGCTGGCCGAGCGATTCGGGCTCGGCCTGCACGGCGACGGCACCCGCGTCGTGTCTGGCGTGGGTACGCTCGCAGGGGCGTCACCGGACCGCCTTGCATTCCTCGCCAACCCGAAATATCGCGCGCAGCTGGCCGACAGCCGCGCCGGCATCGTGGTCATGCGCGAGGACGACGCCGACGGCCATGCCGGCACCGCGCTGATCGCGCGCGACCCCTACGTGGCATTCGCGAAGATCGCCGCGCTGTTCGAACCGCGCGCCGGCGTGACGCCGGGCGTCCACGCGTCCGCCGTGGTGGCCGAGGATGCCCACGTGGATGCCGACGCCAGCGTGGGCCCGTTCGTGACCGTGGGTGCGCGCAGCCGGATCGAAGCCGGCGCGGTCGTCGGGCCGGGCTGCGTGATCGGCGAGGACTGCATCGTCGGGGCCGGCAGCGAACTCATCGCCCGCGTCACCCTCGTCACGCGCGTCCGTCTGGGCCAGCGCGTGCGCATCCACCCCGGCGCCGTGCTGGGCGCCGACGGCTTCGGCCTGGCGATGGAGGGCGGGCACTGGATCAAGGTGCCGCAGCTGGGCGGCGTCGTCATCGGCGACGACTGCGAGATCGGCGCCAACACCACCATCGACCGCGGCGCCATCGAGGACACGGTCCTGGAGGACGACGTCCGCCTCGACAACCAGATCCAGATCGGCCACAACGTCCGCATCGGTGCGCACACCGCCATGGCCGGGTGCTCGGCGGTGGCCGGCAGCGCGCGCATCGGCCGGCATTGCCTGATCGGCGGCGCCGCCGGGGTGCTCGGCCACCTGGAAATCTGCGACCGCGTCGTCGTCACCGCGATGAGTCTGGTCACCCACTCCATCCGCGAGCCCGGCGAATACTCCTCGGGCACGCCGCTGATGGACAATCGCAGCTGGCGCAAGAGCGCCGCCCGCTTCAAGCAGCTCGACGCGCTGGCACGGCGCGTCAATGCCGCCGACAAGGAATGATGATGAGCTCGACCCCGACACTGCCCCTCGACGTCACCGCGATCCAGGCCCTGCTGCCGCACCGGTACCCGTTCCTGCTGGTCGACCGCGTGGTCGAGTTCGAGGCGCACAAGCGCGTGCTGGCCTACAAGAACGTCACCTGCAACGAGCCCTTCTTCAACGGCCACTTTCCCGGCAACCCGGTGATGCCGGGCGTGCTGGTGGTGGAGGCGCTGGCCCAGGCTGGCGGCCTGCTGACCCAGCTCAGCCACCAGTCCGGCACCGAGGGCAAGCTGTTCTACCTGGTCAAGATCGACGGCGCGAAGTTCTCGCGCATGGTCGTCCCGGGCGACCGGCTGGAACTGGAAGTCACGCTCAAGCGCGTCATCCGCAACATGGCGATGTACAGCGGGATCGCCCGCGTCGACGGCGAGCAGGCCGCCTGCGCGGAGATCCTCTGCGCCGAGGTCAAGGCCTGACCGTGGGCGCGGCCGCACCCGACATCCATCCCAGCGCGGTGGTCGAAGCGGGCGCACGGCTGGCGCCGGGCGTGCGGGTGGGTGCGTTCTGCCACATCGGCGACGGGGTCGAGGTCGGCGAAGGCACGACCTTCGGGCCGCACTGCAGCGTCAAGGGGCCGACCCGCATCGGCCGCGACAACGCCTTCCACGGGCATTGCGCGATCGGCGGCGACCCGCAGGACAAGAAATTCGCCGGCGAGCGCGCCGAACTCGAGATCGGCGACCGCAACACCTTCCGCGAGTTCGTCACGGTCAACCGCGGCACCGGCAGCGGCGGCGGCATCACGCGCATCGGCCACGACAACTGGCTGCTGGCCTACACCCACGTGGCCCACGACTGCGTCGTCGGCAGCCACTGCGTGTTCTCCAACAACGCCACCCTGGCCGGCCACGTCACCGTCGGCGACCACGTCATCCTCAGCGGCTTTGCCGGCATCCACCAGTTCTGCCGGATCGGCGACCACGCCTTCATCGGCATGGGCGCGTTCGTCAACGGCGACGTGCCGCCGTTCCTGATGGTGGCGCAGGACGGCTACGGCCGGCCGCGCGGCATCAACAGTGAAGGCCTCAAGCGCCGCGGTTTCGACAGCGCGCGCATCGGCGCGATCAAGCGCGCCTACCGCGCGGTGTACATGTCCGGCGCCTCGCTGGACGACGCGCGCGTCAAACTGGCCGAACTGGCCGGTGAAAGCGATGACGTGCGCGCGCTGCTGGCCTTCATCGAAAGCGGCGAGCGCCCGCTGCTGCGCTGATCCCGCATTGCCCCTGCAGGAGCGGCTTCAGCCGCGATCCCCGCCACCGGAATCAATAGGCACCCTTATGTAGGAGCGACGTAAGTCGCGACCACCCCGCCTCGAAGGGCTGACGGTCGCGACTTACGTCGCTCCTACAACGAACTTCGCGGCGGAAACCGCTCCTACATGGGTGGCCATTGCGCGGGTCGGAACGGCGCCGGCTTTCGGCGACAATGCGGGCCTGCGCCCCGACCCCGGTCCCATGCCC
>CAMPJI010000010.1 GCA_946886865.1 uncultured Lysobacterales bacterium | reverse complement strand
GGATGCAGCGCAGCGAATAGCTGTCCTGCGGCTGGTGCTTCTTGCCGCCGCGGAACGGGCGGAAGCGGGTGTAGAACTTCTCGCGGCCGTGGCGCTGGTCCAGCGGCACCCAGTCCCAGCCGATGTCGAAGCGCAGCGCCTGCGCTTCCGGCGTGTCCCAGCTGCGCGGCGCCCACGGGCGGAAACGTGGCACCAGGTGGTACGGGATGTCGGCCAGCGTCGAACCATCGAGCAACTGCCGCAGATGCGCGGCCACCTCGACCTGCCCCGGGTGCGGACGCAGCGCGTGCACCTCCGGCGCGAACGCGCCCAGCCGGCCGGCGAAGGCGTCGATGGTCATCGCCGCGGCGAGGTCGGCGGTGTCCAGCAGCTCTTCCAGCTCGTGCAGCGCCAGCACGCCGCAGGCCAGCATCTGCGCCGTGCCGTTGTTGAGCGCCAGGCCCTCCTTGTAGGACAGCGTTACCGGCGACAGTCCCGCGCGCGACAGCGCCTCCCCACCGGGCAGGCGCTCGCCCTGGTAGAAGGCCTCGCCACCGCCCAGCAGCACGATGGCCAGGTGCGACAGCGGCGCAAGGTCACCGGAGGCCCCGACCGAACCCAGTTGCGGCACCACCGGCACGATGCCCGCGTTGAGCATCGCCGCCAGTGCCTGCAGCGTTTCCACGCGGATGCCCGAGTGGCCTCGCATCAAGGTGTTAATGCGGATGCACAGCATGGCCCGCACCACGTCCGCGGCGAACGGCTCGCCCACGCATACGGCATGGGTTTCGATCAGGTTGCGCTGCAGTTCCGCGTGCAGGGTTTCGCCGCTGTGGGCCTCGCCCGGCAGCGCGTCACGCTGGCGGCGCGCGCCCAGCAGCCGGTCGGCATTGCTGCCGAAGCCGGTCGACACGCCGTAGATCGGTTCCTCGCGCCGGACCTGCTCGGCCAGGAACTCCGCAGCGCGGGCGACCGCCGGCAGTTGCGCTTCGTCCAGCTCGACCAACGCGCCACGCGCCACGGCGACCAGCTGTGCCCGCGTCAGCGAGCGGCCGTCCAGCCGCACCGGCCTCATGCCCGTGCCCCCACTTCCGACTGCGCCAGCTCGACGCGCAGCGTCTTCGCCAGTTCGGCACGCGGCACGGTGAACTGGTCCTCACGCCGCAGGTCCTTGATCGTGACCGTGCCCTGCGCGATCTCGTCTTCGCCCAGCACCGCCACGAAGCGGATGCCCGCGCGGTCGGCGTATTTGAACTGCTTGCCCAGCTTGGAGGCTTCCATCACCGCCTCGGTGTTGAGGCCGCCCTGGCGCAACTCCGCCGCCAGCGCCAGGCACTGCGGCAGGTGCGCCGCGTCCATCTGCGTGACCAGCACCTGCACCGAGCTGGCGGCCGTGTCGACCAGGCCTGCATCACGCAGCTGCCAGAACAGGCGCGTCAGGCCGATCGAGATGCCCACGCCCGGGAGCTTCGACTTCGTGTAGTGGCTGGCCAGGTCGTCGTAGCGACCGCCCGAGCACACCGAGCCGATCTGGGGGTAGTCGTCCAGCGTCGTCTCGTAGACGGTGCCCGTGTAGTAGTCCAGCCCGCGTGCGATGGAGAAATTGAGCGCGTAGTGGGTCTCCGGCACGCCCAGCGCGCGCACGAGCTCCAGCACCTCGCGCAGTTCCTCGACGCCCGCACGGACCGCATCGTTGGGCAACCCCAGCGCGTCCAGATGCGACAGCGCATCGGCATGCGAGGTGGAACGCACCTCGACGAACGCGAGGATCCGGTCCACGGCCTCTGCCGACAGCCCGAAGCCCTCGCCCACCAGCGTCCCGCGCACGTAGTCGGCGCCGCGTTTGTCGAGCTTGTCGACCTCGCGCAGCACCCGCGCCTGCAGGTCGGCATCGGCGACGCCCTGCGCCTCGAAGAAGCCGCGCATCAGCTTGCGGTTGTTGAGCTGGATGGTGAACTTTCCGATGTCCAGTTCGGAGAACACGGCGAACATCACCGCCGGGAACTCGGCATCGTGGCGGACACTCAGGCTGTCCTTGCCGACCACATCGATGTCGCACTGGTAGAACTCGCGGAAGCGGCCGCGCTGGGCGCGCTCGCCACGGTAGACGCGCTGCATCTGGTAGCGGCGGAACGGGAACGCGAGGTCGTGTTCGTGCTCGGCGACATAGCGCGCCAGCGGGACGGTGAGGTCGAAGCGCAGCGCCAGTTCCGGCATGCCGCCGTCCCCCTCCTCGCTGCCGGCCTTGGCCAGCGCGCCGGTGGACTGCACGAAGTACACCTGCCGCTCGGTCTCGCCGCCGGACTTGGTCAGCAGTACTTCCGACAGCTCCATCACCGGGGTTTCGACCGGCAGGAAGCCAAAGCGCTCGAAGTGGCGCCGGATCGTGTCGAGCATGCGCTGGAAGGCGATCTGGTCACGGGGCAGCAGCTCCATGACCCCGGGCGGGGTACGCGGCTTGATCAAGCGGAACTCCAGGTGTGGCGGGCCCGCGGCGCGGGCCACGGACGGGGTTCGATAAGCCGCACAGTTTAGCCGCAGCCGGCCACCCTGCCCGCGTTCGCGTCGAGGGCTATTGCGCCGCACCCGGCCGACTCGCTAGAATTCGCGGCTCTGCCGTCGGGGTGTAGCTCAGCCTGGTAGAGCGCTACGTTCGGGACGTAGAAGTCGCAGGTTCAAATCCTGTCTCCCCGACCATTCAACTGGCAGTTGAAGAAAAACCGGCCTCGCGCCGGTTTTTTTGTGCCCGTGTTTCCCGTGAGCGTGGATTCCCCGGCGCTGACGGTGCTAGAGGCGCCCGTCGACCTCGGCGCCCTCGAGCGCCGATTTCGTGTCGTAGACGACCGAATGCGGCTTGGCCCACCGTTTCAGGTCGGCCCTGCCCGCCCCATCGACGAACACGGCGTGCGGAACGGCCAGCACCACGGCGTCGTAGGCCCCCACGTCCGGCTCGCCCACCAGCGACACCCCCAGCTCGCGTTTCGCCAGGGCTGCATCGGCCAGCGGGTCATGCACGTCGACCACGGCATGGGCCTCGCGCAGCTCGCGCACGATGTCCATCACCCGGGTGTTGCGCAGGTCCGGGCAGTCCTCCTTGAACGTCACCCCCAACACCAGCACCCGCGCGTCGACCACGTTGATGCGCTTGCGCGCCATCAGCCTCAGCACCTGGTGGGCGACGAAGATGCCCATGCGGTTGTTGATGCGGCGCGCGGCCAGGATCAGCTCGGGGTGGTAGCCCAGCACCGTGGCCTTGTGGGTCAGGTAGTACGGGTCCACGCCGATGCAGTGCCCGCCCACCAGTCCGGGCGTGAACGGCAGGAAGTTCCACTTGGTGGAAGCCGCGGCGAGTACGTCGCGGGTCTCCAGGCCCATCTTGTTGAAGATCATCGCCAGCTCGTTGACCAGCGCGATGTTGACGTCGCGCTGGGTGTTCTCGATGACCTTGGCGGCCTCCGCCACCCGCATGCTCGGCGCGCGGTGGGTGCCGGCGGTGATGATCCGGCGGTACAGCGCGTCGACGAACGCGGCGGCTTCCGGCGTGCTGCCCGACGTCACCTTGACGATGTCCGCCAGGCCACGCGCCCGGTCGCCCGGGTTGATGCGCTCGGGGCTGTAGCCGCAGGTGAAATCGCGGTTGAAGGCCAGGCCGGAGGCGGCTTCCAGCTCCGGGACGCAGACCTCCTCGGTGGTGCCCGGGTACACGGTCGATTCGTATACGACGACATCCCCGGCCTTCAGCAACGTGCCGACTGCGCGGCTGGCCTGTCGCAACGGCTCGAGGTCCGGCCGGTTGGCCTCGTCCACCGGCGTCGGCACGGTGATGATGTAGACGTTGCACCCCGCCAGCGCGCCGATGTCGGCCGAAAGCGCCGGCAACGCGCCGCCGGTCGGCAGGTGCGCGGTCTCGCCGGTGGCGTCCTCGCCCCGCTGCAGCGCCTCGACCCGCGCCACGTCGATGTCGAAGCCCCGTGTGGGCAGGTGCTGGGCGAAAGCCAGCGCCAGCGGCCAGCCCACGTAACCCAGGCCGACCACGCCGAGGCGGGTGTCTTCGAGGTTGGGGTGCGGCTGCGCGGGACTGGGCATGGCATGTCGGGAGGAAACCGGAGACGCAGTCTATCCGCCTGAACCGGGTCAGGTCGGTTCTGCCCGCCGTGTCCCTCCTTTCACGGTTCGGACGTTACTACTAGCGCCCGAAGCGTGACGCGCTTCACACTAGTCAAAGTCTGTCACTGGCGTTGCCGGGGCCCCAGGGGGCCCCTGGCGCGGCTGGCCAGACCGTTGTCGCTGTCTACAGGGGGAGTTCGTGGGACACACTGCACTGCGCTTGTGCGCAGGCTTGGCATTGGCCAACGCCTGCGTGATCGGTCTGGCCCGCGGGAACGAACCCGCCACCCTGCCGGCGCCTGACACCCCCCGCCCTTCGACTGCCGCCCTGTCCACGCTGCCCCGCGGCGAGGCAATGGTGGAGGCGTGGCGCCTGCGCGATGAAGGCCGCTGGCTTGAAACCCTGGCGATCTGCGAGGCCTTGCTGCGCCGCGATCCAGGCGATGACGACGCCTACCGCCTCAGGACGCTCGCCCTGTCCGACCTGGGCGCATCGCACCGCGCATGGGCGCTGTACCAGGCGCGGCCGCACCTGTTCGAGCCCACGATCGCCCGCCGCCTGCAGGCCGACCGGGTCGCACGGATGATCGTCTGGGGCGGCCTGCATCCGGTCTCGCCGGAATCGCGCCTGGCCGAAATGCAGGCCGCGCAGGCCGCGCTGTCGGACCTGGCGTCCACCATCCCGGCAACCGAAGACGCGGCGGTGTCGCGCCAGCGCCTGGCCAACGACGAACTCATCGCGCTCAACACGCTGGGGCAGCACGAGGCGGTCACCAAGCGTTACCGGCAGGCGGTGGCCGACGGTGGCGAGCTCCCCGCCTACGTGGGCGCGGCGGTGGGCGACTCGCTGCTGTCGGCGCGCCACCCCGAACTGGCCGTGGACGCACTGGAAGCGACGCTGCGGGACGACCCTCAAGCCCACGACGCCCGGATCCTGCTGGTCTATGCCTACGTCGAAAGCGAACGCTTCGACGATGCCTACGCGCTGCTGGAATCGATGCAGGCCAGCGAAGCGCCGTGGCTGAGCCGCGCCGGTGCGCGGCAGGACTACCCCAACTGGCGCCGTTACGACGCCGACGTGGCGCGGGTGCTGGTCGATTCCTTCGCGCACGCCCTCGCCGACGCGCAGCGCCGGGCTGAAACGCTGGTGTCGGTGGGCGCGATGAACGCGCACCTGCACCAGACCTTGGGGTCGGTGTACCTCCAGCGTGGCTGGGGCGAGCGGGGCCTGGAGCGCCATCGGGTCGCGAGGACGCTCGATCCGGACGATGCCGCCCCCCGCGTCGGCGAGGTGCAGGCATTGCTGGACCTGGACCGGACGGCCGAAGCGCGCCCCCTGCTGGCGGAGCTCATGGCGCTGCACCCCGAAAACCTCCATGCACAACGCGCCCGGCAGCGTTGGGACCGCCGACAGGGCTGGCAGGTCAACTACGAGTCCGCGTGGGGTCGCAATACCGACGATGAGGCCGCGACCCCGGCCGTCGGGTCTCCCCTGGGCTCGCGCGATGCCCGCCACGAAATGCGCGTCGCGTCGCCGCTCTTGAACGACCGCTGGCGGCTGACAGGCCTCGCGCTCGAAGCCAACGCCGACTTCCAGGGCGAGCGCGTGCACCACCGCCTGTTCGGCGCAGGCGTCTCCTACGTGCAGGACCGCCTGCAGTGGGGCCTGGAGGCCGCCGCACCCACCGACGACTACGACGACGGCACCACGGTGGGCACCTGGGGGCAATGGCGCTTCAGCGACGTGTTCGCCGGCCGGGCCTCGGTCTATCTCAACGACCCGCTGGCATCGCTGCAGGCCCGCCGAGCGGGGATTTCCGCCGACGCGGCCCGCGTCCGGCTGAATTACACGCCCACCGAGTCCACCACCGTGCAGGCCGGCCTGGAGCATCTCCGGTACGAGGACGGCAACCGCCGCCAGTCGGTGTCCCTCCTGTTCGACCAGCGCCTGCTGAGCCGGCCGCATCTCCTGCTCAACGGATTCGGTGGCGTGCAGGCCGGCCGCGGCTCGCGGGAGGACGCGCCGTACTTCAACCCGACGCGCGACACCTCGCTGGAGCTCGGACTGCGCGCCGACCACATCGCGTGGCGCCGGTACGACCGCCACTTCCGCCATCGGCTCGCCGTCTCGGCCGTCAACTACTGGCAGGAAGGCTTCGGAGCCGCGTGGTATCCGCAGGTGCGCTACGAGCACGAATGGCAGCTGGCCGCCGGACGGCAGGTCGGCTACGGCGTCGGCTACTCGCGCCCCGTCTACGACGGCGTGCGCGAGGACCGCGTCAGCTTCGACCTGCGCGTGGCCTGGGGGGAATGACATGAGCCGCTTCACGACACGAATCCGCGCCCGCGCCGCCATTTGGGCATTGTTGGGCCTGCTGCTGTGGACGCCGGCCACGATGGCCGCGCCGCCGTCGGAGCTGCTGGTGATCAGCTACCACGACATCCGCGACGACGTCGCTGCCAGCGGCGACCCGGATGGGTACGCGACCAGCACGCACAATTTCGCCGCCCACCTGGACTGGCTCGACGGCCATGGCTACACGCCCGTCGACCTGGACCGGATCGTCGCCGCGCAACGCGGCGGGCCGCCGCTGCCGCCCAAGGCCGTGCTGCTGACGTTCGACGACGGCCTGCGCAGCCACTACACCCACGCCTATCCGCTGCTGCAGGCGTACGGGTATCCGGCGCTCATGGCGGTCGTCACCGGCTGGGTCGACCTCGCACCGGGACGCACCGTGGACTACGGTCCACGCACGTTCGGCCTGGAGGACTTCCTGACCTGGGCGCAGCTGCGCGAGATGCAGGCCTCCGGGCTGGTGGAAGTCGCGTCCCACAGCCATGACCTGCACCGCGGCGTCCTGGCCAATCCGCAGGGCAACATGACGCCGGCGGCCATCACCCGGATCTTCGACCCGACCGGCGCCCGCTACGAATCCGAGGCGGCGTACCGCGAGCGCCTGCGTGCCGATCTCGCGCGCAGCATCGAGGCCATTGCCGGCAACACCGCAACCCGTCCCCGCGCCGTCGTCTGGCCGTACGCGGCCTACAGCAACGAAGCCAACCGTGTCGCCGACGAACTGGGGCTGGAAGTCTCGTTCGATCTCGAAGGCCTGGCGCGCCCCCTCGTCGACCTGCACGGCCTGTCGCGCCTGCTGCTGGTGGACAACCCGGACGTGGTGGAGTTCGCACGCGAACTGCGGCGCGACGAGGAACGCGCTGCACTGCGCGCCATCCAGGTGGACCTGGACTACGTCTACGACCCCGATCCGGCGCAGCTGGAACGCAACCTCGACGCGCTCATCGAGCGCATCCGCGGCCTGGGCCCGACCCACGTATTCCTGCAGGCCTTCGCCGATCCGGACGGCAACGGCTCGGCCGACGCGCTGTATTTCCCGAACCGCCACCTGCCGGTGCGCGCCGACCTGTACAACCGCGTCGCCTGGCAGCTCCGCACGCGTGCGGGGGTCAAGGTGCTGGCGTGGCTGCCGGTGCTCGGCTACGAGCCGACCGACGCGGCCTTCGCCGAGCAGGTGCGCATCCGCGACCAGCCCGGGGCCCAAGGCGAGGTCTACCGCCTGGACCCGTCGGACCCGCGCGTGCTCGCGTACGTCGGCGACATCTACGAAGACCTCGCCGTGGCCAGCTACATCGAGGGCCTGCTGTTCCACGACGACGCCTACCTGCGCGATGGCGACCTCGGCGCTGCCAGTGCCACCGAGCCGGCCGATCGCACCCGGCTCCTGGTGGACTTCAGCCTTGCGCTGGCGGCCCGCGCCGAGCGCTGGCGTCCGAAGCTGGTCACGGTGCGCAACCTGTACGCGCGCCCCGTGCTGCACCCCGAAAGCGAAGCGTGGTTCGGCCAGCGGCTGGACGCCTTCCTCGACGCCTACGACTACACCGCACTGATGGCGATGCCGTGGATGGAAGGCGCGGCCGACCCCGACCGCTGGCTGCTGGACCTGGTCGCCGCCGTCGACCGCCACCCCGAGGGGCTGGCGCGCACGGTGTTCGAACTGCAGACGGTGGACTGGCGCACGCAGACCCCGATCCCGGGTGAGCGGCTGCAGTCGCAGATGCGCGCCATGCAGGCGGCCGGCGTCCGGCACCTGGGCTACTACCCGGACGACTTCGTGCGCGACCTGCCCGCCTTCGAACCGACCCGCGCGGCGATCAGCTCGCGCAGCTTCCCCTACCCACCCCGCTGAGAGGCCACGCCATGACGACGCCAGTGGGACTCTTGGACGTCCTTTTCCAGTTCGCGTTCTACTACCCGATCACCATGTCGTTCCTGTGGATGGTCGGCGGCCTCTACTACTTCTTCCGCCGCGAGCGCGGGACGCCGCTGCGCGACGACCCGCCGCGGATGAAGGCCTATCCGATGGCGAGCCTGCTGGTCCCCTGCCACAACGAGGCCGACAACGTCGCCGAGACCATCGCCGCGCTGGATGCGCAGGCGTACCCGGACTTCGAGATCATCGCCATCAACGATGGCAGCAGCGATGGCACCGGTGCCGCGCTCGACGCCCTCGCCGCCCAGTACCCGCGCCTGCGCGTGCTGCACCTGGCCAGCAACCAGGGCAAGGCCAATGCGCTGCGCATGGGCACGCTGGCGGCCCGTAGCGAATACCTGGTGTGCGTGGACGGCGACGCCCTGCTGGACGAGTACGCCACCCACTGGATGATGTGGCACCTGACCAGCGGGCCGCGCGTCGGCGCGGTGACCGGCAACCCGCGCATACGCAACCGGTCCACGCTGCTGGGGCGGCTGCAGGTCGGCGAGTTCAGCTCGATCATCGGCATGATCAAGCGCGCGCAGCGCGTCTATGGCCGGCTGTTCACGGTGTCGGGCGTGATCTGCGCGTTCCGCCGCACCGCCCTGCACAGCGTCGGCTACTGGTCCGACGACATGGTGACCGAGGACATCGACATCAGCTGGCGCCTCCAGATCGCCCATTGGGACATCCGCTACGAGCCCAACGCGATGTGCTTCATCCTGATGCCCGAAACCCTGCGCGGCCTGTGGAACCAGCGGCTGCGCTGGGCCAGGGGCGGCGTCGAGGTCGCACTGCGGCACGGCACGGACCTGTTCAACTGGCGCCGCCGCCGCATGTGGGGCGTGCTGGCCGAATACAGCCTGAGCGTGGCCTGGGCATACGTGATGCTTTTCATAATGGCGCTGTGGCTTACGGGCAAGTTCGTCGCACTGCCGGAACACCTGACCGTGGACACACTGCTGCCGCGCTGGCACGGCATGGTGCTGGGCGTCGTGTGCCTGCTCCAGTTCGCCATCAGCCTGCTGATCGACCGCCGCTACGAGCCCCGCATCGGGCGCAACTACTACTGGATGGTCTGGTATCCGGCGGCCTACTGGATGCTGGCGCTGTTCACTACGGTCGTCGCGCTGCCGACGACCCTCCTGCAGCGCCGCAAGCGGCGTGCCGTCTGGACCAGCCCCGACCGAGGTGTGCGATGAACAGCCACGTCCTGATCTATTCCCCGCAGAACCAGTCCAGCGTGCAGCGTGGCCTGTACGGCACGATCACCCTGGTGGCATGGGCGGTGTACTTCTACCTGATCCTGCCGCTGTTCACGCTGCTGCTCTGGTGGCTGGGCCTGCGAGGCAGCTACATGCAGCTCTGGCTGCCGGAGGCCGGTTTCGACCGGACGCTGGCCTTCACCCTGCCGCTGTTGGCGGTGGTCTGCGCGCTGGTGCTGATCGGCTGGGCGGAAATCAACCGGGCGCGCTTCCAGAACCGGGAACGCCGCTCGCAGACCGCTGACGCAAGTCCGGAGGAAATCGCGGACGCGCTGGGTGCATCCCACCCGTTCGCGGAGCACCTGCGCGGCGCGCGTGTGGCGACGTTGAGCCTGGATGAAGAGGCCGCATTGAGCGACGTCACGGTGTCCGCCGAACTCGCGACGCCAGCGCGGGCCGCGAGACGCACGCCCGCACGCGCATAGAGCCGGCCGGCAGCCGTGCTACCTCGCAAGCGACGCGAGGCGCGCGCCGAGCACGTGCAACTGCAGGTCGCCCGCGGCACCCGGGGACACGCGCGCGGCCAGGCTGGCTTCGGGATCGCCCTGCGCCCAACGGGCGGGATCGGCGGCCTGCACGTACGCATCGCGGAACGGCATGCCCTGCCGCGCCATGTGGACGGCGAGATCGGTGGCATACATCGACGCGTCCAGTGCGGCCCGCATCGCTTCGGGCTTCCACTCCAGGTTGCGCAGCAGGTCCGGCAGCAGCTCCAGCGCGCCCAGGCCACGTCCGAAGGCGTGGAAGATCGCGCCCTTGGAGAACTGCAGGTCGCGGTGGTAGCCCGACGGCAGCGACAGCAGCTGCTCGATTTCGGTACGTGCCGCCGCCACGGCCGCGTAGCTGGCGCGCATCAGTTCGATGACGTCGGGGTTGCGCTTGTTGGGCATGATCGAGCTGCCCGTCGTGTACTGGGGCGGCAACGCGACGAAGCCGAATTCGGCGCTGGTGAACAGGCTCAGGTCCCATGCCAGCCGCCGCAGGTCGAGCACCGCCGACCCCAGCGCTTCGATGGCCGCCAGTTCGAACTTCCCGCGCGAGAGCTGCGCGTAGGTCGCGGCCACCTGCATCCGGCCGAAGCCCAATGCCTGCGTCGTATAGTCGCGGTCCAGCGGCAGGTTGACCCCGTAGCCGGCGGCGCTGCCCAGCGGGTTCGCATCCACCCAGGCCAGCGTGTCGCGGGCGCGCACGGCGTTGTCGATGAACCCCTCAGCCCACGCCGCCCACCACATCCCGCAGGAGGACACCACGGCGCGCTGCAGGTGCGTGTAGCCCGGCAGCGGCAGCATGGCCTCGGCGTCCGCCCGGGCCAGCGCGACCTCCGCGACTTCGCGGCACAGCCACTGGACGCGGGCCAGCCGGTCCTTCAGCCACAGCCGCGTGGCCACCAGCACCTGATCGTTGCGGCTGCGCCCGGTGTGGATGCGGCGTCCCGCATCGCCCAAACGCTCGACCAGGCGTGCCTCGATCGCGGAGTGGCCGTCTTCGAAGCGCGCGTCCAGCACGAAGCGGCCGGCGGCGAAGTCGTCGGCGAGCGCATCGAGTTCGCGTTCGATGCCGGCCAGCTCGTCCGCCTGGAGGATGCCGATGCGCTGCAGGCCCTGCGCATGCGCGCGGCTGGCCTGGATGTCGAAGGCGAAGAATTCGCGGTCCAGCACCACGTCGTCGCCAGCGCAGAACTGCTGGATGCGTTCGTCGACGCGGACGCCGGGCTTCTGCCAGAGGAGGTCGGTCATGGAATCGCCTTTCTTCAATCGGTAGGAGCGGCTTCAGCCGCGATCATCGGTGCAAGGAGAAGCGTTCACGGCCAAAGCCGCTCCTACAACGGCGGTCGTGGGGGAATGCCTTCGAACTCGTCCAGTCCGAAGGCCAGGTTGAGGTTCTGCAGCGCCTGCGTGGCGGCGCCCTTGAGCAGGTTGTCGAGCGTGGACACCACGACCAGCCGGCGACCGTCGTCCGAAAGGGTGAACCCGCCGACTTCGGCGTGGTGCCGGCCGGCGACGCGGCTGACCCAGGGCGCGTCGTCCACCACGCGGACCAGGGTTTCGGCCGCGTAACGAGCGCGGTACCGCGCGACCACCGCATCGCGATCCAGCGGATGCGCCAGATGCAGGTTGGCGGTGATCGTCAGCCCGCGGAAGTGCGGCGCTACATGCGGCATGAACTCGACCGGGTGGTCCAGATGGCGCGCGACTTCGCGCTCGTGCACGTGGCCAGCCAGGGCGTAGGGCATCAGGTTGTCGCGTAGCAGCTCCGGGTTGTTCTTGTCGGACGGCGCGGTGCCCGCGCCCGACCACCCGGACACGCCGAAGCACTGCACCGCCCCGTCGAGCACGTCGAGCATCGGCGCGATGGCCAGCTGCATCGCCGTGGCATAGCAGCCGGGGTTGCTGATGCGCCGCGCGCCCTGCCCCGCTGCACGCGTGAGCTCCGGCAGGCCGTAGTGCCACGCCTCATCGAACCGGTAATCCGCCGACAGGTCGACGATGACGGGGGCCGCCCCGCCGGCATCGAATGCCGCCACCGCCCTGCCCGCATGCCCGTTGGGCAATGCCAGCACGACGGCATCGGCCTGCAGCGTCGGCAGCGCCTCCAAGGCCGGCGCGCTGTAGCGCAGGCCACCGCCATGCCCCGGGTGGTGGTCGGCGAGCGCCTGGCCTTCCAGTTCGCGCGAGGACACGTAGGCCAGCTCGAAGCGCGGGTGCGCGTCGATCAGTGCAACCAGTTCGGCGCCCACGTACCCGCGGGCCCCGACCAGGCCGACGGTGATGGTCGGGCCGCCGCTCACTGCACGGCCTCCAGCAGCGTAGGCACGCGGTCGCGGCAGTGCGCCACGCACCGCTCGATGGCGTCGAAATCCTCCAGCCCGATCCAGAAGGCATTCCAGCGCGCCTGCCGCACGTGGCCATCAGCCTCGGCGTAATAGAACGCGTTGACCGGGTTGCCGTGGCGCGAGCGCCAGAACAGGCGGTCGTTGTCCTCGCGCATCATCTGCCACACCGCGCGGCCCAGGCCCTCGCCCTGCGCGTCGTCCAGCACCGCGAACTTGTCCAGGTACACGCCCGCATCCTCGCGCGTGAGGATCACCGCGGCGCGGTAGTTCTCGCTGACGTAGGCGCGGTGCAGCACGGTGCGCTCGAAGTAGTCCGGCGCCAGCGTCTTGCCGAAGGCCGACTCGATCAGCGACCTCAGTCGCGGCAGGTCCAGCGACGCCCACTCGCCGGCCTGCAGCACCCGCTCGCCGCGCCGCACCAGCGTGCCGGAGCCCTTGTGGGTGAACAGCTCCTTGGCCAGCTCCGAGGGCCGCGTGATCGACACCGATGACGACAGCGGCAGCCGGTCCAGCAATTGCTTGACCTGTTCGATCTTCACGCGCATCCCGCCGTTGATCCACGGCTGCGCCATCAGGTGGTCGTACTCCGTGGACAGGTTGATCGAATCGATCACCCGGCCCTCGCCGTCCAGCAGGCCGCCGGTGCCGGTGAGGAACACGATCTTGTAGGGCTGCAGCACCTGCACCAGCTCGTTGGCGGCAAAGTCGGCGTTGATGTTGAGGATCTGCCCGCCGACGGTCTCGCCGAGGCTGGCGATCACCGGGATGGAGCCGGCCTGCAGGCTGGCCTGGATCGGCGCCAGCTCGACCCGCGCGACCTGGCCGACCAGGCCCAGCCGCTCCCGGTCCACGAAGTCGGCCTCGAACACACCCGAGACGATCGAGGTGGCGCGCGCGTCGGCGGCCTGCAGCGCCTCGACCAGCCGCAGGTTCTCGGCGTGCGCGACGCGGCGCACCACCGCGAGCGCCTCGGGCGAGGTGACGCGCAGGCCGTCCACCGTCTCCTTGTCGATACCGGCCGCGGCCATGGCCGCGTCCAGCTGCGGGCCCGCGCCATGGATCACGATGGGCGTCAGGCCGACGTCCTGCAGGAACGCCAGCGACGAGGTCAATGCCTCGAGGTCGTCACGCAGCACGGCGCCGCCCACCTTGACGACGGCGAAGCGCGCCGCGTCCAGCTGCGAGAAGCGCTTGAGGTACTGGCTGATCTCCTTGGCGCTGGCCATGGAGGACAGCAGCCGGACGATGGTCTGGCGCGTCTGCGGGTCGTGGGGGGCGGGCGTGGCGTTCATTCGTTGGGTCGGGCTTTTTTGTAGGAGCGGCTTCAGCCGCGATCCAAGGGGTCGGAAGGTTTTCGCGGCTGAAGCCGCTCCTACAGTCATGCGGCAAGAATGCGTTTGACTGATCTGGCGTAGCGTTCCAGCTGCTCCAGCGCCACCCACTCGTCGGCGGTATGCGCCTGCGCGATGTCACCGGGGCCGTAGACGATCGCCGTCAGCCCCGCGGCCGAGAACAGCGAAGCCTCGGTCCAGAAATCCACGGCGTTGCCGATCGGCAGGTCGAGCGCCTCGGCCAGGTCGCGCGCCTCCAGGCGTCGGTCCTCGGCGCTGGCGATGTCGCCCGACGGCAGCGAGGGCCCACGGAAGGTTTCCTCGTAACGCTCCACCGCGCCTGCCTCGACCAGGGTGCCGAAACGCTCGTGCAGCGTGTCGATCGACATGGAGGGCAGCGGGCGGAACCCGAAGCGCACCTGCGCGCTGGGCGCGATCATGTTGGCCTTGATGCCGCCGTCGACCTTGCCGATGTTGAAACGCAGGCCGGTCAAGCCGCCAAAGCGCTGGTGCGACTCGGCCTCGACCAGGTCCAGCGCGCGGTTGCCCCAACGCATGGCCTGGTGCAGCGCACTGGCCTGCATCGCATTGGCGCCGGAGGCATGACCCGCGACGCCGCGGAACTGCATCAGCACCGAGCTGATGCCGCGGTGAGCCAGGACGGCTTCGCAGCGGGTCGGCTCGGCCACGACCGCCTCGGTGAAGCCGTGGTCGCTGGCCAGGAACGCCGCGATGCAGCGGGCGTCGTTGGCCTCCTCGTCGGTGGAGAACAGGAACGCGGCGTCGCCCGTGGTGTCCGCTGCCGCGGCCAGCAGGCCCGCCGCCGCGCCCTTGATGTCGCAGGCGCCCAGGCCGACCGCCCGGTCCCCGGTGACGCGCAGCCGGTGCGGGTCTGCGGTCCACGCCGGCGAGTCCGGCACGGTATCCAGGTGCACGTTGAACACGCGCCGGGGGGCGCCGCGCACGGCCAGCATCGACACCGCGCCGTCGCCATGGTCGGTGACCTCGACGCGGAAGCCCGGCAACTGCGCGCGCAGGTAATCGAACATGCCGCCCGTCCCGATCGTGCGCGGCGGGTTGCGCGTATCGAAGGACACGAGGGCCTCGAGGTGGCGGAGCGTTTCGGACAGCATGTCGATACGGGGTCCTGTAGGGGCGGCTTCAGCCGCGATCGATTCTGGAGATTCGGTTCGTTGTAGGAGCGACGTCAGTCGCGAACCGGATGGTCGGTCTGACGGTGTGGTCGCGACTTACGTCGCTCCTACATTCGGGCGATATCGATAAGGGCGACGCAGCGTGATGCACACCATCTCGTGAGTGCCCATCGCGGCTGAAGCCGCTCCTGCAGGGTCGGGGTCAACCGCGGTTGACCTCGGCCCACAGCGTGCTGCTCATCCCGAACAGCTTGATGAAACCCTCGGCCTCGGCCACGCTCCAGTCCGCCGCCTGCGCGTAGGTCGCGCCCTTGGCGTTGAGGATGTGGGGCGACTCGATCGCCACCGCGCCGACGCTGCCGCCGTGGGTCTCCAGCACCACCTCGCCGTTGACGGTGGCCTGGCTGGACGCCAGGAACGCCTCCAGGTCGGTCTTCAGCGGATCGTGGAAGAAGCCCTCGTAGACCAGCTCGACCCACTTGCGCGCGACGTCGGGCTTGAAGCGGTTCTGCAGCTTGCTCAGCACCGCCTCCTCCAGCGCGCGGTGCGCGGCCAGCAGCGCGGCCAGGCCCGGCGCCTCGAAGATGATCCGACCCTTCAGGCCGATGGTCGTGTCACCGGTGTACAGGCCGCGACCGACGCCGTACTGGGCGAACAACCCGTTGAGTTTCGCCAGCAGGTCGTGCCCCGCCATGCGCTCGCCGTCCAACGACACCGCCTCGCCCTGCTCGAAGCCGATGCGCACGCGCAGCGCTTCGGCCGGCCATTCGCTGCGCGGCTTGCACCAGCCTGCCGCACCCTCGCCCGGGGCCTGCCAGCGGTCGATCTCGCCGCCCGACATGGTCAGGCCCAGCAGGTTCTCGTTGATGGTGTAGGCCTGCTGCTTGGCACGTACGCCGAACCCCCGGTCCTCGAGGTACTTCTGCTCGTACGCGCGGACCTCGGTGTGTTCCTTCTGGATCTCGCGGATCGGCGCCACGATCTCGAAATCGCCCAGCGCCTTCACCGCCAGGTCGAAGCGCACCTGGTCGTTGCCCATGCCGGTGCAGCCGTGGGCGATGGCACGCGTGCCCAGCTCGGCGCAGCGCTTGAGCGCGGCTTCGACGATCAGGTAACGGTCCGACACCAGCAGCGGGTACTGGCCCTGGTAGCCCTCGCCCGCCCATACGAAGGGCTTGACGAAGCCGTCCCAGATCGCCGGCCCGCCGTCGACGGTGACGTGCGAGGCGACGCCCAGCTCCGCTGCGCGGCCCTCGATGAAGGCGCGTTCCTCGGCGTCCACGCCGCCGGTGTCGGCGAACACGGTGTGGACGTTCCAGCCGCGCTCCTGCAGGTAGGGCACGCAGAAGCTGGTGTCGAGGCCGCCGGAGAAGGCGAGGACGATGTCGCGGTTCGTGGTCATGGGGTTTCCAGTTCGATTCGTTGTCACCCACCCGGCTGCGGGCGGCGTGGAAGGGGTTGGCCTATCGGCCGATGAGCGCGGCCATCACCGCCTTCTGGACGTGCAGGCGGTTCTCGGCCTCGTCGATGGCGATGCAGCTGGGGGCGTTCATCACCGCGTCGGTCGCCTTGACGTTGCGTCGCAGCGGCAGGCAATGGCTGAAGACGGCATCGTTGGTCAGCGCCATCTTGGCCTCGTCCACGATGAAGTGCGTGTAGCGGTCCCGGATGGGCTTTTCCGGCGCCCAGTTGCCGAAGTACGGCAGCGCGCCCCAGCTCTTGGCGTACACCACGTCGGCCCCGGCATAGGCGCTTTCGATGTCGTGGCTGACGGCCAGCGAGCCGCCGCTCTCGGCGACGTTGGCTTCGGCCCAGCCCATGTAGCGCTCGTCCAGCACGTAGTCCGGCGTCGGGCACAGCAGGGTCACGTCCATGCCCAGGCGCGTGGCGATCGTCAGCGCGGAATTGGCCACCGCGGTGTTGAGCGGCTTGGGGTGGTAGGTCCAGGTCAGCACGTACTTCCTGCCGCGCAGGTCGGTGGTGCCGAAGTGCTCCTGCAGCGCCAGCGCGTGCGCCAGCTCCTGGCAGGGGTGGGTGATCGTCTCCATGTTGATCACCGGCACCGGCGAGTAGCGCGCGAAGCTCTCCAGCACGCGGTCCTGGCGGTCGATCGACCAGTCGACGAACTTCGGGAACGCGCGCACGCCGATCAGGTCGACGTACCGGCCCAGCACGCGCGCCACTTCGGCGATGTGCTCCTCGGTGTCGCCGTCCATCACAGTGCCCAGGTCGAACTCGATCGGCCACGCGTCCTTGCCCGGCTGCAGCACGACCGCGTGGCCGCCCAGCTGGAACGCGCCCAGCTCGAAGCTGGTTCGCGTGCGCATGGACGGGTTGAAGAACACCAGCGCAATGGACCTGCCTTTCAGCGCGTCACCGAGCTTCTCGCGCTTGAAGCGCGCGGCATCGGCCAGCAACGCATCGAGGTCGGGGCGCGACCAGTCCTGGGTGTTGAGGAAGTGCCGGGGTGTTGCAAGCCGCGGGGTGGAGGTCATGGGAAATCCATCGGTGGAGGCGATGGCCGGGCTTCCCTGGAACGAAAAAACCCGGCGCGGAGGCCGGGTTCGTCGTACGACGCGGACGCGTGGAGCGCCGTTACCCAGCCAGGTTGGGGGGCAACGGTCGGCGCGCGCGCGAGGTCATGCCCGCCGCCATCCAGGCGGAGGTGATGACGTCGGCGTCGGCGCGGGTCTGGGTCATGAGGGGGCGAATGCTCGCACGCGACTGCAGGGCGCGCAAGCCGCCGGTGCGGACGGTCAGGGGACGGGGGTGCCTGCGATCGCCGGGGTGACCGACACGCGGATCCGCAGGCGGTTGCCCGGATCGTCGGGCAGGCGCGAGCGGTACTTGGCGCCCTTGTAGGCGTAGTCCACGTCGTAGGCGATGGGTCGGCGGAACTCGCGCTCGACGGGTACCGACCGGCAGGCCGGATCGGAGCCGGGGCTGGACTGCTCGCGACCCAATGCATCGCGCACGGCATCGACCACGCGGGACAGGCGGGAGGGGTCGCCGCCATCGGCACGCGGCGACTGGTCGCACTGCTCTTCCATCCGCGTGGCGGTCAGGGTCTGGTAGACCGGGGTCACGCGCAGCACGTGCGCGTAGTCGTAGCGCACGTTCTCGGTCTGGATGACGGTGTTCTGCTGGGCCACCGACGGCGCGGCGGCAAGGGACATCAGCAGGGCGGTCGTCAGGAGAAGGCGGCGCATCGGGCTCTTGGCTCGGGCAAGTCCCGGAATTGTAGGTGCAACAGGGGCTTGCGGACTGAATCGTGCCTGTCATGGCACCTGATGCGGGGCCATCGGCGGCTAGAATGGCCGGCCGTCCCGCCGCCGCCGTGTCCATGAGCCTGCACCTGTTCAACAGCCTGACCCGCCGGGTCGAACCGTTCCAGCCGGCCGACCCCGCGCGTACGACGATGTATGTCTGCGGCCCGACGGTCTACAACTACGTGCACATCGGCAATGCCCGCGGCCCGGTGGTGTTCGGCGTGCTGGCCGACCTGCTGCGCCGGCGTTTCGGCGCGTTGGCGTACGCGCGCAACATCACCGACGTCGATGACAAGATCAACGCCGCCGCGCGCGAGGCCGGGGTGCCGATCGGCGACATCACCGGGCGGTTCGCCCGGGCCTACCGCGAGGACATGGCCGCACTGGGCGTGGCACCGCCGGACCTGGAGCCCGAAGCCACCGCGCATATCGGCGAGATCATCGCGATGATCCAGCGCCTTATCGAATCGGAGCACGCCTACGCCGCCGAGGGGCACGTGCTGTTCTCGGTCGGCAGCTTCGACGGCTACGGCAAGCTGTCGCGCCGCGACACCGACGAAATGCTGGCTGGCGCGCGCGTGGACGTGGCGCCCTACAAACGCGACCCCGGCGACTTCGTGCTGTGGAAGCCGTCGACTGACGACCTGCCCGGCTGGGACTCGCCGTGGGGCCGCGGCCGGCCGGGCTGGCACATCGAATGCTCGGCGATGGCCGCCGCGCACCTGGGCGAGACCATCGACATCCATGCCGGCGGCGTCGACCTGCAGTTCCCGCATCACGAGAACGAGATCGCGCAGAGCGAGTGCGCGCACGGCGGCAAGCCGTTCGCCCGCTTCTGGATGCACAACGGCATGCTCAACTTCGGCGGCGCCAAGATGAGCAAGTCGCTGGGCAACATCGAGAAGGTCCACGACCTGGTGCGCGCGCATCCGCCCGAAGCGTTGCGCTACGCGTTGCTGTCGGCGCACTACCGCCAGCCGCTGGACTGGTCGGATGGCTTGATCGAGCAGAGCGTGCGCACGCTGGACCGGCTGTACGGCACCCTGCGCGACCTCGCGGACGTGGACGCCGCGGCGGTGATCCCGGCTGCCATCGATGCCGCACTCGACGACGACCTCAATACGCCGCAGGCGCTGGCCGAGATCGCGCGGATCGCAGGCGAGGCCCGCAAGGCGACATCCCTGGAGGCGCGCGCACGCCTGAAGTCCGAACTGCTCGGCGCCGGCCTCGCGCTCGGACTGCTGCAGCAGGATCCGGCCGCGTGGTTTTCGCGCGGGGCGGACAGCGACGACGACGCCCGCATCCAGGCGCTGATCGACGAGCGCATCGCCGCCAAGCAGTCGCGCGACTTCGCCCGCGCCGATGCCATCCGCGAGCAGCTCGCCGCCGAGGGCGTGCTGCTGGAGGACACGCCACAGGGCGTTCGGTGGAAGCGCGCCTGATCTCCAAGTGCACGTATGGGGTCCCCTCTTCTGGTTGCCAGGGAGGGGGCTTCGCGACTGACGCAAGCTCAGAGCACCCCCTCCCAACCTCCCCGGCAGGCAGAGGAAGGAGGCGTTGCGACGCGCATGCCGCCGGCGCGACGCGTAAAATCGCATCGCAATGAACACTGCCGCCGCCCCCACCAGCCCCTTCCCCATCGAACCCACCGCGACCGAGGCGCAGGCCGCGATCCGGGACGAGTTCGCCTTCTTCAGCGACTGGGCCGAGCGTTACCAGTACCTGATCGACCTGGGGCGCAAGCTGCCGGACCTGCCCGCGGAGTGGAAGACCGAGCAGCACCGTCTGCACGGCTGCCAATCGATGGTCTGGATCGTCGCCGAGGGTGATGCCGAGCGCCTGGATTTCCATGCCATCAGCGATTCCGCGATCGTCTCCGGGCTGATCTACCTCGCGTTGCGCGTGTACTCCGGCCGCAGTGCCGCCGACATCGTCGCCACCGACGCGGACTACATCGCCGACATCGGCCTGGCCAAGCACCTCTCGCCGACGCGCAGCAACGGACTGGCCGCGCTGCTGGCCTTCATCCGCGAGCGGGCCCGGGCCTACGCGTGAGCCCGCCTCCGGGCACGCCTCCGGACCCGCCGGTCGGACCTGCGGGCCCGCCCGAAGCCGGACTGCCGGGATCGGCCGCGTCGTCAGCGCCGCTGCAGGGCCCGCTGCGCAACCGCGGTTTCATCGGCCTGCTGAGCTACCGCATCCTCACGATCCTGTCGTACCAGATCGTCGCGGTGACCGTCGGTTGGCATGTCTACGAACTGACGCGCGATCCGTTCTCACTGGGTTTGATCGGGCTGGCCGAAGTGCTGCCCTACTTCTGCACCGCGCCGTTCGCGGGCTACCTCGTCGACCACCTGCCGCGGCGCAAACTCGGACTGGTGGCCTGCCTGGGCCTGGCGCTGACGGCGTCCATCCTGGTGGCGGTGGCGTGCGGCTGGATATCGACGGGTACCGCCGAGGCGCCGCGCACGTGGCCGATCTACATGGCGATCGCATTGACCGGCGTCGTGCGCGCGTTCCTCGGTCCGGTTTACAACGCGCTGTTCGCGCGCGTGCTGGCGCGCGACCAGTTCGCGCGCGGTGCGGGCGTGGGCAGCGTGGTGTTCCAGCTGGGGCTGGTGCTGGGCCCGGCGATCGGCGGCGTGTTGATCGGGTGGGCCGGCAAGGACATCGCCTATGGCACCGCCACCGGCCTGGCCGTCGCCGCGGCCGTGGCCGTCGGCGCCCTGCGCGTGACCGAGCCGCCGATACGCCTGCAGCGCGCGCCGGTGTTCGCGAGCATCCGCGAAGGCCTGCAGTTCGTGTTCGGGCACCAGATCTTGCTGGGCGCCCTGGCGCTGGACATGTTCGCGGTGCTGCTCGGCGGCGCGGTGTCGCTGCTGCCGGCTTTCATCAAGGAGATCCTGCACTACGGCCCGGAGGGGCTGGGCATCCTGCGTGCGATGCCGGCCCTCGGTGCGGTCACGGTCGGCCTCTGGCTCGCACGGCGCCCCCCGACCCGGAATGCGGGCCGGCTGTTGCTGTTCGCCGTGGCCGGCTTCGGCCTGTGCATCATCGGCTTCGGCCTGTCGACGCACTTCTGGCTGTCGGCCGCGTTCCTGCTCGGCTCGGGGCTGTGCGACGGCGTGTCGGTGGTGCTGCGCTCCACCATTCTGCAGTTGGCCACGCCGGACGACATGCGCGGCCGTGTCTCATCGATCAACGGCCTGTTCATCGGCTCGTCCAATGAACTGGGTGCGTTCTATGCCGGAACGATGGCGCGGGCGTTGGGGCTGGTGCCGGCCGTCGTGTTCGGCGGGTTCATGACGATGGCCGTGGTCGGCGTTACGTCGCGGCTCGCGCCCAGGCTGCGCAGGCTGGACCTGCGGGAGCTGCATTGAACCCAAGGCACCGGGAACCGGTGCGCTGCGCGACCTCCCGTGCACCTGGGTGCCTGGCCCTGCGACCGGCCCGCAGGTCAATGAGACAGGCCCCGCATTGCCCTCCCCCGGACGGCCACCCTCGGCGCAGCGCGCCCCAGCCGTGTGCCACTGACCGTCAAAAACAACAGACCCCGCACAGGGCGGGGTCTGTCAGGAACGCATGATGCGCGACCTCAGTCGCCCATCTGCTTCTGAAGGTGCTCCCAGCGCTCCTGCGCATCGATGGTGCGCTCTGCCGTCAGGCGCGCTTCCAGCCGCTCCAGGCCAATTTCCTCGCCGGTGTCGGCACAGAACCCGTAGTCACCGCTGTCCACGCGCTTGAGCGTGCTGTCGATCTTGCTGATCAGCTTGCGGTAGCGGTCGCGGGTGCGCAGCTCCAGCGAGTTCTCGGTCTCGCGCGTCGCGCGCTCGGCTTCGTCGCCGACATCGCGGACTTCGTCCTTGAGGTTCTCGATCGTCTGCTTGGATTCCTCGACCAGATCGGCCCGCCACTTGAGCAGACGCTGGCGGAAGTATTCGAGCTGCAACGGGCTCATGTATTCCTCGTCCGCCGCGGGCTTGTACCCGGACGGGAGGATCGGACGCCCAGTGGCGTCGTCGGTCTTGTACTGCACGACTTTCACCTTGCCTTTCGGCGCAGGTGCCTGCGGTTTTGCGGCAACGGCTACCGCCACCTTGCCGACCGGCCGCTTGACCGGGACGGACTTGGCAACGGGCGCCTTGGCGGCCGCTGTCTTGGCGGACGCCGCCGATGCGGACTGCTTGGCCGGCAGCGGCGAGGCTGCGCGGGTGGAGGACTTCTCGACCGGAGCGGTCTTGGTGGCCGGACGCGCGGCCGGCTTCTTGACGATGCCCGGCTTGGCGGTCTTGGCGGCGGGTGCCGCCTTCGGTGCGACCTTTGAGGGCGCGGCCTTCTTGGCCGCTGCCTTCGTGGCGGTCGGCTTGGCGGGCGCGGCCTTCTTCGGCGACGCCTTCTTCACCGGCGCGGCCTTCTTGGCCACCGGCTTCTTCGCCACGACGCTCTTGGCCGCCGGCTTTTTGGCCGCGGACTTCTTGGCGACCCCCTTCTTCGCGACCACTTTCTTCGCGACAGTCTTCTTGGCCGCCACCTTCTTCGGTGCGGGCTTCTTCGCAAGAGGCTTTGCGGGCGCCTTCTTCGCAGCCGCCTTCTTGGCCGGCGCCTTCTTTGCGGCCGGCTTGATCGCTTTCTTGACGGCCTTGGCGGCCTTCTTGAGTAGTTTCTTCACTGCCACGAGCGGCTGATCCTTCTGTTCCCTTGTGACGGGAAAGCGCGCTGTTATACCCTGCCCCGGCACCTGCGGCAACCGCGCTTGAACGCCGATCGCCAAGGTTTTCCGGGTCGATTCCGACCGCAGGGCGGGTGCCGGACGCGATCCGGCCCACCCGTCTCCCGACTCCAGCTGCAGGGCCGCCACGTTCCCCGCCCCGCATCGTCCACGCACGGCATTGAAGGCACCGTGATCGACCGTCTGTTCATCGCCGTGTTGCGAGGCTACAAGCGCTGGATCAGCCCGCTGCTCGGGCCACGCTGCCGGTTCCATCCCAGTTGCTCGGAATATGCGATGCAGGCCATCGCGCGGTTCGGCGTCTTGCGCGGCAGCTGGCTCGCCATGCGGCGCATCGCGCGCTGCCACCCGCTGCACCCGGGCGGCCACGATCCCGTGCCGCCGCCCTGAACACGTACACCCCATCCGCCCAATCCAGAGGCCCGACATGCCCAATACCCTGATCGTCAACGCCCGACTGGTGAACGAGGGCCGTGAGTTCGACGGCGACCTGCGAATCGAGGACGGCCGTATCGCCGAGATCGGCACCGGCCTCTCCGCGCGCAGCGGCGAGTCGGTGGTCGACGCGGCCGGCCGCCGCCTGCTGCCGGGCATGATCGACGACCAGGTGCACTTCCGCGAACCCGGCATGGAGCACAAGGCCGACATGGCGGTGGAATCGGGCGCGGCGGTCGCGGGTGGCCTGACCAGCTTCATGGACATGCCCAACACCAACCCGCCGACGCTCGATGCGGCGGCGCTGGAGGACAAGTACCGCCGCGCCGCGGGACGCGTGTGGGGCAACCACGGCTTCTATATGGGCGCCAGCAACGACAACCTGGAGGCCGTGCGAGCCATCGACCCGAAGGCCACGCCGGGCCTGAAGGTGTTCATGGGCGCCTCGACCGGCAACATGCTGGTGGACAACCCCGAGACGCTCGACGCGATCTTCCGCGACACCCCGGTGCCGATCATCACGCACTGCGAGGACACGCCGATGATCGAGACCGAGACCGCGCGCTACAAGGAAAAGTACGGCGACGACATCCCCGCTGCCTGCCATCCGGACATCCGTTCGCGCGAGGCGTGCAAGAAGTCGACGGTCCTGGCGCTGTCGCTCGCGCGCCGCCACGGCACCCGCCTGCACGTGCTGCACATCTCCACCGCCGACGAGCTGGCGCTGTTCGAGACCGGCCCGATGGTCCGCAGCGATGGCAGCCGCAAGCAGATCACCGCCGAGACCTGCATCCATTTCCTGCGCTTCGACCGCAGCGACTACGCCGCGCTCGGCCACCTCATCAAGTGCAACCCCGCGATCAAGGACGCCGAGGACCGCGAGGCGCTGATCCGGGCCGTCGCCGACGACACCATCGACGTATTGGCCACCGACCACGCCCCGCACCTGCTGGAGGAGAAGCAGCGGCCGTACACCTCCGCGCCCAGCGGGCTGCCGCTGGTGCAGTACGCGCTGACCGCCGCGCTGGAGCTGGTGCACGAGGGCCGGCTCACCACCGCACAGGTGGTGCAGAAGTTCGCCCACGCCCCGGCGCAACTGTTCGATGTCGAGGGCCGCGGGTTCCTGCGCGAAGGCTATGCCGCCGACCTGGTGCTGGTGGAGGACACGCCGTTCACCGTGCGCCGCGAGGACGTGCTGTCGAAGTGCGGCTGGTCGCCGTTCGAAGGCCGCACGTTCCATTCGCGCATCGCGTCCACCTGGGTCAATGGCGTGCTGGCGTGGGACGGTCAGCAGCTGGTCGGCTCGCCGAAGGGCCAGCGGCTGGCATTCGCCCGATGAGGCGTGCCTCGATCACCCGGCTGGGCACTGGCAGCCTGTTGCCCCTGGCACTGGCGGCCTGCGCGGCCACCGCGCAGACGACGGCACCGGGCCGACCACCGGCGCTGCCCCCTGACGGCCGTCCGATCGCACGCGCCGAGCGCGTGACCGTCGTGCCCGACCGCGTGCAGCAGGGCGGCCTCGTGGTTGGCCGTGCCCCCGCCGACGCGCGGGTGGAATACGACGGCCGCCAGCTCCACGTCACGCCGTACGGGACGTTCGTGTTCGGCGTCGGCCGCGATGCGACCGGGCCGCTGGCCGTGTCGATTACCCAACCGGATGGCCGCAGGTTGAACTACCAGGTGACCGTCGACCCGCGCGACTGGCCGGTCGAGCGGGTCGACGGCGTCCCACCGCGCACGGTGGATCCGCCGCCGGCGGTTGCCGAGCGCATCCGCCGCGAGCAGGCCGAAGTGACCGCCGCGCGCACCCGCTACGACACCCGGACGGGATTCGCCCAGGCCTTCCAGTGGCCGGTCGAGGGCCGCATCAGTGGCCGCTTCGGCAACCAGCGCGTCTACAACGGCTCGCCGGGATCTGCGCACTCGGGCATGGACATCGCCGCGGGTACCGGTACGCCGGTGAAGGCACCCGCCGCGGGCGTGGTGACGTTCGCCAAGTCCGACCTCTACCTCACGGGCGGGACCGTCCTGCTGGACCATGGCCACGGCGTGAGTTCCAACTTCCTGCACCTGTCGCGCCTGGACGTGCAGGTCGGCGACTCCGTGGAGCAGGGCCAGGTCATTGGTGCCGTGGGTGCGACGGGCCGCGCGACCGGCCCGCACCTGCACTGGGGCATGAACTGGCTGGACGTACGGATCGACCCGCTGCTGATGCTGGAGCGCGCCGGCGCGCAGTAACGCGGCCGGCGGCCGGCGTCACGACGTGACTTCGTTCGTCGGCGTCGCCTTGTGGGTGCCGGTGATGCGGGTGCCGCCGCTGACACGGTCGCGCCCGGCCGCCTTGCTGGCGTACAGCGCGGCGTCCGCGCGCTCGAGCAGCTGCTCGGCCGTCTCGCCGGGCTGCAACTGGGCAACGCCGATGCTGAGCGACGCCTGCAGCACCACCCCGTCCATCGACAGCGGGCGGCAATTGACGGCCGAACGCAGGTTTTCCGCCACGCCCATCGCCTCATGCAGTTCGGTATCGGGCAGCACCACCACCAGCTCGTCGCCGCCGTAGCGGCCGATCTGGTCGTAGGTGCGCAGGCGGTTGCGCGTGCGCAGCGCGATGATCCGCAGGCACTGGTCGCCGATGCGGTGGCCGTGCACGTCATTGATCTGCTTGAAACGGTCGATGTCGAAGAACACCACTGACAGCGGCCGGTCCAGGCGATGCGCGTCGCGTACGGCCGTCTTCAGTTGCTCCTCGATGGCCGGCCGCGACGACGCACCGGTCAGCGCGTCATAGGACGCCATCCGGCTGGCGTGGTCACGGTCCCGCCGCAGCTGCTGGAGCTGTTCGGCCAGGCCGATGGTCACCACCAGGCCGGAGAACGCCATTGCCGCGGGGAACGCGTGTGCCATCCAGGGCGGGTTGACCCATCCGCCCAGCAGTTCCCCCACTCGCAGCGACACCATCACCGCCAGCGGCAGCGACGACAGCAGCAGCAGCCGGGCCGTGCTGAACCCCTGGCGGATGGCGTTGACGGTGGCCACGATCACCGTGCCCGCCATCACCAGCACCACGATGTTGCCCACCATCGACACCCAGCGCGGCCCCAGCGCAAACGTGATGGCCAGCAGCACGGCCGCCGCGAGCGTGCAGCCGTCCAGCACGCGCTGCGCACGCGGCTGGCGGGTGCGCAGTTCCAGGTAGCTGCCGATGAAGAAGTTGCCGGCAATCACGGCCAGCAGCGCGAACAGGCGCACGGTCCGGGGGTCGGTACCGAGCAGTTCGGCCGCCGCGGGCCAGAGCCTCAACTCGCCGCCGACGGTGGCCAGGTACCCCACCTGTGCCAGCAGCGTGGCCATGAGGTAGGCATAGCTGCGCTCGCGGATACCGATCCAGAAGCCCAACGCGAGCACCGCGAGCACCAGCAGGGACACGAGCACCCCCGCGCGCCAGGCCACGTGCACCAGGTCGGCGCGGTGGACCTCCGACAACGGCTGGATGGCCACGCGCATGGGGACGCTGGCACCCCGTCCGTCCACACGCAGGTAAAGCGACTGCCCGGCCTGCAGCCCGTGGGGCAGCGGCACGACCAGCGCACGCGGGGCGTGCAGGCGGTCCATGCCCTGCCCCACCAGTGCCCGTCGCACGGGCAGGGCCTCACCGGGCCGCCAGGTTTCGATCACCGTGAGATAGGGCGAGGCGACCACCAGCTGCGGTTGGCCGGCGGGACGGGTGGTGACACCGGCCGTCAGACGCCACCAGCGCGGGCCATCGGCATCCTCGCGGATCACCCCGTGGACAGGCGCGGGTTCGAAGCGGTCCTCGAATTCGCCCGCCAGCACGCGTGCAGGCACGGGGTCGGCATCCAGCCGGGCCAGTTCGAACGGCGCGTCCGGCGTCACCGCGTGGGCAGGCACGCCGAGGGCCATCGCGAGGACCACCGCGATGGCCTGTAACCAGTGACGCGAGGGCTTCCCCATAGCCGTCCTGCATCGTGCCTTGATGGCGAGAATAGCCCAAGGCACACGGCAGCGTGACGCGTCGCACGTTCAGAATGCGACGCCTGTCTGCCGCCGGCCACCGCTCGTCGAAGGCAACCGGCAGCGGACGCCGATCAACGCAATGCGGGCGTCAGCCCCAGGTGCCGCGGCCGGTTACACGGGCCACCGCGTCATGGGCGTGCAGGCTCTCGAAATGGGCGACATCGGCCTCGAACCCCTCGACGTGGGGATCGGCCGCCAGCGCGGCAGCCACGCGGCGCGCCGCGTCCTCGCAGAACATCAGGTTCTCGGCGTTGAGCCGGGCGAAGGCCTGCTCGTCCTCGCGCTTGACCGCGGTCTGCACGGGCGTGGCGACGGCGTTCTCCATGGCGTCGATCAGCGCGGCCAGGGGCAGCTCGTCGAATTGCGGCCGCAAGGTGACACGGATATCGGCGCGGCTGCGCTGCGCGTGCGGCGTGGCGGCGAGCCCCCGCTCCGACGCGAGCCAATCGCCCACCACGGCCGGCGACATCGGGCGGGCGCCGGCGAAGTCTTCGACGAAGCGCTCGGCGTTGATCTGCCGCGACAGGGCCGCCGATGCGGGGCACGTGCTGGAGTATTCGACCGCGAAACGCAGCGCCAGGTGCAGGTGACCGTCGACAAGGCGGGCATCGATCTCGACGGGATAGCGCTTCCAACCCGCATTGCCGCTGGCCAGCGCCGGACGCAGCAGCATCTGGTCGTAGCGCAGCACCAGGCGTGCCGCCGACGACAGCCCCTTCTGCGAATCGACCAGCGACTGCAGGACACGGCGCAGGCCCGCCGGCGTCACGGCTTCGGAGGCGAATGCATCCTGCAGCATCAGGTACAGGCGCGACATGTGGATGCCACGGGCCTCGGCGCGGGTCAGGTCGACCGACACGTCCACCGAGCCCGCCACCTGGATCGGTTCACCACCGTGCCCGCCCACGCGCAGCGGCAGCGCGATGTTGGCCATGCCGACCCAGTCGAGCGGACGCGCGGCCGCGGCCGCCTCGTGGGCGACATCGGGCAGGCGGCGGGGGGCGCTGGGATTGCTCATGGACAGGACACGTGGGGACTCGGCGGCGGGTTCGCAACGCCAGACATTCTAACGGGCCGGCTCCACGTGCCCCGGCCGGGCGCTGCAACGGTCAGTTCCGGGCCGCCCGCCACGCCTGCCACAGCGCGCGCCACGTGGGCACGGGCATTGCCGCGTCGCCGCGGGTTATCCGCTCGCGTGCCAGCGCAGTCCACAGACGGCGCGGCCGGGTGCCACGTGCCGGCGGCCAATGCGCCCGCAGATGGTGCGCCCAGCGCTCGCGCCCGCCGTCGCCACCCTCGCCGCCCACGCGCCAGGACAACGGCACGTGCGCATCGCCGGCCTGCTGGAAGCGCACCTGCTGCAGGCAGGCCATGACCGCGGCCACGGTGCCGGGATCCGGCGCCGGTTCACGGTCGGAGCGCTCAAAGAGCGCGTCCTCGATCATGGTCAGCGCCCGGGCAAAGGGCGCCAATGCGGACGCCGCCTCTTCGGGGTCGCGCGGGCGTTCGCGACTGGCGGCCAATGTGGGGAGCGCCGCGGCGAGGGTCGGCCACGGGGCACTGCGCGCCTGTAGGACCAGCCCCAGGGGGTGGCGGCGCATGCCGCGGCCCCACCCGGCCAGCTCCTCCGCCCACCACGCCAGCTTCGCCTCACCCGGGCGCGCGTCGCTGCCACCCCACGCTGCGTCGGTCAGCTCCTGCTGCAATGCCGCCCAAGCCAGGGCCACGGGTCGCTGTGCGGGCGGGACGAATACTTCGGCGACGGTCCACTCCGGCCAGCGTGCACGCCACTTGCCGATGAAGCTCTCCAGCGCTTCGTGTTCCGCGCCGAATGCCGACCCCGGCCGTTCCGCGCTCACCGGGCCACCGGCCACGCCGCCGCGTGGCACAGGTCGGCGGGCTGCTCGACCAGCACGTCGCCGCGCCAGGCGACCGGGTCGTCGTCCGGCAGGCGATAGCCCCACAGCGCCACCACCGACGGCATGCCCGCCGCGCGCGCGGCCGCGATGTCGCGCTCGTCGTCACCGACGTAAACGCATGTCCGGGGCGCCACGCCGAGGCGTTCGGCCGCGACCACCAACGGCAACGGATCGGGTTTGCGTACCGCGAGCGTGTCGCCGCCGATGAGCACAGCGCAACGCGACTCCCACCCGAGCGCGGGCATCAGTTGCCGGGCTAGGTATTCGGGCTTGTTGGTGACGATGCCCCAGCGGCTGCCTGCGCCTTCCAGCTCGGCGAGCATCGCCTCGATGCCATCGAACGCGCCGCCATGCCGGCCCAACTCCCGCTCGTAGGCATCGAGGAAGGCGGGGACGTGCCGCTCCCGCTCCTCCGCATCCCATTCGGGGAAGGCGACCGAGAGCATCGCGCGCGCGCCCTTCGATACCTGCGGGCGCAGATCGTCCAGCCGCATCGGCCCGACATCGCGGCCGGCGCGCATGGCGTTGATCGCCGCCAGCATGTCGGGCGCGCTGTCGAGCAGGGTGCCGTCCAGGTCGAACAGGGCTACGGAGGGAAAGGGCATGGGATCGTGGACCGGGGAAGCGGGAATGGATCGGAGCGTTGCGGAGGAAGCCGACAGCGGCGTCGAACGTTCGGATGATTGCGCGGCAGCGGCGCCTGGCCTGCGCCGACCCGGCGCTTTGGCGGCGAAGGCCGCTCCCGGAGGAGCGCGCGTGCCATAGGACCGTTTTCAGCTGCGATTCGTCCCGGCGGTGTGCGGGCACTGCCACGCAACGCGCGTCGGCAACCGCCGGGCACCCTACCCTTTCACCGCGCAGGCCAGGTAGTTCACGTCCGTGCGCGAAATCCGCCGCGCCGCGTTGCGCCACGGCTCGTACATCAGCCCGCTGACGTCCTCAAGCTGCAAGCCGGCGGCACGCAGCCAGGCGGCCAGCTCGGAGGGCTTGATGAAGTCGCGGTACTGGTGCGTGCCCTTGGGCAGCAAGCGGGCGATGTATTCGGCGCCGACGATGGCCAGCGCGAACGCGGCCGGCGTGCGGTTGAGGGTCGACAGGAACAGCCGCCCGCCGGGCTTCAGCAACGTGGCGCAGGCCGAGACGATCGCCGCCGGGTCCGGCACGTGCTCGAGCATCTCCATGCAGGTGATGGCGTCGAAGGTGCCGGGCTGTTCGGCGGCCAACGCCTCCACCGCCTGCAGCCGGTAGTCGACCTGCACGCCGCTCTCCAGCCCGTGCAGCCGCGCCACCTTGACCAGCTCGGGCGCCAGGTCGATGGCGGTCACCCGCGCGCCGCGTCGGGCCAGCGCCTCGCTCAGCAGCCCGCCACCGCAGCCGACGTCCAGCACCGTGCTGCCCGCCAGATGGACGCGTTCGGTCACGTACTCCACGCGGGGGGCGTTGAGCGCGTGCAGCGCCTTCTGGGGACCGTCCGGGTCCCACCAGCGGTTGGCAAGCGCGCCGAATTTGTCCAGTTCGGCCTGGCTGAAGTTGTCGGACGGGGTCTGCTGCGATGCGGTCACGTTGAGGCTCTCTCTGTCATCCCGGACGCCCGGCGGCGGGTTGCGTCCGATCGGATGGAAGCGGACAGCGGCGCCCTCACTGCACCGGTGACGGCACAAACCGGACGGTTGGTATCAGGACGCATGGATGCCGGCGATCCGGCTGCGCCACTGCCGCGCGTTGGCGATGAGCGCGTCCACGTCCATGTCGACCAGCACGCGCCCGCGAAGCTTGGCATGGCCGCCGATCCAGACGTCGGTCACGAGGTGCCGGCCACTGGCATAGACCAGTTGCGACACCACGTGGTGCAGCGGTTGTGTTTCGAGCGTCGACAGGTCGATGCACGCGAGGTCGGCCTGCTTGCCGGGCTCGATCGAACCGATCTTCGAATCCAGGCCCATCGCGCGCGCGCCGCCCAGGGTGGCGGCACGCAGGGCGGTAGCGCTGTCGAGCGCGGTGGCGTCGCGGGCGACGGCCTTGGCCAGCTGCGCGGCGGTGCGGGTCTCGCCGATCATGTCCAGGTCGTTGTTGCTGGCGCAGCCGTCGGTGCCGATGGCCAGGTTGATGCCGGCGCGCTCGATCGCGCACGCCGGGCAGAACCCCGAGGCCAGCTTGAGGTTGGACTCCGGGCAATGCACCACGCTGACGCCGCGCTCGGCGCACAGGTGGATCTCGGCGTCGGTGAGCTGCGTCATGTGCACGGCAATCAGGCGGTCGTTCACCAGCCCAAGGCGGTCCAGCCGCGCCAGCGGGCGCTGGCCGTGGTCGCGCAGGGAGTCCTCGATTTCCTGCGCGGTCTCGTGCGTGTGCAGGTGCACCGGCAGGTCGAGCTGGTCGGCCAGCATGCGGATGCGCTCGAAGTTGGCGTCCGACACGGTGTACGGCGCGTGTGGCGCGAATGCCGTCGACACGAGTGCATCGTCGCGCCACTGGTCATGCACCTCGCCAGCGCGGTCGAAGTACTCGTCGGACGTCTTCGCCCACGCGGTGGGGAAGTCGATCACCGGCAGGCCCACCATCGCTCGGAAGCCGTGGCGCTTGTAGGTGGCCGCCTGCACGTCAGGGAAGAAGTAGTTCTCGTTGGCGCACGTGGTGCCGCCGCGCAGCATCTCGGCGATGGCAAGTGTCACGCCGTCGGCGACGAACTCCGGACCGATCACCGCCGCCTCCACCGGCCAGATGTGGCCCTGAAGCCATTCCATCAGCGGCAGGTCGTCGGCGATGCCGCGCAACAGCGTCATCGGGTTGTGCGTGTGCGCGTTGACCAGGCCTGGAATCAATGCCGACTCGGGCCGGCTGACCGTCTCGCGCGGGGCGAAGCGGGCCCGCGCCTGGTCGGTCGGCAACACGGCCTGGATCACGCCGCCGGTCACGGCCACGGCGTGGTCTTCCAGCACCACGGCATGCGGTTCGACGGGCACCACCCAGCCGGCTTCGATCAACAGGTCGCAGGTCTGGGGGGTGTGGTCTTCGGTCATGCCGATCTCATTCGAAACTCAGGGGTTGCCTCGGCGCCTCGCCCCTCCTCCCGGGGAGAAGGGACAGCGCTGTCGGATCGCGACGTTCGTCGGGATGACGATCCGGCGACGCCATCACCGCTGCACGGCGTTACGGGTCGTCACTTCACGCGGCTGACGTACTCGCCCGAGCGGGTGTCGACCTTGATGATCTCGTCCTGGTTGACGAACAGCGGCACGCGCACCACTGCACCCGTCTCCAGGGTGGCCGGCTTGCCGCCGCCGCCCGAGGTGTCGCCACGCACGCCCGGATCGGTTTCGGTGATCTTGAGCTCGACGAAGTTCGGCGGCGTCACCTGGATCGGCACGCCGTTCCAGAGCGTGACCACGCACTGCTCCTCGCCCTTGAGGAACTTGCGCGCATCGCCCACGCCGGCCTCGTCGGCCTGCACCTGCTCGAAGCTCTCCGGATTCATGAAGTGCCAGTACTCGCCGTCGGCGTACAGGAACTGCATGTCGGTATCGACCACGTCGGCCGCTTCCAGCGAATCGGTCGCCTTCATCGTCAACTCGACCACCCGGCCGGACTTGATGAAGCGGTACTTGACGCGGGTGAAGGCCTGGCCCTTGCCCGGCTTGACGTACTCGGTGTCGGTGATGATGCACGGCTCGTTGTTGACGAGGATCTTCATCCCGTTCTTGACGTCGTTCATGCCATAGCTGGCCATCGGTACAGCTCCTGCGGAAAGGTGGAAACAGGGGTGCCGGCGGCCGTGGGGCCGCTGCGGCTACAATGTCGGGCTGCGCAGCGCCAGGCGCGCGCCAGCGAAACCGGACCGGCATGATACCCGCAGCCCCCCTCCCCCTGCAGCCGTCGCCTGTGAGCCCGCGTTGGCAGCAGGCGTGGCGCGACAGCATCCGCGACCCGCGCGAACTGCTCGACGCGCTCGGCCTGGGCGACGCCGTCCCGTCCCTCTCCGATGCCGCGGCCGCGCAGTTCCCGCTGCGGGTGCCGCGCGGGTTCGTGGCCCGCATGCGCCACGGCGACCCCACCGATCCGCTGCTGCGGCAGGTGCTGCCGCTGGACGAGGAGATGCGCCCGGTCCCCGGCTTCAGCCTCGACGCGGTGGGCGACGGTGCCGCCAAGGCCGCCGACGGCGTCATCCGCAAGTACAACGGCCGGGCACTTCTGGTGAGTACCGGCAGCTGCGCGATCCACTGCCGCTACTGCTTCCGACGGCATTTCCCGTATGCCGAGGAGACGGCCGCCGCCGCCGGGTGGCGGGGCGCCGTCGACGTGATCCGGACCGATGCCGGTATCGACGAGGTCATCCTGTCCGGTGGCGATCCGTGGTCGCTGTCCACCGCCAAGCTGGCCGAACTCACCGACGCCCTGGCAACCGTGCCGCACCTGCGCCGGCTGCGCGTGCACACACGGCTTCCGGTGGTGCTGCCCGAACGCGTCGACGATGACCTGATCGCATGGCTGGCCGCGCTGCCGTGGCCGGTGACCGTGGTGCTGCACGCCAACCACGCCAACGAATTCGATGCCGGCGTCGACGCGGCACTGGCGAAACTCCGGGCCGCGGGCGCCACGCTCCTCAACCAGGCGGTGCTGCTGCGCGGCGTCAACGACGATGTCGATGCACTGGCCGACCTGAGCGAGCGCGGCCATGCGGCCGGCGTCCTGCCCTACTACCTTCACCAGCTCGACCGCGTCCAGGGCGCAGCCCACTTCGAGGTGGACGACGCCCGTGCGCGCCGCCTGCACGCCGCCTTGGCAGCGCGGCTCTCAGGCTATCTCGTGCCGCGGCTGGTGCGGGAAGTCGCCGGCGACCCCGGCAAGCGCCCGCTCTAGTTCCTCCGCGATCGGCCGTTGAAACAGCCAAAGGCCGCATGGACGGAGGCGTGCGCTTCATGTCATAACCCCGGCCCTGACCGGTCGTTACCGGCTTCAGGACGTCGGCCCCAGGAGGCTTCATGCAATTCGGCAAAGACCAGGTGCTGCGCCTGCTGATCGTCGACGACAGCGTCGAGGCAGCGGAAGGAATCGTCAGCGGCCTGCGCAACAACGGCATCGCGGTGCGCCCGACGCGCCCGGAGAGCGAGGATGCACTGAGCGCCCAGCTGTCCAGCCAGCCGCCCGACCTGGTGCTGGCCTCGCCCGTTGCCACCACCGTGCCGCTGGCCAAGCTGATGCAGCACGTGGACGCCAGCGGCAAGGACCTGCCGGTGCTGATCCTGCACGAGGCCATCGACGATGCCCGCCTGCTGGAGGCGCGCGAAATCGGCGCCCGCGGCGTGCTGCTGCGGGGGCACACCGCCCACCTGCACGACACCATCCGCGCCGAATGGGCCGACCTGGAAGCCCGCCGCGCCCTGCGCCGGCTGGAAAGCCAGGTGCGCGAGACCGAGCGCCGGTGCGACGCGCTGATCGAGTCATCGCGCGACCCCATCGCGTATGTCCACGAGGGCATGCACATCCGCGCCAACGCGGCGTACCTGGAGATGTTCGGCTTCGAATCGTTCGACGAGATCGAGGGCATGTCGCTGCTGGACATGATCGCGCCGTCGCACGTGGACGGCTTCAAGCAGCTGCTCAAGCAGATGTCCAAGGGCGAGCCCGTGGCCCCGCGCCACGAGATCGAGGCCCGGACCCTGGACGGCAACAGTTTCCCCGCGGTGATGGAGTTCACCAACGCCAGTTACGAGGGCGAAGCCTGCCAGCAGGTGGTGCTGCGCCGGCAGGAGTTCGACCCCGAGCTGGCGCGCGAGGTCGAGGAGCTGCGCCAGCGCGACCAGGCGACCGGCCTGCTCAACCGCGCCACCTTCCTGCGTTCGCTGGAGGATGCCGTGGCCGACGCGGCACAGAACGCAACCCACCACGCCTTCCTACTGGTGGAGCCGGACCACTACGCACGCCTGCTGCAGGAGATCGGCCTGGACGCCGCCGACGAACTGGTCGCCGCCTTCGCCGAGCGCCTTCGCACGGCGCTGCGCGAGGACGACACCGTGGCCCGCTTCGCCGAGCACCAGTTCGCCGTCATGCGGCGCGGCAGCGACCACCGGAGCACCGTGCAACTGGCCGAAGCGGTGCGCAAGGCGTTCGCCGACAGCGTGCTGGAAGCGGGCAACCGCTCGCTCAATGCCACCGTGAGCATCGGCGGCGTGCAGATCGGCCAGAAGATCGCCAGCGTCTCCTCGGTACTGGGCAAGGCCAGTCAGGGCCTGCAGTCGACCATCGGCGTGGGCGGCAACCGTGCCGACATCTTCGACCCCGGCGCCGTCGACCGCGCCGAGGAAGAGCGCGTGCAGGCGTGGGTCACGCGCATCCGCCAGGCGCTGGACAGCGACCGGTTCGTGCTGCACTACCAGCCGCTGATCAGCCTGCACGGCGACGCCAACGAGATGTACGACGGCTACCTGCGCATGCAGGGCGACCCGGGCGAGCTGGTGCAGCCGCTGACGTTCCTGCAGATCGCCGAGGAGCACGGCCTGCTGTGGGAGATCGACCGCTGGGTGGTGGGCCGTGCCATCGCCGTCATCGGCGAGCGCCTGCGCGCCGGCAAGCGCACCACCCTTCTTGTGAAGATCTCGGAGGTCTCGCTGCAGGACGACAGCCTGGTGCACCACATCATCGAGCAGCTCGCCCAGCACGGTGCCGAGGGCAGCCTGCTGGTGCTGCAGATCCCCGAGTCCAAGGTCTTCACCCACCTCAAGGCGGCGCAGACGTTCCAGCAGGCGGTGGCCAAGATGGGCGTGCGCGTCGGGCTGGAGCAGTTTGGCAGCGGCTTGAACTCCTTCCAGCTGCTGACCCACTTCGACGCGGCGTTCCTCAAGCTGGACCGGTCCTTCATGGACGACCTGGCGGGCAATGCCGAACACCAGACGCGGATCCGCGAGATCGCGGGTAAGGCCCACGAGGCCGGCAAGCAGACGATCGCCGAGTACGTACAGGACGCCGGCAGCATGACGGTGCTGTTCGGTGCCGGGATCGACTATGCGCAGGGCCACTTCCTGGCTGGCGCAGGGCCCGAGATGGATTACGACTTCGAGTGAGTCCTTCGGATCGGGGGCTGGAGCCGCGCAGGTTGCGGAGGCGCCGGCCTCCGACGACATCGGGACACCTCGCAACCTGCTGAATCCCCCAAAAGAAAAGGCCCGCCAATGGCGGGCCTTCTTCAGTGTCCGAAGCCTCGATGTTCAGGTCACCACGCGACCGCGCACGGCCTCGACCGGCGCATCGCGCAGCGCCTGGATCCGTTCGGCCAGCGGCGGGTGGCTCATCAGCAGTTTCCTGAGCCCGTGGCCGACGCCACCGCTGATGCCGAACGCCGCGACCTGCTTGGGCAGGGTGCTCTCGCCGTAGGTCTGGGACAGGCGCTCCAGCGCGGCAATCATCTTGTCGCGGCCGGCCAGGCTGGCACCGCCGGCATCGGCGCGGAACTCGCGGTAGCGCGAGAACCACATGGCGATCATGCTGGCAAACAGGCCGAAGACCATGTCCAGCACGAATACGATGGCGTAGTAGCCCAGCCCGGGCGCGCCGTCGCGGCCGCCGCTGATGTAGCCGTCGATCACGCGGCCCACCACGCGCGCCAGCACGATCACGAACGTGTTCAGCACGCCCTGGATCAGCGCCATGGTGACCATGTCGCCGTTGGCGACGTGGCTGACCTCGTGGGCCAGTACGGCTTCGGCCTCGTCGCGGTTCATCGCCCGCAACAGCCCGGTGGACACGGCCACCAGCGAGTTGTTGCGGCTGGGACCGGTAGCGAAGGCATTGATCTCCGGCGCGTCGTAGACCGCGACCTCCGGCATCTTGATGCCTGCGGCCTCGGCCTGGCGGCGTACCGTCGAGACCAGCCACTGCTCGGACTCGTTGCGCGGCTGCTCGATGACGTGGGCACCGGTCGTGCGCTTGGCCATCCACTTGGAGATCGCCAATGACAGGAAGGAGCCGCCGAAACCGAACAGCGCGGCCATGACCAGCAGGCCGGCGTTGGTGGCGGGGTTCAACCCGAATACCGACATGACGATGCTGACCAGGGCCAGCACGGCCAGGTTGGTGGCCAGGAACAGGGCAATACGCTTGAACATCGGGACTCATCCTGCGCGCGCACCATGCGCGGTCGAACGAAAAAATGTGGCAGGCTCGATGGAATTTCAAGTGAATCTCTTCGGCCCCATCCGGACGGGCCGCATGCCGGAAGCCGCCCTCGCGTGACCCGTTCTGACCCGCCCCCGCCTTACCGCGGACGTTTTGCGCCCTCGCCCACCGGCGACCTGCACATGGGGTCGCTGGTCGCCGCGCTGGGCAGCTGGCTGATGGCGCGCGCCGCTGGGGGTGCGTGGCTTGTCCGGGTCGAGGACCTGGATCCGCCGCGCGAAGTGCCCGGAGCCCGCGACCGGCAACTGGCCGCACTCCATGCCTTCGGCCTGGAGCCGGATGGCCCGGTGGTCATGCAGAGCACGCGCGGCGCGCGGTACCGGGCGGCGATGGACCGGCTGCTGGCGACGGGCATGGCGTTCGAGTGCCATTGCAGCCGGACCGACCTGGCCGCCACCGGCGGCATCCACCGTGCCTGCGTCGCCGGACGCGTGCGCGAGACGCCGGCCGTCCGCATGCGGGTTCCGGACGGCAGCCGCGTGACGTTCGACGACCTGCTGCTTGGGCCGCAGCAGCAGGCCGTGGACCGGGATGTCGGGGACTTCGTGCTGCGACGGGCCGATGGCCTGTGGGCCTACCAGCTGGCTGTCGTCGTCGACGATGCCGAGCAGGCGATCAGCGACGTCGTGCGCGGGGCCGACCTGCTCGATTCCACGCCCCGCCAGATTTTGCTGCAGGTGGCGCTGGGCCTGCCCACGCCGCGTTACGCCCACCTCCCTCTGGTGGTGGATGCGCAGGGCCGGAAACTGTCCAAGTCGCTGGCGGCGCTGCCGGTTGACCCAGCCGATCCGCTGCCGGCGCTTCACTCGGCGTGGCGCCTGCTGGGCCAACCCCTGCGCCCGGTGGCGGGCTGCACCGATGCCCGCGGTTTCCTGCACGCCGCCCAGGTGGCGTTCGACATGGCGCTCGTGCCGGGTAAGGGATCCGCGCTCGCCGCGATGCACAACAGCCCTTTCACGATCGGGCACTAGAGTAGGCGCGGCAGGGCCGCACCGGGCGGCCAGGGAGAGCACGCATGCAGTCACGAGTTGCACTGGTCACCGGCGGCACCGGTGGCATCGGCACGTCGATCATCCGCCGTCTGGCGCAGTCCGGGCACAAGGTCGCCACGAACTACCGCGATGAGGGGCGCGGGCGCGCCTGGCAGGAGAAGATGAAGGCCGAGGGCGTGGACGTGGCGATCGCTCCGGGGGATGTCGCATCGCCCGAGGGTGCACAGGCACTCGTCCAGGAAATCGAGCGCCAGATCGGCCCGGTGGAGATCCTGGTCAACAACGCCGGCATCACCCGCGACACCACCTTCCACAAAATGGCGGCGGAACAGTGGAACGAGGTGATCTGCACCAACCTCAACTCCTGCTTCAACGTCACCCGCCCGGTGATCGAAGGCATGCGCGCGCGCAAGTGGGGCCGGATCATCCAGATCAGCTCCATCAACGGCCAGAAGGGCCAGTATGGCCAGGCCAACTACGCCGCAGCGAAGGCCGGCATGCACGGCTTCACCATTTCGCTGGCGCAGGAGAACGCGAAGTTCGGCATCACCGTCAACACGGTGTCGCCCGGCTACATCGGTACCGACATGGTGATGGCGGTGCCCGAGGAGATCCGCGAAAAGATCGTTGCGCAGATCCCGACCGGGCGGCTGGGCACGCCTGAGGAGATCGCCTACGCGGTGGGTTTCTTCATCCCGGACGAAGCCGGCTGGATTACCGGCGCGAACCTGTCGGCCAACGGTGGCCAGTACATGGGCTGGTAGGCCCGCACGGCCACCCTGCCCCGGCGGCGCGGCCCGCGATCACCGGCACACCCGTGCCGCGGGTCGCGATCCGCGCAACCCGTGCGAAGGGCCGTTCGAGCGACCTGAAGGCGTTGCCGCCAGAAGTTGCAAGGTCCGCCCCCCTGCGCCATGCTGCGGAGCATCACGATTTAGAGCCCCGGCTCCATGGCCTCGATGCGCGTCATCAAGAAGTACCCCAACCGGCGTCTCTACGACACGGAGATCTCCAGTTACATCACGATCGAGGACGTACGCCAGCTCATCGTCGACGGCGAGGAGTTCGAAGTGCGCGATGCGCGTTCGGGCGATGACCTCACACGCCAGGTCCTGCTGCAGATCATCGCCGAGCACGAACAGGACGGCGAACCGATGCTGTCCACGCAACTGCTGAGCCAGATCATCCGCTTCTACGGTGATTCGCTGCAGGGTTTCATGGGCAGTTACCTGGAGCGTTCGATGCAGGCGTTCCTGGACCAGCAGCAGCAGTTCCGCAAGCAGGTCGGCGGCATGCTCGGGCAGACGCCGTGGGCCATGATGAACCAGCTCACCGAACGCAACATGGCGATGTGGAAAGAGTTCCAGCAGAACCTGTCCGGCAGCGTGGGACAGAGCCCGAACTCCACCAAGCCCAAGACCGACAAGCGCGAGCGCTGATGGCGGCGGTGGATGTGGTCGCGGGGACCGCGCAGCGGACCGCGCAGCGCGTGGCGATGGTCAGCGGCGGCGTCGGCGGGTTGGGCAGCGAAATCTGCAGGGCGCTCGCGCATCAGGGGCACCGCGTCGTGGCGGTCGACCTCGCCGTGGAGGGCGAACGCCTGGCCCGTTTCCGTGACCACACCCGGGACCTGGACGTGCAACTGGAAACCGCCGACGTCGGGGACTTCGCCGCGTGCGGGTCGCTGGTCGAGCGTGTCGAACGCGAGTCCGGCGGCATCGACATCCTTGTCAACGCCGCCGGCATCACCCGGGACACCCGCTTGGCGAACATGGCGCCCTCGCAGTGGGACGACGTGCTGCGGGTCAACCTCGACGGCGTGTTCAACCTCTGCCGGCACGCGGTCACCGGCATGGTGGCCCGTGGCTTCGGACGCATCGTCAACATCAGTTCGGTCAACGGACAGACGGGGCAATTCGGACAGACCAACTACGCGGCGGCCAAGGCCGGCATGCACGGATTCACCATGGCACTGGCCCGCGAGGTCGCCCGCAAGGGCGTCACCGTGAACTCCGTGTCCCCCGGCTACTGCGAAACCGCCATGGTCATGGCGGTGCCCGACGCGGTGCGAGAGCGCATCGTCGAGTCCGTGCCCGTGGGACGGCTCGGCCGGCCCCACGAAATCGCGCGCGCGGTGACGTTCCTGACCGCGGAGGATGCCGGCTTCATCACCGGCGCCAACCTGCCGGTCAACGGCGGCCTGTTCATGAGCTTCTGAGCGGCCGGGACCGCGGCCACGCGCCGGAGTCCCATCTGCCTGCTACGGCCCTCAGCCGCTCACCGGCAGTACTTTTCCCGGAACTGCTCCGCCTGCGGTATCAGCGATTGCAGCGTCTGCATGCGGTTGGCGGGGTCGGGATGCGTGGATGCGAACTCGGGCGGACGTTCGCCACCGCCGATCTGCCCCATGCGCTCCCACAGCGGCACCGCTTCGTTGGGGTCGTAGCACGCGGCGGCGGCCAGCATCAGCCCGACTTCATCGGCCTGCGTTTCGTGGCTGCGGCCGTAAGGCAGCACGAACCCGTACTGCGCGCCCGCACCCAGCGCCGCCATCACCGCCTGCTGCTGTTGCGGGTCCATCCCGCCCACCGCCATGCCGGCCGCGACCTGGCCCATCTGCACCAGCTTCTGCTGCGCCATGCGCTGACTGCCATGGCGCAGCAGTGCGTGGGCGATCTCGTGGCCCATGACCACTGCCATGCCGTGCTCGTTCTCCACGACCGGCAGCAGGCCGGTGTAGACCGCCATCTTTCCGCCCGGCAGGCAGAACGCGTTGGCCTGGTCGGACTGGATGACCGCCACGTCCCACTGGAACGACTGGTAGTCGGTCGGTGCCGGCTGCTGGTGCAGCGCGGCCAGCTCGGCCGTGACTTCAGGTACGCGCTCCACCAGCCGCTGTGCGATCTCGCGCACCTGCTGGCTGACCTGTGCGTCGGCCGGCATCAGCGCGCCCTGCGCCTGCGCATCGCCCAGCACCTGGTCGAAGGCCTGGGCGCCCAACTGCACCTCCTCTTCCGGCGTGGCGCCGTAGCGCGCCTTCTCGCCGGTGTAGGGGTCGACCTTGGCGTTGCCGAACCACGACCACGCCGCATACCCCGCGAACAGGATGAGGATCCACCAGCGCATGCCACCAAAGCCCCGGCGGCGCCCACCTGCCGGCGCCTGCCTCCCCACCGATCCGATCCTCATCGCACCGCCCTCGTCAAATGGTTGATATCCGGCCGCCGTGCCGTCGCGCCGCAGAAGACCGCCCGACAACGCGGTGTCAGATCTCGCGGACCACACGGAATCCCACGCGGGCATTGGTCGTGTCGGCCGGACTGGCCACCCGCCACGCCGAACGCGTCTGCGCCGGTGAACTCGCCCATGATCCGCCCCTCACCACGCGCGTGCGGCAGCCCGGATTGACCCATGCCTGGCCGTCATCCGGCGCGCGCCGGTAGGAGTCGTGCCAGCAGTCGGCGACCCACTCGCTGACATTGCCGGCCATGTCGTGAAGGCCGAATGCACCCGGGCGGTAGGACTCCACCTTCGCCGGTCCCCACGCGCCGTCGCCGTAGCCCTCGAAGGCGTTCCGCCAACCCCGTCCGCTCGGTGAGCGGTCCAGCGCACCGGTGAAGTTGCCGGTGCGATCGGGCGGCGCGCCTTCGCCCCACGGGAACCGCGACGTACTGCCCGCCCGCAACGCGTACTCGAACTCGGCCTCGCTGGGCAGCCGGTAGCGCTCGCCCGTCTGCTCGGAAAGCCAGTCGGCGTACGCCATCGCATCCTGCGCGCTGACGTGGATGACCGGCATCGACGGGTCGGCACGGTCGCCGGTGTAATCGCTGCGCCAATCCACGTTGCTGCGCCGGACCAGGTTGCCACTGCGCTCGTCGTAGGCGGTGGAATAGCCGCGACGCGTGGCGCGCGGCTCGTACCCACTGGCGGCGACGAACCGCCCGAACTCGCCCACCGTGACTTCATGCCGGGCCACCGCCAGGCCACGGGGGAAGCGGATATTGCGCGCAGGCCGCTCGGCGTCCGTCGCATCGGCTTCCGCATCGGCGGCCCCCATCCTGAAGGCGCCATGCGGGATCACGACCAGCTCCGGCCCACGGCCGCCATTGCGCAGCGCATCGGTAAAGGCCTGCCCGGGACGGAACAGGCCGTAATGCGTCGCGAGGTCGATGCGGGTACGCAAGAGGACCGCGGCCGGGTCGCCCGGCGGCGCAATGCGCAGGAGCTCGGCGAGCGCCTCGCGTGCATCGCCCAGCCCATCCTCCCGCCCGAGCGCCGCCAACCCCGTGTCCCTCAGGTCGCCGATCCGCGCCGCGCGTAGACGTTCGATGCGGTCGCGTGCATGCGGAACCGTCTCGAAGTCGGGCCGCACCTTGGCCGCCGCCTGCAGCCATCGCTCGGCGCCGGCGAAATCATCGTCTTCGGCCGCCACTTCCGCGCGGCGGATCAACGCGCTTTCCGACGCCGCGATGCCCTGCATCGCGCGCACATCGCCGGGCCGCAGCTCCAGTGCCTCACGAAAGCGAGTCAGCGCACCGGCCTGCCCGTCCTCACCGATGCGGCCGTCATTGAGCGCCTCCTCTCCCAGCCGGTTGGCGCGCTGGGCCTGGTCGACGGTGTCCAGCCGGGACAGGTAGCGCACCACCGGCACGTGATCGGGTGCCACGGTGCGCGCGACCGCCCCGATCTCGTGCGCGGTGCGCAACGCGGCGGGATTGCGGTCGATCGCACCCAGCGCCGCATCGCCGCGCGCCACCAGCGCCGCGAGGGCGCGCTCCAGGCCCGCCTTGGCCTCCAGGTCGTCCGGGTCGTGGCGCGCGAGCGCCACATACAACGGCAGGGCCGATTGCGCGTCGTCGAACAGGCGTCCGGCATCCAGCGCTTCGGCCGCCTGCGTCCGCAGCGCATCGACACCGCCGTCAGCGACCGCCACCGGCGGCAGTGGCCACGGCGCCACGGGCGAGACCGCCTGATCCGCGCTGATCGTGACGATCGGCGCTCGCACCTGCGACTGCGCGGCCTCCGGCGCCTGCACGGGATCGCCCTGGCCGTTGCCGTCACGCCCACAGCCGGCCATCAGCACCGCCAGCGCGAGGCCCATCCAGACGATGGCAGTGGGGGATGGGCGCAAACGTCCTCCGGAGAACTGGGCCTGATGCACCGCGCGGCGTGCCGGACCACCGTGCGTGGACCGCCCCGTGACCGGCGCCGCCGGTCGGCCGGCCCGGCGAAAGTAGGCTATTGTCGCCCGCCCCGGCAACCTGCCCGTGAACCCCGGTGCCCCCTCCCGTGCCACGCTGGATCCAAGACCCCGCCGACCTCGTGGCGCGCTTCGCGACGCCGCCCGCCCGCATCGGGCTGGATACCGAGTTCATCCGTGAGCGCACGTACTGGCCGCAACTGGCGCTGGTGCAGATTTCGATCGAAACCGGTGACGGACTCGACATCCTGCTGGTCGACCCGCTGGTCCCGGGCATGGCCGACGCGCTGGCCACTGTGCTGACGGACACCCGCGTGCTCAAGGTGATGCACAGCCCCAGCGAGGACCTGGTCGCCTTCAAGCACGCCTGCGATGCGGTGCCGCGGCCGTTGTTCGACACACAGTTGGCGGCGGCCCTGGCCGGTATCGCCGGCGGCATGGGCTACCAGCGTCTGGTCGAGAGCGTCACCGGCATCGCGCTGGCGAAGGGCGAGACGCGTTCGGACTGGATGCGGCGGCCGCTGTCGCCGTCCCAGCTGGAGTACGCCGCCGACGACGTGCGCCATCTGTTCGAGCTGCACGACGTGCTGGAGGCCGACCTGGACCGCCTCGGCCGGCGCGCGTGGCTGGCCGAGGATGCGGAGCGCATCCTCGCCAATGCCGACAGCGACGATGTCGAGCGCTGGCCGCACCTCTCGCTGCGCAGCGCGCAGTTCCTCGACCTGGGTGCGCAGCGGCGACTGGTCCGCCTGTTGCGCTGGCGCGACCGGTACGCGCGCGACAACGACCGCCCGCGCACCTGGATCCTCGACAACGAGCTGGCGACTGCGATCGCGCGCGTGCCTCCCGCGGATATCGCCGCATTGCAGGCGCAGCTGGACGCGCACCCCAAGGCCCCGCGCAAGCTGGCCGACGCGATCTGGTCTGCGCTGCAGACGCCATTGGCCGACGAGGTGGACGCACCGGACGCCAGCGTGTCGGAGCGCCGCGACAAGCAGGCGCTGCGGCAGCTCCAGGACGCCGTCGCCGCCCGCAGTGCCGAATTGGGACTGCCGGACGGCGTGCTCGCCTCGCGCCGATGGCTGGAAGCGCTGCTGGACCAGGGCGAGTGGCCCGATGCGCTCGCCGGATGGCGGCGGGAGACGCTGGAGCCGCAGCTGGCCCCGTTGCTGCAACGCTAGCCCCGCCACACGTGTACACGGAGCGGCTTCGGCGGCAATCGGCACCCGGTCCACGCACCCACCCGCCGACTGCGGTTGAAGCTGCACCGGCACCCACCGCCCGGGCCGGGCTGGCGCCACCGCGGAGTGGCCGCTAGAATCCCAGCCCACGTGGGGCGGTAGCTCAGCTGGGAGAGCGTCGCGTTCGCAATGCGAAGGTCGGGAGTTCGATCCTCCTCCGCTCCACCAATCGAATACCGGAGGCCCCGGCGTCGCGCAGACGCCGGGGCTTTTCGTATGCGCGCTATGCTCGACCGCATGCCTGACGCCGTTGCCGTCCACCGCCTTTCCCGCCGCATTGCCGCCCCGTGCATCCTGGCCTCGGTGCTGGCCCTGCTGGTCTTCGCGGGCGCCGCGGCGGGCTCGCCGGCACGCTCCGACGCGACCCGTGCCGTACCGACGATTGCCGGTATGGACGACGCGGCGCGCTGGACCGCGGCGTACTGGATCGGACGCGCGCCGGAGGCCGACCGGCCCCTCGCCACGCCCGATGCGATCGCCCGCCAGAACGCGCGCCTGCTGCGCGAAGACCCCTCAATGCACGCGTTGGCCGCGCTGGGCCCCGAGCTGCAGGGCGCACAGGTGCGCGGTTGGATCGAGGCGGTCTCGCGCCGACCGGCCGCGGCGCGCTTCGATGCGTCCGGTCGCCGGCTGGCACCGCGGTCGCTCGACCGCCTGATCGACGCCCTCGCGCTGGACACGATCCCGGCCCGCCAGACCACGCGGTACGGCCTCGTCGTGCGCCGCGCGGCGTTGCGCACGTTCCCGACCGACCAGCGCGTGTTCAGCACGCCGGGCGACACCGACATCGACCGCTTCCAGGAGAGCGCCCTGTTCCCGGGCACGCCGGTGGTGATCGCACACGCCAGCCGCGACGGGCGATGGCTGTTTGTCGTCAGTCAGCGCTACGCGGCATGGATCGATACCCGCGACGTCGCCGAGGGCGACGCCGGGACGGTGCTGGCGTACGGCGCACGGGCGCCCTACCGCCTGGTGACGGGCGCGGCGGTGCATACCGCGTTCACCCCCGAGGCGCCGGCGGTGTCCGCCGTCCAGCTCGACATGGGCACCCGCGTGCCGCTGGCCGTCGCGCCGGCGCAGGGCCCGCTCAACGGCCAGCACCCCGCCAGCGGCCATGCGGTGGAACTGCCGGTGCGCGATGGTGCCGGACGCCTGGTGCTGCACCCGGCGCTGTTGCCCCGCAGCGCCGACACGGCCGATGGACCGTTGCCGCTGACACGCCGGCACCTGATCGGCCAGGCCTTCAAGTTCCTCGGTGAGCGCTACGGCTGGGGGCACGACTACAACGCGCGCGATTGCAGCGGCTTCGTGTCGGAGGTGTACGCCAGCATGGGGCTGGTGCTGCCGCGCAACACCGGTGACCAGGCCGGCAGCCCGGTGCTCGCCGTCGACCGACTTGGCGATGCGGTCCGCCGCGACGTCGCAATGGGCGCGCTGGAGGTGGGCGACCTGGTCTACGTCCCCGGCCACGTCATGATGGTCATCGGCCATGCCGACGGGGAACCGTTCGTGATCCATGACATCCACGGCGGCGGCCAACGCGGCACCGGTGGCGACGTCGTCCGCCTTGGCCTCAACGGTGTGGTCGTGACCTCGCTGCGCGGACTGGTGTTCGATGACGGCACGCCCTACGTCGATCGCGCGACCGCCATCGTGCGGCCGGCCGATGTCCGCTAACCCGCCTGCATCCGAGCCCACGACCATGCGACCGATGAACGCCGCCCCCCGTATCCGCACCCGATGGTTGATCACCGCAGCGGTTCTTGCGCTTGCCGCGTGCGCCGGGCGGCCCACGCCATCGCCGCGTCCCACGGCCGGATCGAACCAGCTGGTGCTGGTCACCACGCCCGGCTGGGACGCCAGCCAGGCCACGGTGCGCCGCTACGAACGCAGCGGAAACCGCTGGCAGCCCGTGGGCGCCGCCTGGCCTGCCATCATCGGTCGATCCGGCGCGGCATGGGGCCTGGGGCGGCATCCCGACGTGGCCGGTGCACCGGTCAAGCGCGAAGGCGACGGGCGCGCGCCGGCCGGCGTGTTCGCGATCGGCACCGCGTTCGGTTACGGCGAGACCGCCGACACCGCCCTGCCGTACGCGCCGATGACCGGCGGCGACTGGTGCATCGACGTACCCGGCTCCACGCTCTACAACCGCATCGTGAACGTGGACGAGGTGGGTGCCGCCGCGATCGAGGGATCGACCGAGCCGATGCGTCGCGACCTGCACAAGGATGGCGACGGGCGCTACGTGCAGGGCTTCGTGATCGAGCACAACACCGCCGCCGTGCCGCAGGGCGGCAGTTGCATCTTCGCCCACGTCTGGAAGACACCCGACACGCCCACCGCCGGTTGCACGGCAATGGACGCCGACCACATGCAGGCGCTGCTCGCCTGGCTCGACCCGGCGGCACGGCCACTGCTGGTGCTGCTACCCGAGGCCGAGCACGCCCGGTTCCACGCCGCCTGGGGTCTGCCCGCTCCCGCGGGCGACTGACCGGCTTCGCATTCCGCAACGCCCCCTCACTGATTGCCAGGAGTCCGCATGTCAAAGCCGCCCGCGTCGCCCGCACATCGGGTTCCCGCCGGAGTCGACCCGGCCACCGGGCTGGTCCGGGCGGTCGGCCGCTGGCAGATCGTCGGCCTGTCGATCAACGACGTGGTCGGCAGCGGCATCTACCTGCTGCCGGCTGCGGCCGCATTGCTGCTGGGCGGGGCCAGCCTGTGGGCGATCCTCGCCGCCGGTCTGGCGGTCACGCTGCTGGTGCTGTGCTACGCGCAGGCCTCGAGCCACTTCGACCAGCCAGGCGGCGCGTACCTGTACGCACGCGAGGCGTTCGGGCCGTTCGCGGGCTTCCTCACCGGCTGGATGACGCTGATCACGCGCGTCACCGTGGCCGCGGCGCTCAGCAACGGGCTGGCACTGGCGGTGTCGCTGTTCTGGCCGTGGGCGGCCAGCGGGATGGGCCACGCGGCCATCGTGGTGGGTTCGCTCGGCCTGCTCACCTGGATCAACCTGGTGGGCGTTCGCACCGCGGCGCGAGCGGGCGTCGCCCTGACCATCGCCAAGCTGCTGCCGCTGCTGTTCTTCGTGGTCGTCGGCCTGGCCTACATGGACTGGTCCGCCGTGCGGCTGGACGGCCTGCCCCTGGACGAGCCGGCGCGCCTGGGCGAGGCCGCGCTGCTGCTGCTGTTCGCCTACGCCGGGTTCGAGAACACCCCGGCCGCGGCCGGCGAGTACCGCGACCCGCGCCGCGACGTGCCATTCGCGCTGGTCGCGATGATCGCGCTGGTCACCGCGCTGTACGTGCTGGTGCAGCTGGTGGCGCAGGGCACGCTGCCGACCCTGTCACAGTCGGAGACGCCGCTGGCCGAGGCCGCCGCCGGGTTTGCCGGGAACGGCGCGGCCCTGCTGCTGACCGTCGGCGCGGCCATCTCGATCCTCGGCACCAACTTCAACACCATGCTGTTCGGGCCGCGCTACATGTACGCGCTGGCGATGGACGGCTACCTGCCGCGCGGTCTTGCGCGCCTGCACCCGCGCTGGCGCACGCCCGTGGTGGCGATCGTGCTGCAGGCGGCACTGGCCGTGCTGCTGGCGCTGACAGGGTCGTTCGTGCAATTGGCGCTGCTGTCGGTCATCGCGCGGCTGTTCGCCTACGTGGCCACCGCATGCGCGGCGATCGCGCTGCAGCGCCGGCACCCGGACCGCCCGGGCGCGCTGCGCCTGCCCGGCGGGCCATTGATTCCTGTTGCCGCGATCGTCCTGTCGCTGGCGCTGCTGGCCAGCGCCAGCGTGGGCAACCTGCTGATGGGCGGTGCGGCGCTGGCCTTGGGCGCGGTGGTCTATGCGTTCCGGCGGCCGCCCTTGGTCGACCCCGCAGCGCCGTAGGAGGGGTCGACCAACGCAATACCCATCAACCGGGACGCTTGGCACCTCCAAAACCGCCTCGGGTCCTGCGCCCCGGCCGCGACGCCAGGCTGACGGATGGAAGCGGTGGGTATCCCGCAGCTCCACCCACCCGGCGCCTTGATTGCGGGGCCGATTGGCCCCCGACACCGCCCCCATGCGAAAATCCCGGGGCTGACCGGGTCCGTCCCGGCCACGGCCCCGTAGCTCAGCTGGATAGAGCATCCCCCTCCTAAGGGGAAGGTCACACGTTCGAATCGTGTCGGGGTCGCCACAGAG